>CACFWQ010000007.1 GCA_902570055.1 uncultured Pelagibacteraceae bacterium
AATTGAATCAACTACAAGTGGACTCTTTTGTTTCTAAAGAGAATTAATTTTTCTTGTAATTCTAGAAATATTTCTTGACGCATTTTGCTTTTTTATAATACCTGTTTTAGCAACTTTCATTAATTCTGAATTTAATGCTGGTAAAAAAGCTAAAGCTTCTTTTTTTTTCTTTGAGCCTAATAATAAGTTCATTTTTTTTATTGCATTTTTAAACTTACCTTTTCTTGCTTTATTAACAATTGTCTGTCTTGATATTCTTCTAATTCTTTTTATAGCTGATTTTGTATTTGCCATAGGGCCAGTTATATAGCTAGAGAATATAGATGGGTCAATAAAATAATTATTTATTTTTGGCAGCTATTACAAAAAAAAGTTGACCTATTTGAAATAAATTTTTTCTTAATTTTTCCATAACAATCTTTTTTTAAACAATTTAATTTTTCTCTATTGTATACTTTGAACTCGTCTTGATAGCTACCATTTTGACCTTTAATATTTTTAAAATCCCTAATGCTAGATCCTCCTTTTTTTATAGCATTTTTTAAAACAAACTTTGAAAAATACTTTATTTTCTTTATTTCTGATTTCTGAAGATTTTTTACTTTTTTAATTGGGTCTATTTTACAGTGATAAAGAATTTCATTCGCATATATATTTCCAATTCCGGAAACAAATTTTTGATCTAAAAGAAAACCTTTAATATTTTTTTTTTTATTCTTAAAATAATTAGAAATATAATTAATAGTAAACTTTTTATTTTGAGGTTCTGGACCAATGTTTATAAAAAAGCTTGACAAATCCTTTTTGCTTTTTGCAATCTTAATAAAGCCAAATCTTCGTGGATCGTTATAAATAAAATGATATTTCTCAAAATAAATTGAAACATGGTTATGTTTTATTGGTAAATTTGGAAAGCCATAAAAACTTGTATTAGTATTTTTATAATTATTTTTTTTACTTATTAAGTGTACAGTTCCTGACATACCTAAGTGCATTATAAAAAAGGTCTTGTTATTTAAATGAAAAATTAAATATTTTGATTTACGGGATATTTTATTGATTTTTTTATCTTTTAAAAAAAACTCAAAACTTTTGGGAATTTTAAATCTTAAATTTCTATTTCTTACTAATACTTTTATGATTCTTTGAAATTTTATCTTATTATCTAGCGACTGTTTAACAATCTCAACTTCTGGTAATTCTGGCATTTCCTACTATATTATCTCATATAAATATTTTATTTACCATGCGCCAATATCTTCAAAATAAAAAGGGATTAGTTAAAAAAGTATTTGACAAAGTATATGACAAATATGACTTAATGAATGATTTTATGTCCCTGGGAGCACATAGATTGTGGAAAAAAGATTTAATTAATTGGATGGCACCTTATCCAAAAAAAAAACTTATAGATGTAGCCTGTGGAACTGGTGATGTAGGTAAACTTTTTTTAGAAAATACTAACTATGAGGGAGAAGTACTGCTGATAGATCCTAACCTCAAAATGTTAAAAAAAGGGATTGAAAGATTAAAAAAACATAAGAATGTAAAATGGAAAAAGGGAATTGCTGAAAAAATTCCAGCTCCAGATAATTATTTTGATTATTATACTATAAGTTTTGGCCTTAGAAATACTAAAAATATTAATAAATCTCTAAAAGAAGCCCATAGAGTTTTAAAACCTGGTGGTAGGTTCTTATGTCTAGAATTTTCAAAAGTTCAAAATTTTTATCTTAACGATTTTTATAAAAAATATAGTAAGTTAATTCCATATATAGGAAAAGCAGTTGTTGGTGAAAAAAAACCTTACGAATACCTTGTTGAAAGTATTGAAAATTTTATTAATCAAAATGAATTAATTGAATTAATGAACAAAAATAATTTTACCAAATGCAAGTATAGAAATTTAAGTGGTGGTATTGTAGCCATACATTCTGGCTGGAAAATATAATGCTAAAAAAAATTTTAACCTTATTCAAAATAGCAAGAAAATTAGCTCAATCAGATTTAATAAAAGTTATTTCAAAATTTCATGAGATGCCTAAAACAGTTAAGTTATTTTCCTATTTGCTATCTTTTTCTTTTTCTAGGTCAAATAAATTACAAGAAAAAAATTTAAGTGAAGAAGAAAGATTGTGTAGTTCTATTCAAGAAATGGGAACAACTTTTATTAAACTTGGTCAGTTTTTATCTACGAGACCTGATATCATTGGCAATGAAATTGCTACACAATTAGAAAATCTTCAAGATAAACTTCCTCCATTTCCATCTGATAAGGCAAAAAAAATTATGAAAAAAGAGCTTGGAGAAAGTAATTTCAATTCCTTGATTAATATAAGTGAACCAGTTGCTGCAGCATCAATTGCACAGGTACACAAAGCTCAGTTAGATGACAATGGAACAATAAAAGATATAGCAGTTAAAATATTAAGACCAAATATAAAAAAAATTTTTAATGAAGAAATTGATGCATTAATGCTTTTAGCTTTTATTATTGAAGGAACTCTAAAAAAAACGAAAAGATTAAAACTTGTTGAAGTTGTTTTTTTGTTGAAAGAAATTACAAATCTTGAACTAGATTTAAGATTTGAAGCAGCTGCTGCAAATGAATTTTTAGAAAATACAAAAAATGATATTGGTTTTAATGTTCCAAAAATTTTTTGGAATTTTACAACTGAAAATATATTAACTTTAGAGTGGATTGATGGAGTATCTATAAGAGAAAAAGAAGATTTAGAGAAAAGGAATATTAATACTAAAATACTTGCTTCTGACATTATACAACACTTTTTAAGACATGCTATTAGAGATGGTTTTTTTCACGCTGATATGCATCAAGGAAATTTATTTATTAATAAAAGCGGCGAAATTATTCCAGTTGATTTTGGCATAATGGGCAGATTAGATAAATTAAATAAAAGATATTTAGCAGAAATTTTATTTGGATTTGTAAAAAGAGATTACAAAAAAGTTGCTGAAGTTCATTTAATTGCTGGATTAGTTCCAAAAAATGTTTCAATCGATGAATTTGCTCAGGCTCTTAGATCAATAGGAGAACCAATTTTTGGACAATCCGTTAAAGATATATCTGGAGGAAATTTATTAAAACAATTATTTGAAATTACTGAAAAATTTAATATGCAAACACAGCCACAATTATTATTATTGCAAAAAACAATGGTAGTTGTGGAAGGTGTTGCAAGAAAATTAAATCCCGAAACTAATATTTGGGAAACTTCAAGACCAGTTTTAGAAAATTGGCTTAAAGAAACCAAAGATCCAATAAATTCTTTAAATGAAACTATTAAAAATACTACTGAAGTAATTAAACGATTACCAGAACTTCCAGAAATTATGGATAAGGCAAATCATGCATTAACATATTTTGCTAGTGGACAAATACCACAAAATTCAAACTCATTTTTAGCATTAAACGAAAAAAAATCAGAAATGATAACTCTAAGAAACCAGACTGTAATTGGTTTATTATTACTTGTAATTTTGGGACTATTAGTATTTTAATTCATTTTTATGGATAATATTGCAAACAAAAAAATATTACTAATTATATCTGGCGGAATCTCAGCTTATAAAAGCTTAGAAATTATTCGATTGTTAAAAAAACATGGAGCTACTGTAAAATGTATTCTTACAAAAAGTGCTAAAGAATTTGTTACACCTTTATCAGTAACCTCTCTCTCACAAGAAAAAGTTTATGATGATTTATTTAGCCATGAAAGTGAGTCCAAAATGGATCACATATCCTTGTCTAGATGGTGTGATTTAATCTTGGTTGCACCAGCAACTGCTAATACAATTTCTAAGTTAAGTACTGGTTCTTCTAATGATTTAGCGTCAACAGTAATATTGGCTTCAAATAAAAGCATTTTTTTAGCACCTGCAATGAATGTCAGAATGTGGGAACATCCTTCAACTAAAGAAAATTTACAAAAGTTAAAGAATTTTGGCTATCAGGTCATAGGACCTGAGATTGGAGATATGGCGTGTGGAGAATATGGAGAGGGAAAAATGACTGAACCACTAAACACAATTAATTATTTAAATGAATATTTTCAAAACATAAAAAAAAATAAAAAGTTTAAAGCTTTAGTTACAGCTGGACCAACTCATGAATATATTGATCCAGTTAGATATATTTCAAATAAATCAAGTGGAAAACAAGGTTATGAAATTGCAAAATCTTTAAATAAAAATGGATTTCAAACTACATTAATTTCTGGTCCCACAAATTTAGATAAAATTTTAGGTGTTAATTTAATTAGTGTAAATTCTGCTGAAGAAATGTTTAATGCAACTTTAGAAAATCTTCCTGCAGATGTAGCTATTTTTTCAGCTGCAGTTGCAGACTATAAAGTAAAAAATAAAGAAAAAGAGAAAATTAAAAAAGGAGAAAATATTGATTTAAGTTTAGAAAAAAATATAGATATTTTAAGTCATATATCTAACCATAATTCTCTTAGGCCAAAAATTGTTATTGGTTTTGCAGCTGAAACAAATAACTTAGATAAAAATTCAAAAATAAAGTTATCAGAAAAAAATTGTGACTGGATAATTGCTAATGATGTATCTGATTCTTCAATAGGATTTAATTCAGATTTTAATGAAGTGTCTATTTTTTATAATAATATGAAAAAAGAAAAGCTTCCAAAAATGGAAAAATCACTTTTGGCTGATAAAATAGTAAAAAAAGTCATATCTCAATTAAATTAATTTAATGGTAAAAGTTTTAGTCAAAAAGCTTGATCCACAAGTTGAACTGCCGACTTATAAAACAAAAGGTTCTTCAGGAATGGATTTAATGGCTTTTGTTAAAGAACCTATTAAGATTACTCCAAAAAAATCTGCTTTAATTTCAACAGGAATATCTTTAGCAATGCCAAATGATGTTGAAATACAAATAAGACCTCGTTCAGGACTTGCTGCAAAATCAAATATTAGTGTTTTAAATACTCCAGGTACAATTGATAGTGATTATAGAGGAGAAATAAAAGTAATATTATTTAATCATGGTAGTGAAGAATTTATCGTAAAAAATAAAGATCGAATAGCTCAAATAGTTCTTGTACCCATTGTAAAAATAGATTTTGAAGAGGTAGATAATCTACCAGATACGCAAAGAGGAGTAGGAGGGTTTGGATCTACTGGAAAATGAAAAAGAGTTTAAATAAAAACTTTATTGAAAGATACTCTCGACAAATTGTACTTAAAGATGTTGGCGTTATTGGTCAAAAAGCTATATGTAACTCAAAAGTTTTAATAGTTGGTGCTGGAGGTTTGGGTTCACCTATAGCTGATTATCTAAGTAGAGCTGGAGTAGGTAGAATTGGTATTGCTGACTTTGATAAAGTTAATCTCTCAAATATTCACAGACAATCTTTATATAATTCAAAAGACGTTGGAAAGTTTAAAGTAAGTATACTTAAAAAAAAAATTGAATTAATAAATCCCTTAATAAAAGTAAAAACTTTTAACAAAAAAATCACAGAAAAAAACTTTAAAAATATTATTAAAAGTTTTGATATAATTGTTGATGGATCGGATAATTTTAAAACAAAATTTTTACTTAACAAATATTCAATAAAACATAAAAAAATTTTAATTGTTGGTGCTATTAACAAGTTTGATGGGCATGTTTTTACTTTTGACTTTAAAAATAAAAAAAGTCCATGTTTAAAATGTTTTTATCAGTCTGAGCCTTCTGATGAAATATTAAACTGTGAAGCAGAAGGTATTATGGGACCGGTTGCAGGAACTATTGGAAATATTCAAGCAAACGAAGTTTTAAAAAAGATTTTAAAAATTGGAAAGGATCTTAATAAATGTATTTTAATAATAAACTTACTTTCATTAAATTTCAGAAAAGTATATTTCAATAAAAAAAAGAAATGCGTATGCAAAAATTAATAATTTTATTTTTATTAACTTTTATTTTTCATACAAATATATTTGCTAAGGAAAATAGCCATTTTTTAATGCTTAAAAATAATAAAGTTAATGTTAGATATGGACCAGGTTTTGATTATCCAATTAAATATATTTATAAAAAGAAATATCTACCTATTAAAGTTATTGATAAAAAAGAAAATTTTAGAAGAATAATAGACTTCAAAAATAATAGTGGTTGGATCCATACTTCACAGCTCAAAAAGGGTGAATCTTTTATTTTATTGGAAAATCAAATATTATTTTCAAAGCCAACCAAATATTCAAAACCAATATTAAAAATTGCTAAAGGTAGACTTTTGTTAGTAAAAAAATGCAAAATTAAATGGTGTAGAGTTAAAATAGAAAATTATTTAGGCTGGATAATAGCTGACAATGTATGGGGAAATATTAAATAAAATTTTAATTTAAATCAAATCTATCTAGATTCATTACTTTTGTCCAAGCAGATATAAAATCAGCAATAAATTTTGGTTTTGAATCTTCGCATGCATAAACTTCAGCTATTGCTCTTAGTTGAGAATTTGACCCAAATATAAGATCAACACGAGTACCTGTCCACTTAACTTTGTTTGTTTTACGATCTCTTCCTTCAAATAAATCTTCTTCTTTAGAAACTTCTTTCCATTTTGTACTCATATCAAGCAAGTTAACAAAAAAATCATTTGTAAGAGTCTCTGATTTTTTTGTAAATATACCGTGTTTTGACTTGTTAAAATTTGTATTTAATACGCGCATACCACCAACAAGAACTGTCATTTCAGGTGCTGTAAGTTTCATTAGCTGTGCCCTATCAACTAACATTTCTTCAGCTGACACAGTAGGTTTTTTTCCTGATCCATTAGATATTTTTGTAATATAGTTTCTAAATCCATCTGCTTTCGGTTCAAGTAAACCAAAAGAATATGTATCTGTTTGATCTTGTGATGCATCTCCACGGCCTGGTGTAAATGGAACTGTAACCTTGTGACCAGCTTTTCTAGCGCCTTTTTCAATTCCTATACAACCACCTAGTACAATCAGGTCAGCCATAGAAATATTTTTACCCTTAGTATTAAAACTCCTTTGTATTTTTTCTAAAGTTTTAAGAACTTTATACAGTTCAGGAGGATTATTTACTTCCCAATCTTTTTGTGGCTCAAGTCTAATTCGTGCTCCATTAGCTCCACCTCTTTTATCTGAACCACGAAAAGTTGATGCAGAAGCCCAAGCTGTAGAAACTAGCTGAGAAATAGAAAGTCCTGATTTTAATATTTTTGTTTTAATAATATTAATATCTTTATTTTTAAGTTTATATTTGACTTTTGGTATAGGATCTTGCCATATCAATTCTTCCTTTGGAACTTCTGGGCCCAAATAACATGCACGAGGCCCCATATCACGATGTGTCAGTTTAAACCAAGCTCTAGCAAACGCATCTGCAAACTCATCTGGATTATTATGAAAGTTTCTAGAAATTGGTTCATATTCAGGATCCATTCTCATAGAAAGGTCTGTTGTTAACATCATAGGAGGATGTTTTGTAGATTTGTCATGCGCATCAGGAACCATTGTTATAGCGCTACCATTTTGTTTTGGTGTCCACTGATGTGCGCCTGCCGGACTTTTTGTTAATTGCCATTCATAGTTAAACAAATTATCAAAATAACCCATATCCCATTTTTTAGGATTTTGTGTCCAGGCACCTTCTAGTCCACTGCTAATAGTATCTACTCCTTTACCACTTTTATAATTACTGTTCCAGCCAGTAGCCTGTTCTTGAATTTTTGATCCCTCAGGCTCAGGACCTTTATGCGACTCAGGTGCAGCGCCATGGGATTTTCCAAAAGTATGTCCGCCAGCAATAAGAGCAACTGTTTCGTAGTCATTCATTGCCATACGTCCAAAAGTTTCACGAATATCATGAGCAGCTAAAAGAGGATCTGGATTAGCATCAGGACCTTGTGGATTTACATAAATTAATCCCATATGAGATGCTCCTAAAGGATTTTCAAGATCTCGCTTACCACTGTAACGATTAACGCCAAGCCACTCTTTTTCTGATCCCCAGTAAATATCTTCTTCGGGTTCCCAAATATCATCTCGACCTCCTCCAAAGCCAAAAGTTTTAAATCCCATTGACTCTAGAGCCACGTTTCCAACTAGAATGAATAGATCAGCCCATGAAATTTTTTTACCATATTTCTTTTTAATAGGCCAAAGTAATAATCTTGCTTTGTCTAAATTAACATTGTCTGGCCAACTATTTAATGGGGCAAAACGTTGATTTCCAGTTCCAGCTCCTCCACGCCCATCACCAGTCCTATAAGTTCCTGCGGCATGCCATGCTAATCGAATAAAAAGTCCTCCATAATGACCATAATCAGCAGGCCACCAATCTTGAGAATCCGTCATCAATTTATGTAAATCTTTTTTTAATGTCTTAAGGTTAAGTTTTTTAAATTCTTTTGCATAATTAAATTTTTTGTCCATAGGGTTAACTAACGAAGAATGTTGACTTAAAATTTTTAGATTTAAACTATTTGGCCACCAATCTCTATTTGAAGTACCTTTTCCGGTTGGAAATTTTGCAGGTGTTCCTGCTCCTGTAAACGGACATTTTGATTGCTCACTCATATAACAATAAATTTATAAGTATTATAAACTAGAGTCAATAGATTAGAATATTTCTAATCTATTTTAATTTTAATTTAATGATTTTTTAATATTTGATTTTATTTGTTATTTGCAATTTTAACTAGAATTTCGATAGATTTAATTTTCTTGCCTGGTAGGGTTTTTTTTAACCTCACTTTTTCTACATCGTCATCATGTAAGTCAATAAGTTCATTTGTGCTTTCATTAAAAAAATGATGATGATTTGATACGTTTGTATCATAATAATTTTTATCACTAGTGATTGAGATCTCTTTTATGTAACCCTTTTTTTTAAAAGAGTGAATAGTATTATAAATTGTCGCAAGTGAAATTTTTCTACTTGATTTGCTCTCCAAAATTTTGGCTAGATCCGCGATTGAAAAATGAAAAGTGTTATTTCTATCAAACAACGTCTTGCAAATTTTAATTCTTTGCTTTGTTGGCCTCAAGCCAGAACATCTTAGTTTTTGAATGAAAGTGTCGTTATTGCTCATTTTTTTGCCCCATTTATAACAATTATAGAGTATTTGTATATTATAATTTAAACAAATAAAGTATTAAGGTTTAAATTTATGGAGAAAAAATCATCATTTAGCTATGAAGATTTAATTAACTGCGGCAATGGAGCACTTTTTGGGCCAGGAAATGCAAGATTGCCTCTTCCTCCGATGCTGATGTTTGACAGAATAACTGAAATTAGCGAAAATAAAGGTACTTTTAAAAGAGGATTAATAAAAGCTGAACTAGACATAAAAGATAGTTTGTGGTTCTTTGAGTGTCATTTTAAAGATGATTCAGTTATGCCAGGTTGTCTAGGATTAGATGCAATGTGGCAACTGGTTGGTTTTTATTTGGGTTGGTTAGGAAAACCTGGAAAAGGAAGAGCCCTAGGTGTTAATTCTGTAAAATTTACAGGAGAGGTTCTAAAAAAGGTTAAGATGGCTACTTACGAAATAGATATGAAAAGAATTATCATAAAAGAAGGTACTACAGTAGGCTTGGCAAATGGCATTCTTAAAGCTGATGAAAAAAAAATATATACAGCTGAAAATTTAAAGGTTGGATTGTTTAAATAATGAAAAGAGTTGTTATAACAGGTATCGGAGTTGTTTCATGTTTAGGAAATAATCAAGAAGAGGTTTTTCAATCTTTATTAAATACTAAGTCAGGAATTTCATTTTGTGAAGAATACAAAGAATTTAACTTAAAAAGTAACATCCATGGTAAACCAAATATCAAACTTGAAGATCATGTTGATAGGAAAGTAATAAGGTTCATGGGCGATGGATCTGCCTACAATTATGTTTCGATGAATGAAGCAGTAAAAGACTCTGGGCTAGAAGAAAAAGATATAAGTAATATTTCAACTGGCATGATTATGGGATCTGGTGGTCCATCAATTGAAAATGTTATTTTAGCAGCTGACAAAACTAGAGAAAAAAATCCAAAAAAAATGGGACCGTTTATTGTTCCTAGAACAATGGCCAGTACTGCCTCAGCTACATTGGCAGTTCCATTTAAAATAAAGGGAGTTAATTACACTATAAGTTCTGCTTGCGCTACAAGTGGACACTGTATTGGAAATGCTATGGAACTAATTCAATTAGGAAAACAAAAAATAATTTTTGCAGGTGGCAGTGATGAAGTTCATTTTGCTTTAACAGCTATGTTTGATGCTATGACTGCACTATCATCAAAATATAATGATACTCCAGAAAAAGCTTCAAGACCTTATGATAAAACCAGAGATGGATTTGTAATATCTGGTGGAGGAGGTGTTTTAGTCATGGAAGAATATGAACATGCAAAAGCAAGAGGAGCGAAAATATATGCTGAAATAACTGGTTATGGAGCTACTTCTGATGGTTATGATATGGTTGCACCTTCGGGTGAAGGGGCTGAGAGATGTATGAATATGGCTTTAAGCACAAGTAAAAATAAAATTGACTATATAAATACTCATGGAACTTCTACTCCTGTAGGAGATATCACAGAACTTAATGCTGTGGAAAAAGTTTTTAAAGACAAAATACCAAAAATAAGTTCAACAAAATCACTTTCCGGACATTCTTTAGGAGCCACTTCGGTACATGAAGCGATTTATAGTTTAATTATGATGAAAAATAATTTTATATCTGCTTCAGCAAATATAAGTGATATGGATGAAGGAGCGGAAAAATTTCCAATTGTAACTAAAGTTGAAAAAGATGTTAATTTAAATGCAATAATGTCTAATAGTTTTGGTTTTGGTGGAACAAATGCAACTTTGATATTTGAAAAGGCTAAATAGATGAATTTGATGAAAGGTAAAAAAGGCTTAATAATGGGTGTAGCAAATGAAAGATCAATCGCATGGGGAATATCAAAAAAACTTGCTGAGAATGGTGCTGAATTAGCATTTACATATTTGGGAGAAGCTTTAAAAAAAAGAGTGATTCCTTTAGCTGAATCATTAAAGTCAAATTTTACTTTAAGTTGTAATGTTGAAAATAAAGATGAGATAATTAAATTATTTGAAGATATTAAAAATAGGTGGGGACAAATAGATTTTGTAGTTCATGCTATAGCATTTTCTGATAGGTCAGAATTATCTGGTGAATACCTCAATACCACTAGAGATAATTTTTTAAAAAGCATGTTAATTTCTTGCTTTTCTTTTACAGAGGTTGCAAAAGAAGCTTCTAAAATCATGAAAGAAGGTGGAAGCATGCTTACACTTACATATGAATCTACAAAAGTGATTCCAAACTACAATGTAATGGGTGTATGTAAATCAGCTCTTGAAACAAGTGTAAAATATTTAGCACGAGATCTGGGTGAAAAAAAAATTAGAGTAAATGCTATAAGTGCAGGTCCTATTAAGACTTTAGCTGCGTCAGCTATTGGTGATGCAAAATTTTTATATAAATGGAGTGAAGATCATTCATTGCTGAAAAAAAATGTGGATATTGATGATATAGGCAAATCAGCTTTATACCTATTAAGTGATCTTGCAGGAGCAGTTACTGGTGAAATACATTATGTTGATGCAGGATACAACAAAGTTGGCATGCCTAATCCCAAAAATATTTCGTAATAATAATTAAAGAGCTGCTTTAATAGATAATTTTACTTTTCCTCTATCAAAACCAATAACTTTAACCTTAACTTCATCACCTTCTTTTACAACATCAGTAACTTTGGCGACTCTTTTGTTAGCTAACTCTGATATGTGAACAAGACCATCTTGTTTGCCTAAAAAATTAACAAAAGCTCCGAATTCCATAATTTTTATAACTTTTCCGTTATAAATTTTATTCATTTCAGCTTTAGCAGTAAGGTCTTTAATAAATTTTAAAGCAATATTTCTTGATTTTTCGTCTGGTGCCGCAACTGTTACTACTCCTTCATCGTTCACATCGACTTTTGCTCCTGATTTTTCTACTATCTCTCTAATTGTGGCTCCACCTTTTCCTATCACGGTAGCAATTTCTTTTTTATCAACAGTAATTTTTTCCATTTTAGGCGTATGTTTAGACATATCTTTTCTAGATTTATCTAAAGCTTTATTCATTTCTCCTAATATGTGAATTCGTCCATTTTTAGCTTGATCAAGAGCTTGCTGCATAATTTCAAAAGTAATTCCAGTAATCTTTATATCCATTTGTAAAGATGTAATGCCGTTTTTGTTTCCTGCTACTTTAAAATCCATATCTCCCAAATGATCTTCATCACCTAAAATATCAGATAATACCCTAAATTCTTTTCCTTCTTTAATTAATCCCATAGCTATACCTGCAACAGGTTCTTTAATTGGAACGCCCGCATCCATTAACGATAATGAAGTACCACATACTGTTGCCATTGATGAAGAACCATTGGACTCTGTGATTTCAGAAACAATTCTGAATGTATAAGGAAAGCTTTCTTTTGAAGGTAAAGATGATTTTATAGCTCTCCAAGCTAATTTTCCATGTCCTATTTCTCTTCTACCAGTTCCTATTCTGCCAGTTTCTCCAACTGAAAATGGGGGAAAATTATAATGAAGCATAAATCTTTCTCTAATCAATCCATCTAATGTTTCTATTCTCTGTTCATCCTCTGAAGTTCCAAGTGTAGTAGTAACTATTGCTTGCGTTTCTCCTCTTGTAAACAATGCAGATCCATGGGTTCTTGGTAAAATTCCAACTTCGCACATTATTGGTCTTACATCTGACAACCCTCTGCCATCAATACGACTTTTCTTTTTTAATATATTGGTTCGAACAATTCTTTTTTCTAAATTTTTTAATTCATAATTAATATCTAGCTCTGTAAAATTTTCATCTTCTTCAAAAATTTTTTTGGCTTTATCAGTTATTTCTGAAATTTGATTTGACCTATCTTGTTTGTCCTTTGTAGCAAAAGCTTTCTTTAAATCCTCTGTAAAGGTCGCCTCTAAAGTTTCTTTAACTTCAGATAAATCTTTCTTTTCAATAGACCACTCGGGTTTTCTGCATTCCTTGGCCAATTCTTCTATCATTTTAATCACTGGAACAAAATTTTCATGTCCAAATTTTACAGCATTAAGCATTTCTTCTTCGGTTAAGCCATTTGCTTCTGATTCAACCATCAAAACAGCATCCTTTGTTCCAGCTACAACAAGATCTAATCTAGATTTCTCTAATTCTAATTTAGATGGATTAAGAATATATTTTCCATCAATATATCCAACTCGTGACGCACCGACTGGACCTAAAAATGGCATGCCAGAAATCGATAATGCAGCTGAACAAGCTATTATTGACAAAATGTCAGCTTCATTTTCTTTATCGTATGATATTACAGTTGGAAGCAATTGAACTTCATTTCTAAATTCTTCAGGAAATAAAGGTCTAATTGGTCTATCAATTAACCTTGAAATTAAAGTTTCACTTTCAGTTGGTCTTGCTTCTCTTTTAAAATATCCTCCAGGTATTTTACCGGCAGAATAATATTTTTCTTGGTAATTTACTGATAAAGGAAAGTAATCAACTTCTGGATTAACTTTTTTTGCACCTACAACTGTTGCCATAACTACTGTTTCCCCACACTGAGCAATTACTGCTCCATCAGCTTGTCTAGCAATTTTACCTGTTTCTAGGGTAATTTTTTTTCCACCTACTAATAATTCTTTTTTATAAATTTTAAACATTTATTTCCTTAAATTTAATTTTGTTAATACATTTTTGTAAGAATCTATTTTATTTTTTTTTAAATAGTCTAACAATTTTTTTCTTTTATTCACTGCTTTTAAAAGTCCAACCGAAGAATGTTTGTCCTTTTTAAATTTTTTAATATGTTTTGAAAGATTTTCAATCTTTTCTGTTAATAATCCTACTTGAACTTCAGATGATCCAGTGTCTTTCTTATGTATTGCAAGCTCTTCCAATTTTTTCTTCATAATATTTCCTATTTGTTTATTTGTTTTATTAATTTTTCGATTTTTTCCGCATATTCAAAAGATTCGTCTTTTGTAAATAAAATTTTCGGTAAAAACTTCATAGTTATTTTCTCTGATAATTTTTTTCTTATCAAATATGAAAATTCTCTTAAAATATTCACTGTTTCTTCTGCATTTTTTCCTCCTAAAGGTAAGACAAATGCTTTTGCTACCTTAAGGTCCTGGCTCATTTTAACTTCAGTTACAGTAATATGGTTAGTCTCTAAATTAGGAACTTTGGCTTCATTTCTAACAAAAATCATTCCTAATGATTGCTTAATCATTTCCCCTATACGAAGCTGTCTTTGAGATATTGATCTTCCTAATTTATTTTTCATTATATCATTCTCTCAGTTGTTAGTGAGTTAAATACTTCTATTATGTCTTTTTTTTGATAGTCATTAAAATCTTTAAGAGTTATTCCACATTCTAGACCAGCACTCACTTGTTTGGCTTCATTTTTTTCTCTATAAATAGTGTTAATTTTACCATTATATATAATACTGCCATCTCTTATTATTCTTGCATTAGAATCATTAGTAATTTCACCATTTATAACTTTTGATCCTGCAACTTTACCAACTTTAGAAACTTTAAATATTTCAAGAATTTCAGCTGAACCAATTATTTTTTCTTCAATATCTGGTGCTAATAAGCCTGACATTTTTTTTTTAATATAATCTAAAGCTTCATATATTATGTTATACGAAGAAATTGTTATTTTTTCTCTTTCAGCTTTTTTTTTTGCTTCTTTGCTAGGCTTTACATTAAATGCTATTACTGCAGCATTTGACGCTTTAGCTAAAGAAATATCGGTTTCTGTTATCATTCCAATATCTGATAAAATAATTTTTGGCTTAACTTCTTCATGTTTAATTTGATTAATTGCACTTTTTAACGCTTCAGAAGATCCATGAACATCAGATTTTATTATTATATTTAACTCTTTGGAAACTTTATCTTTAAAAGCTGACTCTTGTGTCACAAAAGTAAGCGAATTTTTGCCATATTTTTTCTCATTTACTCTTGCATCAGACAAAGATTTTGCTTCTTTCTCTGTGTCTAAAACTATGAAATCATCACCTGATTTTGCCGCTCCATTTATTCCTAATATTTCAATAGGCGAAGATGGTAAAGCTTCATCAGTATTTTTTCCTAGATCATTTATTAAGGCTCTTGTTTTTCCCCATTTTGAACCACTCACAAAGTAATTACCTTTTCTTAGAGTTCCAGATGTAATTATGACTGTGGCTATGGGGCCCCTGCCAGTATCAATTTTAGATTCAAGAACAATTCCAGTTGCCTTAGTTTCATAATCGGTTTTTAAATCTAATATTTCAGCTTGCAATACTATTGATTCAATTAATTTATCTAGATTTTTTTTAGTTTTTGTTGAAATTTCAACCATTAAAGTATCCCCTGATAATTCTTCAGCAATTAGTTCATGTTCAAGTAATTGGTTTTTAACTTTTTGTGGGTCAGAATCTGGTAAATCACATTTATTGATTGCAACTACTATTGGAACTTTCGCTGCTTTAGCATGCTTAATTGACTCCACAGTTTGAGGTTTAACCCCATCATTTGCGGCAACTACCAAAACAACTATGTCTGTTAATTTTGATCCTCTTGCCCTCATCTCAGTAAATGCTGCATGACCAGGAGTATCAATAAAAGTAAGTTTGTTTGAATTATAATCAATTTGGTAAGCTCCAATATGTTGGGTAATGCCTCCAAATTCTCCCGAAACAACATTAGTACTTCTTAAAACATCTAGTAAAGAAGTTTTTCCATGATCTACATGTCCCATCACAGTTATAATTGGTGGACGATTTTTTAAATTTTCTGATTTAGTCTCTTTTATTTTTTTAATAATTTCTTCTGCTTTAGTTTCCCTAATTGGTACGTGTCCAAACTCTTTTACTAAATATTCAGCGGTATCAGAATCTATTGAGTGATTTATTGTTGCTGTAACACCCATACCTAATAAATGTTTTATGATACTGCTTGATTGTTCTGCCATTCGATTGGCTAACTCTCTAATTGTAATAATTTCTGGAATATGTACTTCTCTTTTAACTGGCTTGAAGTTTTCTTTTGACTGATCTTTTTTTTGATCTCTATTTTCTTTAAGTTTTGCCCTTTTGATAGCGGCCAAACTCCTTGTTCTTGTTTCTATTGTATCACTTAAAGCTCTTGAAATAGTCAGTTTTAGTTCTCTTTTTTTTGAACCAATTTTACCTTTTGGTTCTTTATAAGGTGTATCACCTTTAAGTCTTCTTGTTGCTCTTTGTTCAGCAAGTTTTCGTTTTTCATTGTCATTTTTTGAAGGAAATATTGGTCTTGAAAAATTGGAAGGTTTTGGTTTTGTGTAATTACTTTTTCTAAAATTATCATCTTTATTTGATAAAGATTTGTTAAATGAACTTCTGTTGCCAAACCTACCAGTTTTCTTTTCTATAACTACTGTATCCTTATTATGAACTTTTGCTAAATTAATATTATTAATTGATCTTTTAGGGTTTCCAGAAATTGTTAATTTTGTTTTTTTGTTTTTCATGTTTCATCCCTAATCTTTATAAACTTTATTTCTTGCTGACATTATTAATTCATCAGACTCTTTTTTTGACAATGCAAAATCTTCTAGATAGCCTTTGATTTTTATTCTTTCACCTTTAACAATGTCATAGCTCCCAGTAAGTTCATCAGACGCTAAATCTGCAAAATCAGAAAGTTTTAAAATTTTTTTTTCTCCAAGAGTTACTAGCATACCTGGTGTAAGTCCCTCATGATTTATTAGTTCATTTTCCAGTCCTAAGTCTCTAATTCTTTTTGAAATTTCCTCTTGGTCTTTTTGGTAAAATTCTTTAGCTCTTTCAATTAATTCTTTGGCTGTTTCTTCTTCAATTCCCTCTATTTTTGATATGGCTTCCACTGTACTATCTTTAATATCATCTATTGAAGAAAAACCTTCTGCAACAAGTAATTGACCCAATGTTTCATCTAACTCTAAATTTTTTACAAAATTTTCAGTTTTCTCCTTAAATTCAATTTGTCTTCTTTCAGAATCTTCTTGATCTGTCATTATATTAATTTCGTAATTCATTAACTTTGTTGCTAGCCTTACATTTTGGCCTCTTCTTCCTATTGCTTTACTTAAATTTTCTTCCGATAAAATAACGTCTAATTTTTTTCTTACACTATCAACATTAACTCTCTGAACTTCTGCTGGTGCTAATGCATTTGCAACTATAGCAGCTGGATCTTCTGACCAATTTACAATATCTATTTTTTCTCCTTGTAATTCATTTACCACTGCCTGAACTCTACTACCTCTCATTCCCACACATGCTCCAACTGGATCAAGAGAATTATCAATAGCCTTTACACAAATCTTTGCCCTGCTGCCCGGATCTCTGGCTGATGATTTAATTTCAATTAAACCATCATAAATTTCTGGGACTTCTTGAATAAAAAGTTTCTCCATAAATTTTGGATGAGCTCTAGATAAAAAAATTTGTTGGCCCCTCGGTTCTCTCCGAACATCATAACAATAAGCTTTAACTCGATCTCCAGTCTTAATATTCTCTCTTGGTATTAATTCATTTTTTTGAATAATTGCCTCTGTTTTACCTAGATCTACTATAACATTGCCAAATTCTAAACGTTTAATAATGCCACTTAATATCGAATCTTTTTTATCAACAAAATCATTAAATTGTCTTTCTCTCTCAGCCTCTCTAACACTAAAATTTATAACCTGTTTTGCAGTTTGAGCGGCTATTCTTCCAAAATCAAAAGATGGCAAGGGTTGCAAAATTTCGTCACCAATTTTTTTATCTTTATTTTTGTCATTTAAATTAATTGCATCAATTATGCTTATTTCTGTGTTTACATTCTCTGGTTTTTCAACAACAATTAATTTTCTAAAAATTTCAATATTTCCAGTTTTTCTATCTATTTGGACATTAATTTCATTTTCTTGTCCAAACTTAGATTTTGCAGCTTTAGCTATACCAGTTTCCATAGAGTTAATAATTAGTTCCTTATCAATTGATTTCTCTAACGCTACAGCCTCTGCAATTCTTAACAATTCTAATTTGTCTGCTCTATTGTTTAGCATAATTTAATTGGTTCCAAAAAAAAATGGGCCGAAGCCCATTTTGAAATTTCAACAATGTTATCTAATATATATTTACTTTTTTCTAATTTTCAACTTATTACTTACTAAAAACACCTTTTTTGTCAGTATTTTCCCATGAAAATGAACCGTCTGATTCAGAATCTCTTCCGAAATGGCCGTAAGCTGCTGTTTTTTGATATATTGGCTTATTTAAACCAAGCATTTCTCTTATTCCTCTTGGGCTTAAATCAAAATTCTCATTAATTAATTTTTCCACATGTTTATTTTTTTCTTCATTATTATCAAAAAGATCAACATAAATAGAAAGGGGCTTGGACACACCTATCGCATACGCAAGCTGAATTAAGCATTTATCTGCAATTTTAGAAGCCACAATATTTTTAGCAAGATATCTTGCGGCATAAGCTGCTGATCTATCGACTTTTGTTGGATCCTTTCCAGAAAAAGCTCCACCACCATGAGGTGCGGCACCTCCATAAGTATCAACAATAATTTTTCTTCCTGTTAACCCACTGTCGCCGTCTGGACCTCCTATTACAAAATTACCTGTTGGATTAACATAAATCTCTGTATCATCTAATCCATTTATTAAATTTTTTGGAATTGATTTTTCAATATAAGGTTTAACAAGTTCTCGTACTTGTGATTGATTTATATCAGCAGAATGTTGTGTTGAAATAACAACTGATTTAACTGATGACGGTTTTCCATCTTTATATTCAATCGTAATTTGACTTTTAGAATCTGGTTCAATATTTTTTAGTTTTCCTGATTTTCTATCTTCTGCCATAAGTCTTAAAATTTTATGTGAATAATGAATTGGTGCTGGCATTAAAACATCCGTTTCATTGCAAGCATAACCAAACATTATACCTTGATCTCCAGCTCCTTCATCTTTATTTCCAGATGAGTCTACTCCCATGGCAATATCTGAGGATTGCGAATGAAGATGACTTTCTATTTGAGTTGTCTCTTTCCAAGTAAAACCTTTCTGATCATAACCAATGTCTTTAATGCATTCTCTTACCTTTGAAATTAAATCATCGTTTTTAATATCTGGACCTCGCGTCTCTCCTGCTAAAACAACTTTATTTGTTGTTGTTAATGTTTCACATGCCACTCTTGATTGCGGTTCTGAATTTAAATAAGTATCAACAACCATATCTGAAATTCTATCACAAACTTTATCTGGATGACCTTCTGAAACTGATTCACTTGTAAACAAATAATCTTTCTTCATTTATTCTCCCATCTTTTGATTAAAATAATTGTAAAAACATAAAATAATATTATATAAAAAAATATCTTGTTACCAAATTTTGAAAAAAGAGTCTCATTAAATTTTTTATAATTATTTATTTCAATTACTCCCCTTTTAGTTGACTCCAGCTTAGAAATTATAATTCCATTGCTGTCAATATATGCTGAAATGCCATTATTTGTTGATCTAATTATATTTTTACCTTCTTCTATAGCTCTAAAAATAGTGTGTGAAAAATGCTGATGTGGGCCTATTGAATCTCCAAACCAACCGTCCTCAGAAATATTTATAATAAAATTGGTTTTATCTGGCAATAAACTAATTTTACCGGAATAAATTATTTCATAACAAATTAAGGGGATAAAACTTAAATCATTAAAACCAAAAGATATAGATTTTCTTTTGTCCCCAGCGCTAAATGATTGATACCCATAACCAATTTTTTTTAATCCAAATTTTTTAAAAAAATTTTCAAAAGGTAAAAATTCACCAAATGGAACTAGCTTAATTTTATTATATTCACTTATTAAATTTAGTTTATTATCTAAAACAACCATCGAATTAAATATCTTAGAAGAATTTTCTATTTCTTTTGTAGTATTTATTCCCATTATAAGTTTATGTTTTTCTGAAAATTCTTTAAAAAATATTTCTTTAAAACTTTTTAATTTATTAAGGTTAACACCTGCCAAAGCTCCTTCGGGAAAAATAAAGATGGTATTATGTAAAATATTAGGATTGCTTAATTCAATCAATTCTTTAATTATCATACCTTCATTATCAGGCTGAAAAAATCTATTTATAGATATTTTTGGAGAAATTATCTTTATTTTAAAATCTTTAAGTTCTGTATATAGTTTTTTATCATTTTTAATTTTTAAATGGCCATAAAACCCATTAGAAATTAATATAAGTACTAAAATTAAAACTACAAATATTTTGAATTTTATTTCTTTTTTAAAAAAAATAAAAAAAGGTAATAAAAAAATGGTTATAGATATCAAATTTAAAGAATATGTTCCGATTATTGAAAGTATTTGTATATAATTTAAATAATTCGTCCAGCTATAAACAATTATATTCCAAGGAAAACCTCCCAAAACAAAACCTCTAACAAATTCAATTACAGAAAAAATTGTTGCAAAAATCAAAACTGTTGAAAAATTTTTTTCTAAATTAAAAAATGAACAAATTAAAGTACCCAAACCATAAAAAATTCCTAAAAATAAAGGAATAAGAATTAATGCAAAAGGAATCAGAGGTTTAAAAATTTCCTCAAATGTAAGAGCATTTGTTATCCAATAAAGATTCGAAACAAAATAACCAAAACCAAATAACCACCCTATTTTAAAAGAAATCCATTTTGATTTTTTAAAATTATCAATAAGAAAAAACAATAAAAAAGGAAATGTAATAAAATTTATTATTAAGAAATTATAAGGTGGTAAACTAAATGAGGTAAATAAACCTAAAAAAAAAGGTATTATATTTATAAAAAGTTTATGAGCTAATATTGATTTCAATTTTTTTTGTAAAAATAATTTAATATTAAATTTTCTTTTTTATTCATTATTTTAAAATCTTTTAATTTTTTATGATCATAGCCAAGTATATGCAAATATCCATGTACCCACATTTTATCAAATTCCATAAAAAAATTTGACTTGCTTGATCTCTTATTAACAATTTCAAAACTTATAGCTATATCGCCTAAATATGAATTTTTAGCAGACTTATAATTAAATGGGAATGAAAGAACGTCTGTTATTTTATTTTTTTTTCTAAATTGATTATTTAAACTTTTCATTTTTTTATTATTTGTAAGAAAAAGAGTAAATTCATATATCTTATTTTTAAAAGGACTTAATGTAGAAAGTAAATTTAGTCTTTTTTTAATATAATTATTCGGCTTTTTTATTTTTTTTTTCCAGATAGGATTATCTAAAATCACATTGGCTTTAATCATTACTTTGATCTGAATAAGCCTTAACTATCTTAGATACTAGAGGATGTCTGACTACATCAGTATGATCAAAATCAACAACAGAAATTTCCTTCATATGACCTAATAATTTCTTTGATCGATTAAGTCCTGACAAAGATTTGTTAGGTAAATCAATTTGTGTCGGATCTCCATTAACAACAATTTTTGAATTTTCTCCAATTCTAGTTAAAAACATTTTTATTTGAGTATCTGTTGCATTTTGAGCTTCATCTAAAATAGCAAAAGAGTTTTTTAATGTTCTTCCTCGCATGAAAGCAAGGGGTGCTATTTCAATATCTCCTATCTCAATTCTTTTTTGTATTTTTTCAAAATCTAAAAGATCATAAAGAGAATCGTATAATGGTCTAAGATATGGATCGACTTTTTCACGCATATCACCTGGTAAGAATCCCAATCTCTCACCTGCCTCAACTGCTGGTCTTGATAAAATTATTCTTTCAATTTTCTTATCTAACAACATAGTTAATGCAACAGCAACTGCTAAAAATGTTTTTCCTGTACCTGCTGGACCAGTAGATATTATTATTTCACTTTCTTTAAGGGCTCTTACATATTTTTTCTGTTTTTCTGATCTTGGAATTACAGATTTTTTTGGAGTTTTAATTATATATTCAATATTTTTTTCTGAATTATTTATTTTCTCATCAATCATAAATTTATTTACAGATGAAATTATATCTTTTTTTTCAATTGTTCCATTAATTATAAATTGTTCTGATAAGAACTTTATTGCATTTTTAACCAACTCATTTTTTTTTTGATCACTTTTTATTATAATTGAATTTCCTCTTGAATATATGTTTGTCCTGGTAATTTTTTCTAATTCCTTTAAATTGTTATTAAAAGCTCCAGCAACTCCTAGCAAAAGACTATTATTCTGAAAAATAACACTCAGAGTGCCATTATCTGAATAAACAAATTTCAAATTAGAAACTAATTTTCTTTGAGAAATTTTATTCAAATTATGCAGCTTTCATATCTTCGTTTTTTTTAATTTTTCCAAACAAACTATTTTGATTAGTGCTTTCTATTTTAACTTTGATAATTTTTCCAATATTATTTTCATCGCCTAAAAATATAACTGAATTGTTAAATTTATTTCTACCAAATAACTTAGCTTGGTTTTGAATTTTATTTTCTACTAAAACTTCCACTGATTTTCCTTTAAATAATCTGTTTTTATTTATTTGATGGTCAAATAAATGCTTCTGTATTTCATTTAATCTTTCTTTTGATATTTCATTATCTATTAGTTTTAATTCAGATGCTTTAGTTCCAGGGCGAGGACTGAATATAAATGAATAAGAATTTATAAATTTAATTTTTTTAACCAAATTTAATGTATCATTAAAATCATCATCTGTTTCACCTGGATAAGAAATAATAAAATCACTTGAAAATTCTACTTCAGAATTTATTTTTTTAATTTTTTCATAGATTTTTATATATTCTTCAACTGTATGTTTCCTATTCATGAGTTTTAATATTTTGTTTGAACCACTTTGAATAGGTAGATGGACAAAAGGCATTAATTTTTTATTATTTGCATAACAATCAATTAAATCATCCGTCATATCTTTTGGATGTGATGTTGTATATCTTATTCTTTTAAGTTCTGAATATTTTTCAAGTTCATTAATTAAATTAGAAATTCTGTATTCTTTTAAATTTTCAACATATGAATAAGCATTAACATTTTGACCTAATAAAGTGATTTCCTTGGCACCATTTTTAATGAGCATATCTGCTTCATATAATATTTTTTTTATTGGTCTAGAATATTCAGGTCCTCTAGTAAAAGGCACAACACAAAAGTGACAAAACTTATCACAGCCTTCTTGAATTGTTAAAAAAGCAGAAACTTTATTACTTTTATTTTCTAATTCATCAAAATACTTGAATTTAGAAATTGTATCAAACTCAGTTTCTTCTTTTTTTTCATTTGGCACAAACTTCTTCAATACTTCATTAATTCTATGATAAGATTGAGGACCAATTACAATATCAATATAAGGTTCTCTTTTTAACATTTCTTGATTTTCAGCTTGCGCTACACAGCCAGCAACAATCATAATAGGTTTATTTTTTTGTTTATAAATTTTTTTTACCCTTCCTATTTCGTGATAAACTTTTTCTTTTGCTTTGTCTCTTACATGGCAAGTATTTAAAACATAACAGTCAGCATTTTTTTGATCATTAGTTTTTTGAAAACCAATTTTTTTTACTGAGTCATAAATACGATTAGAATCGTACTCATTCATCTGACAACCAAATGTTTTGATAAAAATTTTTTTTTTCATTAATTAGGATTTTTTTTTGACTCCATAAAGCTCTAGTTTATGGTCAACTAGTCTGTATCCATATTTATCTGCTATTTTTTTTTGTAATTTTTCAATTTCGTCATCGACAAATTCTATTATTTTTCCAGACTTAATATCAATTAAATGATCATGATGATCTTCACTTAATTCTTCGTATCGAGCTTTTCCACCTTTAAATTCATGTTTAGTTACAATTCCTGTTTCTTCAAATAACTTTACTGTTCTATAAACAGTGGCGATACTAATTTTCAAATTAATTTTAGAAACTCTTTTGTACAACTCATCAACATCTGGATGGTCTTGGGATTCTGACATAACTCTTGCAATAATTTTTCTTTGATCAGTTAGCTTTACTCCTTTAGCTATACATTTCTGTTCTATAGTTTCTGACATGCTTTATTTTAACTCGAATATTGTGGTTTAATCAAATTCTTTATTAAAATTCCTTTATTAAATAAATCTATTATTTTGTCATAATTTTGATCATTAACGTGTTTTGAGTCAAATCCATATAAATTTAATTTATTTGTTAGACTTAAAGCTTTTGCCACTGATAGTGATGTTCTAATTCCTGAAAATTTACCTGGTCCTTGATTAACAAATATATTATTTATTTCTTTAATGTTTAGCTTATTTTCTTTCAAAAAGTCAAAGAGCAATTTTGCAAACTTATCAAAATTTTCTCTACTGTTTGGATAATCACTAGTATATGATTCATTATCAGCTATGATTTTAAAAAAAATTTTATCAGCCGCTGCATCTATAATTAAATTTTTCATTTTCATTTTTTTTACCATCAATTCTAATGCAGAAACAAACTATAGCACATATAATTCTGATAGTGATAAACATTATTCTAAAGATTTAGGAACAGTTTCTTTAATGTATCATAGATTTAATGAAAATAAATATCCTTCAACAAACATAAAAATGGAAATTTTTTTAAAACAAATGAATATAATAAAAAAAAATAATTTTGAATTTTATAATCCTAAGAAATTTGATTTAGAATTCAATAAACCTAAATTAAATAAAAAAATTTTAATTACTGTTGATGATGCATTTAGCTCTTTTTATGAAAATGCTTGGCCATATTTAAAAAAAAATAAAATTCCATTTATATTATTTGTTTCGACAGAACCAGTTGGAAAATATGGTTATATGACTTGGAATCAAATAAAAGAAATTGAAAAAGAAGAGTTTGCTTTTATAGGAAATCATTCGCATTCACATGAATATTTGGTTAATTATAATTTTGAGAAATTTAAAAAAGATATAGATAAATCAATAAAAATTTTTGAAGAAAGAGTAGGATACAATCCTATATTTTTTTCTTATCCATTTGGCGAATATAGTTTAGAACAAAAAAAATATATAAGAAAAAAATTTAAATATGCTTTTGGGCAACATTCGGGTGTAATTGATTTTAACAAAGATAAATTTGAATTACCAAGATTCCCAATTAATGAAGAATACGGTGATTTAGAAAGATTTGAATTTTTAATTAAACTTTTGCCTCTGCAATATAAAAAACTAAAACCTGAAAATAAACTGTTAGAA
>CACFWQ010000008.1 GCA_902570055.1 uncultured Pelagibacteraceae bacterium
CTGAACCAGATTATAATGAACGTTTAGGCTTAAATTTTGTTGATTTTGATAAAAAAAAAATAATGTTTGGATATTTAGCAAATTTTTTTTCACAAAAGGAATTTATTTTTTTATTTTTAGTAAATTCTATTTTATTTTTTTTTTCAAAAAAAAATACGAGTGATATTTTTTATTATTTCTTTTTATCAACAATATTATCTACAGTTACATTTATAACTTTTTCTAAAAGTTCAATTGATTATTATCATTTTTTTAATTGGATACTTGCTAGTGGAGCATTATATATTATTACTAGTGCTTTTGTTGCTTATGATAAATACTCGTCATTGTTTTTATCACAGAATATAAAATATTTTTTTTCTATATTTTTATCAATTTTAATGATTTTATTTTTTAATTTTTCAATGATTCAAAATAAATTTTTTAATAAAAAAGATAACACTTCTAGAAATAATTTATATAAACTTACTAGTTTTATTAAATCAGATGAAATTCTTTCTATTAAAAAACATAATATTTTAACTCTGAATCAAGGTATTTTTATATGGCTTGTATTAAGTGATTATAAAAATTTTTCAATAGTTCCGAATTCATTTTGGACACCCAAAAAAACTAGTAGAATTGAAAATGAATTAATTTCTGTTTTTAAATTGCTAAACTTGTCAGAAAAAGATTTTCTTGCTTTTTTTAAAAATTCTAAAAGAGGTTATAGATTTATAAATGAAAATACTAGAGCTTACTTTGATAGACTTTATTTAGCCAACAAACTTATTACTTTTAATGATATTTCAAATTTTATGCCTGAACACAAATCTTTTATTGAAAAAACTAGTCCTTTATATTCACACCAAACAATAATTCCTTTAGATGAATATATTAGACTTGAGAAAAAATTCATTAAAAGCCCAAATAAAATTTTTCCAGAAATTATTATTTTAGATTACAAGGATATAATAATTAACAAGCATATTCTAGATGAAAAGAAATATTGCTTAAGATATGTTGACAACAATTTTAAAATATATATTTCTAATAAAATTTTAAATTCTTGTATTCTAATTAAAAATTAATTCTTTCTTTTTCAATAACCAATGGCATATTTCTTTGATGGAGTAGAATTATTCCAACATATTCACCAACCAAACCTAACAAAGTAATCTGTATTGAGCTTACGATGAAGATACCAATTATTATTGGAGCCAAGCCAAGCGTGAAAGAATCCCAAAAAAGAATTTTGTAAACAAAATAAAAAGTTCCAACTGCAAAACTAATAATGCTTGAAACAAAACCAAGCAGAACCATAAATCTTAATGGTTTTCTTGAATGTTTAACTATTCCTAAAATACCAATATCATAAAGTGTAGAAATATTATTTTTAGTTTTTCCAAATCTTCTTAATGGTTGACCAAACTTTATTGTTTTTATTTCTTCACCAAGCTCACTTAACAAACCTCTAAAATAAGGATATGGATCATTAATTTTTTTAAGCTTTTCTATAATAGATTTATCAAAAATTCCAGATCCAGTAGTGTTTTTAGTTAATTCAAAATCAGAAATTTTATTCAAAAAGCTATAAAATATTTTTCTAATAGAGAATTTTACTTGATTTTCAGCAGACGAAATTTTTTCACCAAGAATAATTTTATTACCTTTTTTCCACTCGTTTATATATTTTGGTATTAATTCAATGGGATCTTGAAAATCGGAAGCCATTAAAATGCTAGCATCACCCGAACTTTGCAATAATGCATGAAAAGGAGATCTTATGTGACCATAATTTTTTGAATTAATTATCAACTTAAGATTTTTATCTTTAGATGCCAAATCTTTAATTTTATTTATAGTTCCGTCTGTTGAATTATTATCAATTATTATATGTTCATAATCACAATTAATTTTATTAAATTCATTTTTGATTTCTAAATATAATTTTTCTATATTTTCAACCTCATTATAAGTAGGTGTAATTATTGAAATTTTCATTTTAAATTTATTATTTTGTTTATAGCATGTTTAAAATTAATTGTAGTTTTTAATTTCAATTTTTTTTTTGCTAAATAAGTTGATGGTACGTAAAAATCTAATTTTCTTTGTTTATTATTTTTAAAAATTATTTCTATATTATATTTTTTAGCTAAAAATTTACCTAGATTCTCAATTTTAAAAACTCTATCAGATCCTACATTGTAAACAGGGCACTTTGTTGAGGAAACATTGATTATTTTGATTATCCACTTGCACATGTCCTCAGCATGCATGTAACTTCTTAATGTATGTTTGTTATCTATTATTATTTTCTTATTTAATTTTATATTATTAATTATTTGTGAAATTAAGTAATTATATTTTAAAATATGTTTGCCAAAAAAAGTAAATCCTCTAATTATAGATACTTTAAAACCATCCATTGCAATTTTTTTAAATTCATTTTCTAGTAGCAATTTTTCTTTTGCATATTCTTTTTTGTATCCTTTAAATTTATTTATTTTTTTAAGATTTAATTTTTCACTTTCTTTGAACTTTTTATTTGAATGTCTTGGCCCATAAACAGCTCCAGAACTAATAAATAAAATTTTTGTTTTTTTTGAATGTCGTATTAATAATTTTTTAAAATGAAAAAAATATTTTAAACTTTTATTTATACTTTTATTATTTATACAATAAATTATATAATCTGAGCTTGGTAATTTTTTTAAATTAATTATATTTTTATTTTGTGTTCTAGAATATACTAATATTTTGCTGAATTTTTTTTTTGGTTTTAAATAATCAATTAAGCTTTTGCCAATAAATCCCGAACTTCCTATTATTATTATTTTTTTCAATTTTACCTTTTGGGGCCAAATTTTTTCATTAAATATTTTTTTGAACCAACATATGAAATTACTTTATCTGATATATATTTATTACAAACATTAACTTTTTTATTAGATTTCTTTAAACATTCATTAATCCATGATCCAAACCCTCCATCATGAAAATGATCTTCTACAGTTATAATTTCATTGAATTTTTTAATGCTATTTAAAGTTTCATTTTTAGTTTTTTTCCCCCAGATTGGCAAAGAATAAATTGAGTAATTTTTAGTATTAATTTTTTTTGCTATTTCTTGGACATTTCCAGTTGTTAATATTATTTTTTTTTTATTGCCACTATATAATTTAATAATTTTGCCAGGTTTTATGGAAATCTTCCTTTTATTTTTTTGAAAAATTTCATCTTTATCCAGTCTCAAATAAGATGGTTGAGGATTTTTAACTATATATCTAAGTGAACTTGATAATTCATCATTATTACCAGGTGAAATAATTAACATATTAGGAAATGATCTCATCAGTGCATAATCTTGTATTGCATGATGAGTATATCCTAAGTTTCCATATCCCAATCCTGACCCAACAGAAACTATAGTTACAGGTAAGTTATGATAGTCCACATCATTTCTTATTTGTTCTGCACATCTAAATGTAGAAAAATTAGCTATTGAATATACAAACACTTGAACTTTTTCCGAAGCTATACCTGCTGACATTCCCATCATATTCTGTTCTGACACACCAGCATTAAATATTCTTTTTGGGAAAATTTTAGAAAATGGCTCAACAACATTATATCCCAAATCATTTATGACTATATAAATATTTTTTCCTCTCTTATTTAACTTAACTAAGTTTTCAATAAAAAGTTTACGCATAATTTTTGTTAATTTCTTTAAGAGCTTGGTTTAATTGTTTGATATTTGGATTTTTATAGTGCCAGAGATTATTATTTTCCATAAAACTTACTCCTTTACCTTTAATAGTATCAGCTATGATAATTTTTGGTTTTTTTATATTTTTAATTAATAATTTTTTTTTTAAATCTTTTATATTATGACCATTACAACGAAAAACTTTTGCTCCAAAAGATTCAAATTTATTTTTTAACGGCTCTAATTTAATGATGTTTTTTACAGGTCCCATACTTTGTATTTTATTGTTATCAAGAATTATGTTTAAATTGTGTAGTTTATGGTGACTCGCAAATAGTAAACTCTCCCATGTAGATCCTTCATTTAACTCACCATCACTTATAACAACATAAACTTTGTTTTTTTTATTGTTTGTCTTAAAGTATAAAGCTTTTCCTACAGCAACGGGCAATCCGTGCCCAAGTGAGCCTGTTGAAAATTCAACACCTTTAACTTTGTGGCTTACATGAGCCATAAGCCTAGTTCCATCTTGGCCATAGGTATTTAATACATTGTAAGTTATAAATCCTTTTTCATATAAAATACAATAAAGAGCAAGAGCAGCATGGCCTTTGCTTAATATGAAACGATCATTTTTTTTTAAAATATTAAAATACAAAGTATATAAAATCTCAACAATTGATAGAGAGCTTCCAATATGAGATGATTTAGCACTGAAAGTAAGTTTTAAAATGTTTGTTCTTATACGTTTAATAAATTTTTGATCTTTTTTATTCACTTGTTTTTATTTATAAGTTTTGAAATTTTTTTGTGTATATAATTTATTTCTTTTCGTTTAATTCCTTGATGGCAACCAATTAACAATCCATTTTTCATTATAAAATCAGAATTTTTAAATGAATTTAATTTATTTTTATAAGATTTTAAATTTTTGAAGGCAGGATGTCTTAAAATGTTTCCAGTAAATATTGGCCTAGTTTGTATTTTATTTTTTTCTAAATAAATTTGGATTTTTTTTCTATCAAAAAATTTATTTTTTTTAATAATTATTGGATAAGCTAAGAAGTTTGTTTTAACGTCTTTATTTACTTTAGGGACAATGAAATATTTACTATTTTTGTTAAAAAATTCACAATGTAATTTGAAATTTCTATTTCTTATTTTATTAAATAATTTAAATTTTTTTAATTGAATTAAACCAAAAGATGCACCAATTTCTGATGGTTCGAAATTATATCCTATTTCAGAAAAAACAAACTTTTTATCATAATCATAACCATTAAGTTTAATATTTAATCTCTTGCTAATATTCTCAGAATCATCTAGTACAGTTGACATTCTTCCCCAGCTTCTCAAAATTTTTGCTCTTTCATATAATTTTTTATCATTAGTTAAAAACATACCTCCATTCCCTGCACAACTTATAATATGAGATCCATAAAAACTTGTTATTGATACATCACTATATATTCCAGTAGATTTATTATAAATTTTTGCTCCCAATGTATCAGCAGAATCTTCAATAATTTTTAATTTATATTTTTTTGCAATTTTTTTAATTTTTTTCCAATCTGGAATATTTCCTATTAAATTTGGTATAACAAGTCCCTTAGTTTTTTTGCTAATTTTTTTTTCAATTTTATTTACATCAATTTGCAAAGAATCCACTTCAATATCAACTAGAATAGGTGTTGCGCCACTTAATATTATTGCCGAAACTGCCGTTCCAAAGTTTAGGCAAGGTGTAATTATTTCATCTCCTTTTTTAAAATTTAAAACATTTGTAGATAACATTAAAGCTGAGGAACCTGAATTAACCATAAGACCATATTTTTTGGAAAATAATTTAGCGATTTTATTTTCAAAATTTTTAACCGCTTTTCCCATGTGAGTAGTTTTTTTTAATTTATTTAAAACAGCATTTATCTCTTCTTTGTTATAAACATTTTTTCCGTATGTGATTTTCATTTTTCCTATTTTAAGTAATTATTAATTTGATCTTCACAAATTTTTTTAGCATTTTTATTTTTTTTGAATAAGTCATTCCATTCAACTACATTATTTAAAGTTTTATTTAAATTCCATTTAGAGGACCATTTTAAAAATTTTTTTGCTTTTTTGCTATCTAGTTTCAAATCACTAGTTTCAAGAAAATTTTGAGATCTACTTATTTTTAATTTAATTTTTTTTCTCTTATTTATGTTTTTAACAATATCTATTACTTTAACAAAATTACTTTTATTTGGTCCAAAATTCCAAATAGGCGTTATGTGAACTATTTTTTTTTGATATTGGGATTGCGCAAGTTTTAAATAACCAAGCATAGGCTCAACAACATGTTGCCATGGTCTTATGTGATTTGGATTTCTTAAAGTAAGTTTTTTTTTATTATTAATGTTTTTAATAATATCTGGTACTAATCTATTTTTAGAATAATCACCACCACCTATTACATTACCAGATCTAGCTGTCGAAATTTTATTTTTTAATCTTGTTTTTTTAAAAAAAGATTCGATGTAAGATAAAGTTATAATTTCTGCACAAACTTTAGATGCACTATAAGGGTCTTTTCCTCCCAGCTCATCTTTTTCATTATAATATTTGCTTCTTTTTTTTATTTTATATACTTTATCAGTAGTAACAATAACCACAGATTTTAGAGAATTGCTTTTTCTTATTGAACTTAGAACGTTTAGAGTTCCTATTGAATTTGTATTTATAGTTTTTAAAGGATTAGAAAATGAATCACTTACCAAAGGTTGTGCAGCAAGGTGGAATAAAACATTGGGCTTTACATCATTTATTCTTTTTTCTAACTTTTTTAAATTATTGATATCAGCATAAAAATTTTTTTTAATAAATTTTTTACAATTTGCTTGGTAAAATAAAGACGTTTTTTTAGGTTTCAACGAATATCCATAAATCTTTGCATTAAGCATATTTAGAAAAATACACATCCAGCTACCTTTAAAACCAGTGTGTCCAGTTATAAAAACCTTCTTTCCATCCCAGAATTTTTTTAATTCTTTTATACTATCCATGGTTTTTTATTTTTTTTTATCATTTCATTAAAATCATTTTTATCTTTTAAAGTATCTAGACTTTTCCAAAAACCCTCATGTCGGAAAGCAAACAATTTTTTATGTTTTAAAAAATATGATAATGGTTGCTTTTCCCAATAAGTATCCTTATTTTTAATTTTTTTAATTGCATTTTTTGATATTACAAAAAAACCTCCATTAATATAAATATCTGATTTTTCTTTTGAGTTATCAAAAAATTTAACCTTATCTTTTCTAAGTTTAAGAACGCCATATCTCTGTTTTGGTCTAACAGCTGTTAGGCTAACTTCAGCTTTTTTTTTATAATGAAATTTTATAAGTTTTTTTATATTAATATTTGATAGTCCATCACCATAAGTCATTATAAAATCTTCATTTAAATTTAACAATTTATAAGATCTTAAAATTCTTCCACCAGTGCCAGTTTTTATACCAGTAAATATCAAATTTCCTATAAAAGATATTTTTTTTTTTTTAAATTGAAATACAAAATTATTTTTTTTATTTTTTATTTTTTTTATGAACTTTTTATTTTCTTTTAAAAAATAATTGGAAATACTATGAGATTTGTAACCTAAACAAAAAACGAAATCACTAAAACCCTGCTTGCAGAAATTTTCAATTATATGCATAAGAATCGGCTTGTTTCCAATTTTAACCATTGGCTTTGCTTTAATTTTGCCTTCATAATCAAGCCTAGTTCCAAAACCTCCGCAAAGAATAAATATTTTCATCTTATTTTTTATTATTATTACTTATATGGTGAAAAACAATAGCAGCACTATTTGATATGTTTAGGCTTTCTACCATACTATTAATATCTATTTTTACATTAAAATCAGCATATTCTAAAGTATGTTTTCTTATACCTTTCTCTTCCGATCCAAACAAAAGTATATTATTTCCTTTCCAGTCTACATCTGTAAAATTTTTCTCAGCTCTTGATACAAATGCATAGACCCAAAAATTTTTTTCTTTCAAATATTTTATAGAAGTTTTTATGTTTGATACTGAAAAAATATTTATAAGTTCCATACATCCACTTGCAGATTTATATAGCAGTTTGCTCTCACTAGGAAAATGACGATCTTTAACAATTATGCCATCAATATTAAATGAAGCAGCAGACCTTATCAAAGATCCTATATTTCTAGGATCTGTTACACCATCTAAACAGACAATATTTAAATTTTTTTTCTCTTTTATAAATTCTTTTAAAACAGGATAATCCAAATGCTCAATTTCAGCAACAAACCCTTGATGAGTAATTTGTTCTTTAGAAATGTATTTATCCAGTTCTTTTTTTGTTTTAAAATAAACCTTTGTATTTTTTAGCAAGTTATTTTTTTGATTTTCTCTATGGATAGTTTTTTTACTTTCTTCAGTTAAAAATACTCTTAACACCTTTCTATTTTTATTCTTTAATGCTTCTATTACAGCATGCTTCCCAACAATGAAAAATGTCGATTTATTCATAAATTAAACGGTTTTTATACGTATTTTGTGTTTTTTTCCTAGTAAATCTCGTGTTGCATTTGTACAGGAAAAATATATAAAACGCATGTTGTTTGAAGCTTTATTGAACAAGGGGACGCTTCCCCTACCGTTACAGGAGGGGTACCAAAGCGGTCAAATGGGGCGGGCTGTAAACCCGTTGACTTCGGTCTTCGAAGGTTCGAATCCTTCCCCCTCCACCATTAATGAAATTTTAATCAACGATGGAGTGCACACTTGGGTATGCGGGTGTAGTTCAGTGGTAGAACACTAGCCTTCCAAGCTGGTTGCGTGGGTTCGATTCCCATCACCCGCTCCAAAAATTAAAAATGAAAAAATTAAAATGAGGTAAAAAAAGTAATGTCGAAGGAAAAGTTTAATAGAAATAAACCACATGCTAACGTTGGCACTATTGGTCATGTGGATCATGGAAAAACAACTTTAACTGCAGCTATAACAAAAGTATTAGCTGAAAAGGGTGGTGCCAAATTTGTAGCTTATGATCAGATTGACAAAGCTCCGGAAGAAAAAGAAAGAGGAATTACTATAGCAACTGCTCACGTAGAATACGAAAGTGATAAAAGACATTACGCTCATGTAGATTGTCCAGGTCATGCTGACTATGTAAAAAATATGATCACAGGAGCAGCACAAATGGATGGCGCAATATTAGTAGTTAATGCAGCTGATGGTCCCATGCCTCAGACAAGAGAACATATACTTTTAGCAAGACAAGTTGGAGTTCCTGCAATTGTTGTATTTTTAAACAAAATTGATCAAGTTAAAGATAAAGAACTAGTTGACCTTGTTGAAGAAGAAATTAAAGAACTATTAACTTCGTATAAATTTCCAGGAGATAAAACACCAATTATTAAAGGATCTGCATTGGCAGCTGTTGAAGGCAAAGATGATGCAATTGGAAAAAATGCAATTTTGGAATTAGTGAAAGCTATTGATGAACATATACCTCAACCTGATAGACCAAAAGACAAACCTTTCTTAATGCCAGTTGAAGACGTTTTTTCAATATCTGGTCGTGGAACAGTAGCCACTGGACGTGTTGAACAAGGTGTAGTGAAGACTGGTGAAGAAATAGAAATAGTGGGAATAAAAGACACTAAGAAGACAGTTTGCACAGGTGTAGAAATGTTTAGAAAGATTTTAGACACAGGTGAAGCTGGAGATAATATTGGAGCACTTTTAAGAGGAGTGGAAAGAACAGATATAGAAAGAGGACAGGTATTAGCTAAACCTGGGTCTGTTACTCCACATACTGAATTTGAAGCTCAAGCTTATGTACTTAAAAAAGAAGAAGGCGGCAGACATACACCTTTCTTTACTAAGTACAGACCACAGTTTTATTTTAGAACAACAGATGTCACAGGCGAAGTTACACTACCATCTGGTACTGAAATGGTAATGCCAGGTGATGATGCTAAATTTACTGTTAAACTAATTACACCAATTGCGATGAGTGAAAAGTTAAATTTTGCAATTCGTGAAGGTGGAAAAACTGTAGGAGCTGGAGTAGTAACTAAAATACTAAAGTAGGCTACCATAGGAGTGTAGCTCAATTGGTAGAGCGCCGGTCTCCAAAACCGGAGGTTGGGGGTTCGATTCCCTCCGCTCCTGCCAACAAATAAAAAAATATGTGAATTTATGAAAAATCCTTTAAAGTTTATACAAGAAGTTAAGCAAGAAGCCTTTAAGGTAACATGGCCCACAGGCAAAGAAACACTACAAGGAACTTTAATGGTTGTTGCCATGGCAATTATTGCTTCTATTTTTTTTCTTTTTTTAGATCAAATTCTTAAATTTTTATTAGACTTATTATTGAGAGTGAGTATTTAATGAAAAATTGGTATATTATTCAGTCACACTCAAGCTTTGAAAATAAGGTAGCAAAATTAATTAAAGAAGAAGCTGAAAAATCAAAGGTTTCTGAACAAATAGAGGAAATCATTGTACCAACTCATGATGTTACCGAAGTTAAAAGAGGAAAAAGGGTTCAAAGAAAAAAGAAATATTTTCCAGGTTATGTTTTAATTAGATCAGAAATGAATAATGATTTGTACCATATGATAAAAAATATTAAAAAAGTAAGTGGTTTTTTGGGCTCTAAAGGCGTACCGGTTCCTGTATCTAATAGTGAAATTGAAAAAATATTAGGACAAATAAAAGATGGAGTTGCTCAACCAAAATCTAGCATAGAATATACTGTAGGTGAAAAAGTCCAGGTTATCGATGGACCTTTTGCGTCATTTAATGGACTAGTCGAAGATGTTGATGAAGAAAAATCAAGACTTAAAGTTTCTGTTTCTATATTTGGAAGACCTACACCTGTAGATTTAGAATTTAACCAAGTAGAAAAGGCAAGTTAATGGCAAAAAAAAAAGAAATCAGTGGTTACGTAAAATTGCAAATTAAAGGTGGCCAAGCAAATCCAGCACCTCCAGTTGGACCTGCTTTAGGACAAAGAGGAATTAATATAATGGAATTTTGTAAAGCTTTTAATGAAAAAACTAAAAATTTTATGGGAAAGCCAGTGCCGGTTGTTATTACTGTATACAAAGATAAAAAATTTGATTTTATAATTAAATCACCACCAGCTTCACACTTTATAAAAGAGGCAGCTAAACTAAAAGGTGGATCACAGGAACCTGGAAGACAAATAGTTGCATCCATAACTAAAAAACAAGCTGAAGAAATTGCCAAAAAAAAAATGCAAGATTTAAATGCTCATAGTTTAGAACAAGCAGTCAAGATAATTAGTGGATCAGCTAGATCAATGGGAATAGAGGTTAAAGAATAATGAGTTCAAAAAGATTTAAAAAACTATCGGAAAAAACTTCAATAATATCTGCTAATGTTATCGAAAAATTAATTCCTACAATAAAAAAAAATTGCACAACTAAATTTGATGAGTCAATAGATTTAAGTTTACAAATTAATCATAAACAAAAAAAAGGCGAAGTTAATTTAAGAACTATCGTTAACATGCCTTCAGGAACAGGAAAAAAAATCAAAGTTGCTGTTGTATGTGAAGAATCTAAGCATAATGAAGCCAAAGATGCTGGAGCCGATGTTGTTGGTGGAGATGATCTTATAGAAAAAATCAAAGATGGAAATTTAAATTTTGATAAATTAATAAGCGTTCCTAGCATGATGATTAAACTGTCAAAACTTGGAAAAATTTTAGGTCCAAAAGGACTAATGCCAAATCCAAAATTAGGATCTGTTACAAATAATTTAAAAAAATCAATTACTGACGCTAAATCTGGTCAGGTTGAGATTAAAAATGATAAAGATGGAAACATAGGTCTAAGTCTAGGAAAGAAAAGTTTTTCTGATGATATGCTAATTAAAAATTTTAATGCTGTTTTTGAAATACTGGAAAAAGAAAAAGGAAACAATACAATTAAAGGTAATTTAATTAAAAATGCATTTTTGACTTCAACAATGGGAGTATCATACAAAATTAAACTACCAAAAAATATTTAATTATGATGAATAAAGAACAAAAAAAAACTTATATAAGTGAAATGACTGCACAATTTGAAAATAGCGAGGCAGTATTAGTTACGCATTATCAAGGACTATCAGTTAAACAATTGGATGAATTAAGAAAACAGATGAGAGAACATGGTATTAAGTTTAAAATTACAAAAAACAGAATAACAAAATTAGCATTACAAAATTCAAAATGTAAGGATATATCAAATTTGTTTGTTGGACCAACAGCAGTTGCATTATCTGAAGACGCAATAATTTCAGCAAAAATTTTAACAAAATTTTCTAAAGAAAATAAAAATTTAAAAATTTTAGGTGGAATCATGGGCAACGAGATTCTTGATGTAGCAGGAGTTGCAAATGTCGCAACTTTGCCAACGCTGGATGAAGCAAGAGCTAAAATAGTAGGAATTTTAAGGTCACCAGCACAAAAAATAGCAAGTATTTTACTTGCGCCAGCCTCAAAAATCGCTATTTTGGCGCTGGAAAAATCAAAAAAATAACCTTTAAAAATAAAAAATATTATGGCAGATCTAAATAAAATTATAGAAGATTTATCAAGTTTAACTGTAGTTGAAGCAGCTGAACTTTCTAAGCAACTTGAAGAAAAATGGGGAGTTACAGCAGCAGCAGCCGTAGCGGCAGCTCCAGCTGCAGTAGCAGCACCCGCAGAAGAGAAAGATGAATTTACAATTATGCTAGCGGCAGCAGGCGATAAAAAAATAAATGTTATTAAAGAAATTAGAGCTGTTACTTCACTAGGGCTTAAGGAAGCAAAAGATTTAGTTGAGGGAGCTCCAAAAGAAGTTAAGTCAGGTGTTAACAAAAAAGAAGCTGAAGAAATTAAGAAAAAGTTGGAAGCAGCTGGCGCTAAAGTAGAACTTAAATAAGTTATAAAGAAAGAATTTTTTTACTGGTTAATTTATTAATCAGTAAGCTGTATAGATGCAATTATCTTTTACTGAAAAAAAAAATATTAGAAAGAATTTTGGCAAACTTAAAGAAAGTTTGTCTATTCCAAATTTAATTGAAGTTCAAAAAAGTTCGTACAAGGAACTAACCGAATATAAAGCAGAAGCAGATAATCATTTTGTAAAAGGATTTGATAGAGTATTTAAAAGCATATTTCCGATTGAAGATTTGAATGATAAAGCTACTTTAGAATATGTTTCTTATAGATTAGAAAAACCAAAATTTGATACAGAGGAATGCATTCAAAGAGGCTTGACCTTTTCATCAGCATTAAAATGTACTCTAAGGCTAGTTGTTTATGAAATAGACCAAGAAAATAATACAAAAGATATTTTATCTGCTAAGGAGCAAGAAGTTTACATGGGTGAAGTACCAATGATGACAGGTAGTGGTACATTTATTACAAATGGTGTTCAAAGAGTTGTTGTGAATCAAATGCACAGAAGCCCAGGAGTATTTTTTGATCATGACAAAGGAAAATCTCACGCAAGTGGAAAATTATTATTTAATTGCAGAGTTATTCCCAACAGAGGTTCTTGGTTGGATTTTGAATATGATGTTAAGGATTTATTATATTTTAGAATAGATAGAAAAAAAAAAATTAATTTATCAACTTTATTATTGGCTTTAGGTTTTTCAAAATATGACATGGCTAGTGAATTTTACAAAAAAGAAACTTATAATTTTGATACAAAATTAAAAAAATGGAAAGCAAAATTTAATCCAGAAAATTATAAAACTAAAAACTTTTCTGAAGAAGTGATTGATGTAAAAACAAATAAAGTTGTAATTAAAGTTGGTGATAAAGTAAATTTTTTAAATGCAAAAAAATTAGCAGATGATGGACTGAAAGAGGTTTATGTATCAAACCAGTCTCTTTATGGAAAGTTTTTGCATAAAGATATTAAATTATCTGATGAGACTTTTAAAATTGGAACTGAATTAAATGAAACGATAATAAAAAAAATTATTGAAAATAATATCTCATCAATTGATATATCAATTACAAATTCAATTAACAAAGGTCCTTATTTATTACAAACAATTTTAAATGATAAAAATGAAACTAAAGATGAAGCAATAACAGAAATTTACAAAGTTTTAAGACCTGGAGAACCACCTACTACTGAAATAGCTTTCCAAATATTTCAAAATTTATTTTTTAGTTCTGATAGATACGATTTATCTGATGTTGGTAGAGTTAAAATGAACTCTAGATTAAATTTAGAATGTTCGGATAAAATTACTATTTTAAGAAATGACGACATTTTAGCAATTATACAAAAAATGTTGGATTTGAGAGACGGCAAAGATGAGGTTGATGATATAGATCATTTAGGTAATAGAAGGGTTAGATCTGTAGGTGAACTTGTAGAAAATCAAGCAAGAATAGGCGTATACCGTATGGAAAGAGCGATTAAAGAAAAAATGACTACCCTTGATGTTGAGTCTGCTATGCCACAAGACTTGATTAATGCAAAACCTTTAACAATTTCACTTAAAGATTTTTTTGCTACCTCTCAACTATCTCAATTTATGGATCAAACAAATCCATTATCAGAAATTACTCACAAAAGAAGAGTTTCTGCACTAGGTCCAGGCGGATTAACTAGGGAACGTGCAGGTTTTGAAGTTAGGGACGTTCACCCAACACATTATGGAAGAATATGTCCAATAGAAACCCCAGAAGGTCCAAATATTGGCTTAATAAATAGTTTGTCAACTTATTCAAAAATAAATAAATATGGATTTATAGAAAGCCCATATAAAAAAGTTAATAATGGAACTGTGCAAGAAGAAATTGAATATCTTTCTGCCATGGAAGAAACTAAATTTACTATTGCACAAGCAAATTCTAAAATAGACAAAACTGGAAAATTTACTGAAGATCTAGTCTCTTGTAGGCAAAATTTAAACTTTATTTTGTCTAAGCCAGAAAATATTGATTACATAGACGTATCACCAAAACAACTCGTTTCAGTTGCAGCTTCATTAATTCCTTTTTTAGAAAATGATGATGCTAACAGGGCGCTAATGGGCTCAAACATGATGAGGCAAGCTGTGCCGTTATTAAAGCCAGAGTCTCCATTGGTAGGAACTGGGATTGAAAGTGACGTCGCATTAGATTCAGGTGTTACAATAGTAGCCAAAAGAGAAGGTGTTGTTGATAAGATAGATGGAAAAAGAATTGTAATTAAAGCTACTGGAGAAACTGATTTTACAAAATCTGGTGTAGACATTTATAATTTACAAAAATTTAAAAGATCAAATCAAAATACTTGTATTAACCAAAAACCGCTTGTTAGAGTTGGTGATAAGGTTAAATCTGGAGATATTATTGCGGATGGTCCGTCTACTAAACTTGGAGAACTAGCACTTGGAAAAAACGTTACGGTAGCCTTTATGCCATGGCAAGGCTACAATTTTGAAGATTCTATTTTAATTTCTGAGAGATGTGTAACCGATGATGTTTTTACATCAATTCATATAGAAGAATATGAAGTTATGTCTAGAGATACAAAACTTGGAGAAGAAGACATAACAAGAGATATTCCCAATGTAAATGAAGAATCTTTAAAAAATTTAGATGAGTCTGGAGTTGTATATATAGGAGCAGAAGTTAAGCCAGGCGATATATTAGTTGGAAAAGTTACCCCAAAAGGAGACTCTGCATCAGGACCAGAAGAAAAACTTTTAAGATCAATTTTTGGGGAAAAAGCAATAGATGTTATTGACACTTCATTAAAAATGCCAAGTGGCAGTGGAGGAATAGTAGTAGATGTAAGAGTTTTTAATAGACATGGAATTGAAAAAGATGAAAGATCTATAACAATTGAAAGAGCTGAAATTGAATCGGTTCAACAGGATAAAATAGTAGAAGAAGAAATATTAGAAAGAAGTATTAAACAAAGAGCTTCTCAAATTTTAGAAGGCTTAACTATAAGTAAAAAAATTAAAGATTTAAATTTAGGAGACAAAATAAATTTTGAAAAAATAAATAAATTAAATATTTCAGAAATATTCAAAATAGCTATTGATGATAAAAAAAAAGAGGACATGCTTAATCAGTTAAAAGATCAATTTAATAAAGCAAAACATGATATTCAAGAGAGATTTGAAGATAAAGTTTTAAAAATTAGACAGGGAGATGATTTGTTACCAAGTGTTATGAAAATGGTAAAAGTTTTTGTTGCTATTAAAAGAAGATTAAGACCTGGAGACAAAATGTCAGGAAGACATGGCAATAAAGGCGTTGTTAGTAAAATAGTTCCAGTTGAAGATATGCCTTATAGAGAAAATGGCGAACCTGTAGATATAGTTTTAAATCCTTTAGGAGTACCAAGTCGTATGAATGTCGGTCAAATTTTAGAAACCCATATAGGTTGGGCTTGTAAAGAATTTGGTAATAAAATTAGCGAATTAATAAATGAAAATAACAAAAAAATTGAAAAAAATGAAAAGATTCTAAGTTTTTTAAAATCAGTTTATGGTAAGGAGTTTTTTGATGAAAAAATAGAGAAGTTAAATAAAACTGAATTTATTGATTTGTGTGAAAATTTACAAAATGGAATACCTATAGCAACACCAGTTTTTGATGGAGCTAAGGAAAAAGACGTTACAAAAATGCTAGGTCTAGCAAAACTTCCAAATTCGGGACAAACATTTTTATGGGATGGACGTACAGGAAAGAAATTTGATAGAGAGGTTACAGTAGGAACTATTTATATGTTGAAATTGCATCATTTAGTTGAAGATAAAATTCATGCCAGATCAACTGGGCCATATAGTTTAGTTACTCAACAGCCATTGGGCGGAAAAGCTCAATTAGGTGGACAAAGATTTGGAGAAATGGAAGTTTGGGCTTTAGAAGCTTATGGAGCTTCTTATACACTTCAAGAGATATTAACAGTTAAATCCGATGATGTTGCAGGAAGAGTTAAAGTCTACGAAACAATTGTTAAAGGGGATGAAAATTTTGAATCTGGAATACCAGAATCTTTTAATGTTCTGGTTAAAGAAATTAAAGCATTAGCTTTAAATGTAGAATTAAATTAATTATGAAAAAAGAAATTACGGATCTATTCAAAAAAACAGAAATATCTGACTCTCAAAATTTTAGCAGCATTAAAATAACATTAGCAAGTCCAGAAAAAATTAAATCATGGACGTATGGTGAAATTAAAAAACCTGAAACAATAAATTACAGAACTTTTCGACCAGAAAAAGACGGATTATTTTGTGCAAGAATTTTTGGACCAATAAAGGATTATGAATGCTTGTGTGGTAAATACAAACGAATGAAATTTAGAGGCATAATATGTGAAAAATGTGGTGTAGAAGTTACAAAATCAAATGTGAGAAGAGAAAGAATGGGTCATATTAATCTAGCAACACCTGTTGCACATATATGGTTTTTAAAATCTTTACCAAGTAGAATATCTTTGGCTATAGATATGAAACTAAAAGAAGTAGAAAGAGTTTTATATTTTGAGAATTTTATAGTTATAGAACCAGGTTTAACTGGTTTGAAAAAAAATCAGCTTTTGTCAGAGGAAGAACTTACAAGATATCAAGAAGAATATGGCGAAGAATCGTTTACTTCAGGAATAGGAGCTGAAGCTATACTTGAAATTTTAAAATCAATTAATCTAGAAGAAGAGAAAAAAATTTTAACACAAACAATAAAAGAAACTAAATCCAAAGTATCAGAAGAAAGATCAATAAAAAGACTAAAATTAATTGATTCATTTATAGAAACAGGAAACAAACCTGAGTGGATGATTTTGACTGTTATTCCTGTTATTCCACCAGAACTTAGACCACTCGTGCCTTTAGATGGAGGAAGATTTGCTACTTCAGATCTTAACGATTTGTATAGAAGAGTAATAAATAGAAACAATAGACTTAAAAGACTAATGGATCTTAAAGCTCCGAATATCATTGTAAGAAACGAAAAAAGAATGCTTCAAGAATCTGTTGATGCATTATTTGATAATGGTAGACGTGGAAGAGTAATTACTGGAACTGGCAAAAGACCATTGAAATCTTTAGCAGAAATGTTGAAAGGAAAACAAGGAAGATTTCGTCAAAATTTATTAGGAAAGAGAGTCGATTATTCGGGCAGATCTGTAATTGTTGTAGGACCAGATTTAAAATTACATGAGTGTGGATTACCAAAAAAAATGGCGCTAGAATTATTCAAACCATTTTTATATGCAAGGCTTAATAAATTAGGTTTAGCTTCAACAATAAAACAAGCAAAAAAAATTGTAGAAAAAGAAAGAAATGAGGTATGGGACGCTTTAGAACTAATTGTAAGAGAACATCCCATAATTTTAAATAGAGCGCCAACACTTCATAGATTAGGTATTCAAGCGTTTGAACCTAAACTTATAGAAGGAAATGCAATAGAACTACACCCACTTGTCTGCGCAGCTTTTAATGCAGATTTTGATGGTGACCAAATGGCTGTGCACATTCCCTTAAGCTTAGAAGCTCAATTAGAAGCAAGAGTATTAATGATGTCTACTAATAATATTTTAAGTCCATCAAATGGAAAACCGATTATTGTTCCCAGTCAAGATATGATATTAGGAATCTATTATCTTTCTCAACCACCTCTTCAAATTAAAAGAATAGACGGATATTTTGTTGACAATTCAGAAATAGAACATGCTCTAGAATCTGGACAAATTAAGGTTCATTCAAGAATAATCTCAAAATTTGAAACAGTAGATGAAAATGGAAATAAAATATTTAAAAAATATACAAGCACAGCCGGTAGGTTTTTACTTGCAAATTTACTTCCAAAAAATAAAAATATTACTTTTTCATTAATTGACAGATCTTTACCAAAAAAAATTGTTTCTGAAATTATAGATATCGTATTTAGATTTACTGGCCAAAAAAATACAGTTATTTTTTGTGACAAATTGAAAGATTTAGGTTTTAAACATGCCTTTAAAGCAGGTATATCATTTGGTAAAGATGATTTGATTATTCCAGACAATAAAGAACAACTTATTAATGAGACAAAAAAACTAATTTCAGACTACGAAACCCAGTATTCCGAAGGTCTAATAACAAGAGGTGAAAAATACAATAAAGTTGTAGATGCATGGTCTAAATGTACAGACAAAGTTGCAGGCGAAATGATGAAAAAAATTTCTGAAACTAAAGTTGTTAACGAAGAATTAAAAATAAATTCCGTATTTATGATGGCTGATAGTGGAGCAAGAGGCTCAGCCGCACAAATGAAACAATTAGCTGGAATGAGAGGTTTAATCGCCAAACCTTCAGGTGAAATTATTGAGTCTCCTATTACATCAAATTTTAAGGAAGGTTTAACAGCTCTTGAATATTTTAATTCAACTCACGGCGCCAGGAAAGGGCTAGCAGATACTGCATTAAAAACAGCAAACTCAGGTTATTTAACTCGTAGACTATGTGATGTAGCTCAAGATTTAACAATTACAAAAAGAAATTGTGAAAAGCCTGGTTTTTTAAAACTCTCTGAAATAATAGAAGGTGGAAATGTAATTGTAAGTTTAGCTGAGAGGGCACTAGGAAGAGTTGCTGCTATGGATGTAAAAAATCCAATCTCAGGGGAAATAGTTATAAAAAAAGACGAAATGATTGACGAGGCGATGTGCGAAAAAATAGATTTAGCAGGTGTAAAAACAATAAACGTATACTCTGTTATTACATGCAGTTCAAAAGAAGGAGTATGTGCAAGATGTTATGGTAGAGATCTTTCACGAGGAAAAATGGTTCATACAGGCGAGGCAATAGGAATGATTTCAGCCCAGTCTATTGGTGAACCAGGAACTCAATTAACAATGAGAACGTTCCATGTTGGAGGAACAGCTTCTATTAAACAAGAGTCTCAAATAGTAAGTAAAACAGATGGTATTTTAAAAATTATAAACACTAATTTACTTGAGGATTCAAAAAAAAATTTAGTAGTAATGGGAAGAAATACACAATTATCAATTGAAGATGATAACGGTGTTCAATTAGCACTTTATAAAGTTCCATATGGTTCAAGACTTTTTTTTCAAAATGGAGATAAAATTAAAAAAAATATTAAAATCTGTGAATGGGATCCATATACAACACCAGTTATAGCAGAAAAAAGTGGTATAGCAGGTTATGTGGATTTGATTGATGGAATTTCCTTAGCTGAAACCACAGATGATGCGACAGGCATTTCATCTAAATCAGTCGTAGATTGGAGATCACAATCTAAAAATACTGACTTAAAACCAAGAATAACTTTAAGAGACGAAAAAGGAAATGTAATTAAAAAAGCTGACGATAATGAAGCAAGATATTATTTGGTACCAGACTCAATTTTATCAGTTAAGGACGGACAAAAAATTTTTGCCGGAGATGTTATTGCTAGACTACCTAAAGAAACATCAAAAACAAAAGATATAACTGGAGGACTTCCAAGAGTAGCAGAACTTTTCGAAGCAAGAAAAGCTAAAGATAGCGCAATCATTGCTGAAAATGATGGCAAAGTAATGTTTGGAAAAGAAGTTAGAGGTAAACAAAAAGTTTCAATTGTTTCTGATAACAATGAAACATCAAATTATCTTATTCCAAAAGGCAAACATATTAACTTCAATCAGGGAGAGTTAATTAAAAAAGGTGAATATTTGTTAGATGGTCAACCTTTGCCACATGATATTTTAAGAATATTAGGTGTAGAAGAATTAACTGAATATTTTGTTAACCAAGTACAAGAAGTATACAGATTACAAGGTGTAGTAATTAATGATAAGCATATTGAAACAATTTTAAGACAAATGTTAAAAAAAGTTGAAATAAAAGAGTCAGGTGATTCAAACTTGCTTCCAGGAGAAATTATGGACAAAATTAAATATGAAGATCTTAATGAGAAATTAAAATTGGAAAATAAAAAACCTGCTAAAGCAGAAAGAGTTTTGATGGGTATAACCAAAGCTTCTCTCCAAACAGAATCATTTATATCCGCGGCATCATTTCAAGAAACTACCAGAGTATTAACTGATGCAGCAATTAGAGGAAAAGTTGATGTTCTTCGTGGTTTAAAAGAAAATGTAATTGTAGGTAGACTTGTACCTGCTGGAACTGGTTCAATTAAAAACAATTGGAATAAAAAAGCATTAGTTGATGATGAAAAGTTTCTTTCTGAACAAGAAAAAATTGAAACCCCTGAAACACAAGCAAATACCCAATAAAATCAATCAAAATATTCTGTTTTAATTTGACAAAACTGGATTCTATAGTAATTTGTCGATATTTTTTGGTTGGAATGTAGTGCTAAGCGCACTAAACGCTGCCATAAATAACCTGTCAGTTATTTCTTATCAAAAATAAATAAAATTAAAACATATATGCCAACAATTAACCAGTTGTTAAGAAAAAAAAGAATTAGGCCGAAATCTAGAGATAAAGTACCGGCTTTGGAAAAATCACCTCAAAAAAGAGGTGTGTGTATTAAAGTTTATACAACAACACCAAAGAAACCAAATTCAGCTTTAAGAAAAGTTGCACGTGTAAGACTTTCAAATGGTCATGAAGTAACTTCATATATTCCTGGTGAGGGACATAATTTACAAGAACATTCTGTAGTATTAATTAGAGGTGGAAGAGTTAAAGATTTGCCTGGGGTTCGTTATCATATACTTAGAGGAAATTTAGATACACAGGGTGTAACTACTAGAAAGCAACAACGTTCCAAATATGGAGCGAAAAAGGGTAAATAATGTCTAGGAAAAAAAAAGCACCAAAAAAAATTCCTATAATTGATCCAAAATATAAGTCTGTGATAATTCCAAAATTAATTAACTCAATTATGTATGATGGTAAAAAAACAATTGCAGAAAAAATTATTTATGATGCTATTGATAAAATTAAATCTAAATCTAAGGAAGAACCTCTTACTATATTTAATGAAGCAATAAATAATTTAAGACCAACGGTTGAAGTAAGATCAAGAAGAGTTGGTGGAGCTACCTATCAAGTTCCAGTAGAAGTTAAACCAAAAAGATCTCAAGCTCTTGCATTAAGATGGTTAATTGATGCTTCTAGAAAAAGAAAAGATAAAAAAATGTCTGATAAAATTTTCAATGAAATTTATGATGCCTATCAAAACAGAGGTTCCGCAATAAAAAAAAAAGAAGATACCCATAAAATGGCAGAATCTAATAAAGCGTTCGCCCATTTTAGATGGTAATAATTTATGTCTAGAACACATTCATTAGATAGATACAGAAACATAGGCATCATGGCCCACATTGATGCTGGCAAAACTACTACCACAGAAAGAATTTTATATTATACAGGAAAGAGCCATAAAATTGGAGAAGTCCATGACGGTGCAGCAACAATGGACTGGATGGAGCAAGAACAAGAAAGAGGAATTACAATTACATCGGCGGCAACAACATGTTTTTGGAGAGAACATAGAGTTAATATTATAGACACTCCTGGACATGTAGATTTTACTATTGAAGTTGAAAGATCTTTAAAAGTCCTTGATGGAGCAGTTGCAGTTTTTGATGGTGTAGCAGGTGTAGAACCTCAATCCGAAACAGTTTGGAGGCAAGCTGATAAATATAAAGTTCCTAGAATATGTTTTATAAACAAATTAGATAGAACAGGAGCTAATTTTTTTATGTGCGTGGATATGATTAAAGAGAGACTTGGCGCTAGACCATTAGTGACCCAATTACCAGTAGGTATTGAATCTTCTCTTAAAGGAATAGTTGACCTTGTTAAAATGAAAGCGATTATTTGGAATGATGAAACTTTAGGAGCAGAGTTTGAGATTAAAGATATTCCAGAAGATTTAAAAGAAAGTTCAAATAAATACCGTCAAGAATTAGTTGAATTAGCTGTTGAACAGGATGAAAAGTTAATGGAAGACTATTTAAATGGTAAAGAAATATCTGAAAAAGATTTAATTAAATGTATTAGAAAAGGTTGTTTAAAGTTTGATTTTGTACCCGTTTTAACAGGTTCAGCTTTTAAAAACAAAGGAGTTCAACCATTATTAGATGCTGTAGTTGACTATTTACCAAGTCCAGTAGATATCGGGTCAATAAAGGGTACTAAAACAGGTTCTAAAGAAGAGCTTGAAATGAAATTTGATGACAAGGCTCCTTTCTCAGCTCTTGCTTTTAAAGTTGCCAATGATCCTTTTGTAGGTTCTTTAACTTTTATCAGAATATATTCAGGGACAATAAAATCAGGCACAGGAATTTATAATACATCTAAAGATAAAGAAGAAAGGGTTGGCAGAATGCTATTAATGCATGCTAACTCTAGAGAAGATATTAAGGAAGCCAACACAGGAGATATAGTAGCTTTGGCAGGTTTAAAATATACTATAACAGGTCATACATTATCGGATGAAGAAAATCCTGTGATTTTAGAGCCTATGGAATTTCCAGATCCAGTCATAGAAATTGCTGTTGAACCTAAAACTAAAGGAGACCAAGAAAAAATGGGTGAAGCATTAGGTCGTTTAGCTAAAGAAGATCCATCTTTTAGAGTAACATCAGATGAAGAGTCGGGACAGACAATTATAAAAGGAATGGGAGAGTTACACTTAGACATAATTGTAGATAGAATGAAAAGAGAATTTAAAGTTGAGGCAAATATAGGAGCTCCACAAGTTGCTTATAGAGAAACAATCGAAAAAACAATGGAATTTGATTACACTCATAAAAAACAAAGTGGAGGAGCAGGACAGTTTGCAAGAGTAAAATTGTCTGTCGAGCCTTTAGAGCCTGGCAAAGGTAGGGAAGTTGAAAGTAAAATAAAAGGTGGAGCAATACCTAAAGAGTTTATACCTGGCGTTGAAAAAGGTATTGAAACAGTATCTGACTCGGGAATTTTAGCAGGCTTTCCTATTATTGATTACAAAGTAACTATCTTAGATGGTTTACATCATGATGTTGACTCAAGCGTTTTAGCTTTTGAACTAGCTTCAAGAGCATGTTTTAAGGAAGCATGCACGAGAGCCACTTTAAAATTACTAGAACCAGTTATGAGAGTAGAAGTAGTTACTCCCGAAGACTACATGGGAGATGTTATAGGAGATTTAAATAGTAGAAGAGGTCAAATTAATACTCAAGAACAAAGAGGAAATGCAACTGTTATCACAGCAATGGTTCCTCTTGCAAATATGTTTGGTTATATTAATAGCTTGAGGTCAATGTCTCAAGGTAGAGCACAATATTCAATGTTTTTTGATCATTATTCAAAAGTTCCACAAAATGTTCAAGACGAAGTAACTAAAAAGACAGGCTAATTATGGATAAACAAAATATAAGAATTAAACTTAGAGCTTACGATAATAAAATTTTAGATCAGTCAACAGAAGAAATAGTAAATACTGTTAAAAGAACTGGCGCCAATATAAAGGGACCAATTCCTTTACCAACTAAAATAGAACGCTTTACAGTTTTAAGATCGCCACATATTGATAAAAAAAGTAGAGAACAATTTGAAACAAGAACACATAAAAGATTAATCGATATTATAGAACCAACACCACAAACTGTAGAGGCATTAATGAAACTAGATTTAGCATCAGGTGTGGATGTAGAGATAAAAATTTAATTATGAGTGAAATAGGATTAATAGGAAAAAAGATAGGGATGACACGTGAGTTTTATAAAAGTGGTCAATCCGTTCCTGTAACCGTAGTAAAGTTAGAAAAAGCTAGAATCATCGATATAATAGAGCAAGAAAAAAGAGGCTACAAAGCAGTGCAAGTTGGTTTTGGCAATATAAAAACTTCTAAAATTTTAAAACCACAGAAAGGCTATTTTACAAAGAAAAACACAGAGCCCAAAAAGAAATTAAAGGAATTTCGTGTTGCGAACGTTGAAAATTATAAAGAAGGTAACGAATTCGGTTTAGAGATATTTAAAGATATTAAATTTGTTGATGTGAGATCAAAAACAATTGGTAAAGGATTTGCTGGAGTAATGAAAAAATATAATTTTAGTGGACTTAGAGCAACTCATGGTGTGTCCGTATCACATAGATCTCATGGATCAACTGGACAAAGACAA
>CACFWQ010000009.1 GCA_902570055.1 uncultured Pelagibacteraceae bacterium
TGGGGCATGTAGAATTTGTTCAGTAGAAGTTGCTCTAAAAAAAGATGGTCCAACAAAGGTTGTTGCTTCTTGTCATACTCCAGTTGGAGAAAATCAACATATTTTTACAAATAACAAAGAATTACATTCGCTTAGAAAAAATATTGTTGAATTAGTTTTAACTGACCATCCAATGAATTGTAGCACATGTGAAGTTGATAAAAATTGCGAACTTCAAGACGTTGCAAACGAATTAGGAATATCTGAGCACAGATATAATAATCCTAAACAAAATAAAGGAATACCTAAAGATACCTCTCATACATATATGAGAATGAATTTAGATAATTGTATTAATTGCGGAAGGTGCGTAAGAGCATGTGATGAAATTCAGGGTTCTTTTGTTCTTACAATGAGTGGGAGAGGATTTGAGTCAAGAATAACAACAGATAATGATATGCTTTTTGGCGACTCTTCATGTGTATCTTGTGGCGCATGCGCACACACTTGTCCTACTGACGCGATATCAGATGTTTTTGCTTCAAAATCTGCTAACTATGATGAAAAAGTTAGAACAACATGTTCATATTGCGGTGTTGGCTGTAATTTAGAAGCTTCAATAAAAGATGGCAAAGTAGTTTCAATTGATACTCCAAAAGAAACCGAGGTAAATGCTGGTCATACTTGTATAAAAGGCAGATATGCTTTTGGTTTTTATGATCACCCAGATAGATTACGAAGTCCTTTGATAAAAAGAAATGGTAAATTTGAAAAAGCTTCTTGGGATGAATCTTATGACTATATTAAAAATAAATTAAACAAAATAATAAAAGAAAGTGGACCTGATGCAGTTGCAGGTATTTCATCTGCTAGATGTACCAACGAAGAAAATTATGTTTTTCAAAAAATGATTAGAGCTGTTGTTGGCACAAACAATATTGATTGTTGTGCAAGAATTTGTCACTCACCAACTGCTTGGGGTATGCAACAAACATTTGGAACTGGCGCTGCAACTAATTCGACAGAAGACATATATCACGCGGATCTTTTCTTGGTTATTGGTGCAAATCCTACTAATGCACATCCAGTTACTGGCGCAAAAATTAAACAACAAGTAATGAAAGGAAAAAAATTAATTGTTTTAGACCCAGTGACAACAGAATTAGGAAAATTAGCAGACTATCATATTAAGGTTAGACCTGGGACAAACGTAGCAGTTTTAAATATGATGTTATACTTTATTGTAAAATCTAAATTATATAAAGAAGACTTTATTTTAAGTAGAACAGAAGGTTTTGAAAACTTCCTTAAAGGAATTGAAAAATTAGACATAGATCAGTTAGCAAAAGTAGCTGGGGTTGATAAACAACAAGTAAAAGAAGCTGCAATAGCTTATGCAACTGCAAAAAATTCTATGGAGTTTCATGGCTTAGGAGTAACTGAGCAGGAACAAGGATCTAAAACGGTAATGTTAATTGCTGATCTGGCAATGATTACAGGAAATATTGGAAGAAAAGGTGTTGGAGTTAACCCGCTGAGAGGTCAAAATAATGTACAAGGTGCAGCTGATATGGGTTGTCAACCTCATCAAGGAGCTGGTTACTTCCCTGTTGCCGATAAAAAAATTCAGGACTTTTATTCAGAAAAATATGGAGTTGTACATCCAACGAAGGCAGGATTAAAAATTCCTCAAATTTTTGATGCTGCAATAAATAGAGAAGTTAAAGCAGTATGGATTATTGGTGAAGATGTGGTCCAAACAGACCCTAATAGCGCTCATGTTGCTAAAGCTATGAACGCATTGGACTTGTTAGTAGTTCAAGAAATATTTATGAGCGAAACTGCAAAACATGCTGATGTAGTTTTACCAGGAACAACTTTTTTAGAAAAGGATGGAACTTTCACTAATACAGAAAGAAGAATTCAAAGAGTCAACCAAGCAGCAAAACCTCTTCCGGGAACCAAGCCAGATGGATTAATCGTTACAGAAATGATGCAAAAACTTGGCTATGATCAAAAATTATATGATGCAGATGAAGTATTAGCTGAAATCGCAGACGTAGTTCCTTTCTTTAGAGGAGTTTCACGTGAAAGGTTGGGCAAGCTAGGGTTGCAATGGCCTGTTAAAGAAGATGGAACTGACACAAAAATTTTACATGAAAAAGAATTTAAATTAGGAAAAGGTAGAATTAAATATTTTGACTGGAAAGAAAGTAGTGAAATAGAGAAAAACAAAAAAGATTTTCCATTAATATTAACTACAAGTAGAGTGCTTCAGCACTACAATGCAGCAACTATGACGAGAAGAACTAAAAATATTAAAATAGTTGATGAAGATATTTTGTTAGTTCATCCAAAAGATGCAAAATATAGAGAGCTAAACACGGGCGATGTTGCTAGACTTTATTCTGGAAGAGGAGAAGTCTCTTTGAAGGTAGAGGTAACTGATAAAGTAAAAGAAGGTATCGTATTTACAACATTTCACTTTCCTGAACACATGGTTAATATGGTTACTGGACATGGTAAAGATGAGGAAACTATGTGTGCAGAATATAAAGTTTCTTCAGTGGAAGTACAAAAAATATCAAATAAATTTAAAACTGAAGTTGTAGTGGAAAAAAATCAAGCCGAGGTAAGCTCTACTAAATAAAATAGATTGCGCTTTAATAATCAAGCAATCAGTTCTTTATTATATATTCTGCAGCCCATAACAATGGCCAAGCCGATCATAGTAGCCAGCATTGAAGACCCTCCATATGACATTATAGGAAGTGGAGATCCTACAATCGGAACCATGCCTAAAACCATTGCCATGTTTACAACTATATATATAAAGATTGAGGTTCCAAAACCATAACAAAAAAGTTTGCCAAAAAAACTTCTAGACAATGCTCCAATTGAAATAATTCTAAAAATCAAAATAGCGTAAATAATCAATAGAATAAAGGATCCAACAAAACCATGCTCTTCAGAAAATAATGTAAAAATAAAATCTGTATGTTTTTCAGGTAAAAATTCTAAATAACTCTGAGTTCCTTTTAAAAAACCCTTTCCATAAATTCCTCCTGAACCTATTGCAATTTTAGATTGGATAATTTGGTAGCCTGCTCCTAAAGGGTCTCTTTCTGGATTAAAAAAAGTTAATATTCTTATTTTTTGATAAGGTTTTAATAAGGAAATAATAAATGGCGCTGTTATTATCAGGGACAAAAAAGAATAAAAAAAATATTTTATCTTTACACCAGATAACCAAACAACAGCAATTCCACTTAATGCAATTAAAATAGAAGTTCCAAGATCAGGTTGGCTTAAAACAAAAACTATGGGTATTATTAAAATTACAATTGGAATAAGTAAACCTTGTAAAGTATTTACATTAGTAATTTGAATTCTGTGGTAATATTTTGCAAAACAAACAATTATTGCAATTTTCATTAGCTCCGACGGTTGTAAATTTACAAAATATAAATTTATCCATCTCTGTGAGCCTGAAGCTTTTACTCCATAAAAAGAAGCAACAACCAACAAAACCATAACAATAAAAAAAAATAAGTAACCAATTGCGTGCCAAAATGAAGGTCGAAGAAAAGAAAGAACTAACATTAATAAAAAAAATACTGAAAACCTAATAAAATGACTTTTTGTATAGTATAAAATTTGACCTCCTTCAGACGAATACATGGAAATTGTGCTTATTATCCCAAGTAACAAGACACAAAACAATAGCCAATAATCTAAAGATCTAAGTTTTTGAAAAAAAGTTAATTCTCCAGTGAATGAAAGTTTACTATACATTTATATGTTTTTAAGTTTTCTTTTTCTTATTATTTCTCTTAGCTCGTGCCTATCAATAACAAATTTAAATAATTTTTTTGCGATAGGAGCTGCTGCTTTACTGCCAGATCCACCATGTTCAATAACAATACTCATTGCATATCTTGGATGTTTATAAGGACCATAAGCAACATAAAGCGCATGATCTCTTTCCTCGTAAGGTATTTGCTCAGTTTTTAAATCAAGTTTTCTAGCCTCTTCAGTTATTCTTTTTACTTGTGCAGTACCAGTTTTCCCAGCAAATTGATATTTTGTGTCTTCAATTCTTGATTTATATGATGTACCAAAAACTTCGTTTGTTGATCCATACATTGCGTCAAGAACAAATTTAATATTTTCTTGATTTCTAAAGAGAATTTCATATTTGTTTTTAGCTGAAAAAATTAATTCTTTGCTTGTTTCAATTAAACCTATTGTGCTGTTTTTTTTTTCTATAGTTTTTTGGAACATTTTATGTTTAACTGTTTCATAATCTTCATAATTATTATCAAAAGTTAATCTTGGATATATTTTGAATCCTCCATTTGCAAGCTGAGCTGTCATTAAACACAATTGCACGGGTGTTGTTTGAATATATCCTTGACCAATTCCTGTAAGTAAAGTTTCTCCCAATACCCAACCAACTCCTAGGTTATTCTTTTTCCATTTGGTAGAAGGGACAAGACCTTTTTTTTCATCTGGAAAAAGCCCATCAAAAACATTGTTGCCAAGTCCAAATCTTTTTGCAGTTACATTTAATCTATCAACTCCAAGTTTTCTTGAAGCTTCATAAAAATATGTATCACAAGATTGTTTTATTGCTTCTCTTAAGTTCATATAACCATGGCCTTTTTCCTTCCAGCAATGATATCTATGTCCGTATAATTCTATTTTACCAGTACATCTAACTTTCATCTCTGGTGAAATTACGTCATTTTCAAGTGCAGACAAAGCAACTATAGGTTTAATAGTTGATCCTGGAGAGTAAAGGCCTGAAACTGTTTTATTAAGTAAAGGTTTTAAAGGATTTTCTCTAATAGATTTCCAATCTTCGTTGCTTATTCCATGAAGAAAAAGAGTTGGATCAAATGATGGGGATGAATGCAATGCAATAATTTCCCCTGTATAAATATCCATTACAGAAATAGATCCAGATCTACCTATTAATAATTCATTAACATATTTTTGAACTTCAGCATCAATAGTTAATTTAATATTTTTTCCTTTCTTTCCTAGAATGTGGTCTACTTGATTTACTCTTTTACCATAAGCATTAACTTCATATCTTTGAATTCCATTAGTTCCAATTAAGTCACTTTCAAATGTTTTTTCCAAACCAATTTTACCAACACGAAGACCAGGTACATAATTTTTTTTTATAGATTCACTATTTTCTATATCTGAAGTACTGGCTCTAGAAAGATAACCTAAAACATGAGTAAAATTTTCTTTGTAAGGATAATATCTTGAAACTGACAAAACAGGTTTAGCTCCATCAAGCTCATGAAGATATAAATTTAATTTTGAAAATTGAGACCAGGATAAATTTTCTGAAATAATTATAGTTTCCCAGGGTTTTTGTTTATTTTTTTTTTTAATTATTTTTGAATATTCATTGTCACTTAGATCAAGAATAGTTTTTAAACGCGTCATAAGATAATTAAAATTTTCGACTTGTTCAGGAATAACGTGTAATCGGTACACTTCCATATTGCCCGCAATAATATTTCCAAAATAATCTACAAATTCACCACGAATTGGAGGGAGCTTCCATTCTCTGAGTCGATTTTTATCTGATAAAGTAAGATATTTTTTATTTTCTTTAACTTGTAGTGAAAAAAGTCTTCCAACAATACCTGTAAAAATTACTACCTTTACAAGAGAAATTATAAATACTCTTCTACTAATTACTTTTGCCTTTCTAATCTTTGTATCACCCGAACTAATCATTGATTTCTTTAAAAACTGCTGTTTGATAAATTTTGAATAGATTTGCAAATACTAAATAAAGTGCAAATGTAAAAAAAGTATTATAAAATAAATTTAAATAATCAATTTTGACTGCTAATAGCATGTTCAAAACAATGAAGTTGATTGAGTTAACAAAAGAAATAGTTAACAAAAAAAATAACCAATCTTGAACCATTCTTGGTCTAAGAGTAATATTTCTTAAATAACCTGCAAATCCGCATATTAATAGATAGTTAATACTAGTAAATCCAATAGGAAATCCTACTACAACATCATTGATCAAGCCTGCAATAAAAATATATCCATAACCTAAACTTTCACTTTTCTTAAGACTCCAATAATAAATTAAAATAAATGGAAAATTAAAAGAAAAATATTTTATATAGTTAAAATCAAAATCATTTAAAACTGCAATATATAAAAGAATTATGGGAGCTAACTTCAATAAATTTGGATAAAATTTATTTTTTGCTAAAACCATTGTTAATCTCCCTTCTTTTCATAAGTAGAAAGTTTTATAAATCTGAGCTGAGAAAAATCGGAGAAAAAATTAACTTTTTTTTTATTGTCTAATTCAACAATTTTACCTACTGGAATACCTTCTTTAAAAAGGCCCCCTGTTCCAGAAGTATAAACTATGCTTCCTGATTTTATTGGTAAATTTTCACTTGTATATTGAATAATTCCATCATTTTCACCGGTTCCAGATAGAATTGCTTGAATATTACCTGGCTCAATTGAAACTGGAGTTTTGCTATTTAAATCTGATAAAAGTAACACTCTAGAAGTTGTAAAATTAACTTCCACAACTTTTCCAACAAGATAATTATTGCTCAGCACTGTCATCCCTTTTGTTATATTATTATTACTTCCTTTGTTTACAATAATAGAACGAAGAAAAGGACTTCCTTTATCAATTAAAACTTTAGCATGTTGTTCTTCTGATAAGTAATTAACATTCTCTAAAGTTTTTTTTAATCTTTTATTTTCAGCTATTAAAAAATCAGAATTATATTTTTCTGATTCTATTTTATTTAATTTTTCTTTTAACGAACTATATTCTCTATATAGTTCAATATGATCTTTTATAGAGTTGTATGACTGTTCGGCATATTTTTCTGGTACTGAAATTATAAATGATGATCTATAAACTATTTCATTAATGGCTACTCTTAAATAGTTTACTGCAAAAAAATTATATTTTCCTAAAACCACTAGTAGAACTGAAAAAAACAAAAGAAATGTAAGTGAAAATCTTTGTTTATTGCCTTTTTTTAGAAAAGCTGAACGAATAGCTATTACAAAGTCGTCTCTACTCGTTTCCATTTTTTTTTAATACTCAGATAGCATAGTATTAAATATTTCTTCTTGTTCTAAGGCCTTTCCAGTTCCTATTGCAACACATGCCAATGGGTCGTCAGCTATATGAACAGGAAGTCCTGTTTCCTTAGAAAATCTTTTGTCGATATTTTTTAGTAACGCGCCTCCACCAGTTAAAGTTAATCCCATATCAACTAAATCCGCAGATAATTCCGGAGGAGTGTTTTCTAAAGCATCTTTAATTCCATTTACCATTTCAGATAAAATATTAGATAAAGCTTCTGCGCTATCTTCTTCGGTTATAGCAACTTCTTTTGGAGTGCCAGATCTAATATCTCTACCTTTTACTGGATAGGTATTGTTATTTGTTGGTATTGCAGTCCCTACTTCTTTCTTAATTTTTTCAGCTGTACTGTCTCCTATTAATAAATTGTATTCTTTTCTCATATAGTTTTGCAATGCATGATCCATTGCATCTCCTGCTACTCTTAAAGAGTTTGCATACACAACTCCTCCTAAAGACATAACTGCCATTTCAGTTGTTCCACCTCCAATATCAACTACCATTGAACCAGTTGCTTCTGAGATTGGTAGATTTGCACCAATTGCAGCAGCTATAGGTTCTTCAATTAATTGAACTCTTCTAGCACCTGCTGCTAGTGCACTATCTTGAATAGCTTTTCTTTCAACTGGAGTAGAGCCAGTTGGAACACAAATTAAAATTCTAGGATTAGCAAAAGTAGTTCTTTTGTGAACTTTTTTAATAAAATGTTTAATCATTTCTTCTGTAACTATGAAATCTGCTATTACACCATCTCTTAAAGGTCTAATTGCACTTATATTTCCAGGTGTTCTTCCTAACATTGTTTTTGCTTCATCTCCCACTGCTAAAACAGATTTTTTTCCTTTGTCCTCAACTACCGCAACAACTGATGGTTCATTTAAAACAACTCCTTGTCCCTTAAGAACAACTAGCGTGTTAGCAGTACCAAGATCAATGGCCATATCTTGACTTAAAATACCAGTTAATTTTCCTATTATTCCCATATTTATATTCCTTTCAATTTTTCGTTTTTTAAATTTTGTTTAATTTCTAAACTATCAGGAGCAAAATTTCTTTTTCTCTTTATGATCATTTTATTTAAAGCATTAATATAAGCATTGGCAGATGCAACTAAAGTATCTGTATCAGCTGCTTGGCCTACAGTTGTTTTGCCTTCTTCTTCTATTCTTACGCTAACTGTTGCTTGCGCATCAGTTCCTTCTGTTACTGCATGAACCTGGTAAAGTTGTAAATTAACATCATGTGGATATAATTTTTTTATACATTTAAATATTGCATCTACAGGTCCATCTCCAGTCTCAGATGCTTTTTTTATTTCTCCATAAACTTCTAATGTCATCTCGGCTCTTTGTGGTTCACCAGTACCAGCAAAAACTTTTAAAGATTTTAAAGTAATTACATTGTCATCTTTAATTAAACTATCATCAACTAATGCAACTATATCTTCGTCATAGACATGTTTTTTCTTATCTGCTAAAATTTTAAATTTGCCAAAAGCATTTTCAGTTACATCGTCTGTTAAATCTGCATATCCAAGGCTAACTAATTTATCTTTAAAAGCATGTCTCCCTGAATGTTTTCCCATTACAAGGGAAGTCTGTTTAACACCTACACTTTCTGGAGTCATTATTTCATAAGTATTTCTATTCTTAAGCATCCCATCTTGGTGAATTCCTGCTTCATGCGCAAAAGCATTTTTTCCAACTACAGCTTTATTAAACTGAACAGGAAAGCCCGTTGCATTAGAAACAATCTTTGAAGCCTTACTTAACAAGGTTGTGTTAATTCCAGTTGAGTATGGCATTAAATCACTTCTTGTTTTCATTGCCATAACTACCTCTTCAAGAGCTGCATTGCCCGCTCTTTCTCCAATTCCATTAATTGTACATTCAATTTGTCTAGCTCCTGCTTGAACTCCCGCTAAAGAGTTTGCGACTGCCAAACCTAAATCATTATGACAATGCGTGGATAAAATTGCTTTATCTATATTTGGTACTTTATTTAATAATGTTTCAATAATTTTTGTAAATTCAGATGGAACTGTATAACCAACTGTATCAGGAATATTTATAGTCTTAGCACCGCATTTAATTGCAAGTTCAACTGTTTTACACATATAATCTACATCTGTTCTTGTTCCATCTTCACATGACCACTCAACGTCATCTGTAAATTTTCTAGCATAAGTAACGTGTTCTTTAATTGAATCATAAACTTGTTCTGGTGTCATGTTTAATTTATGTTTCATGTGCAGTGGACTAGTTGAAATAAAAGTATGAATTCTAAATCTTGGGGCATGTTTTAATGCCTCATAGCATCTGTCTATATCTTTTTTTGAGTGCCTTGAAAGACCTGCGGGAATAGAATTTTTTAAAATTTTACTTACTTCAGTTACTGCTTCAAAATCTCCAGGTGAAGCTATTGGAAATCCTGCTTCTATTATATCAATACCAAGTTCGTCGAACACTCTTGCTATTTGAATTTTTTCTTCTAAACTCATTGATGCCCCCGGCGATTGTTCGCCATCGCGCATAGTAGTATCAAATATATAAACTCTGTTTTTGTCAGTCATTTGTATAAATTATTTTCTTGGGCATCATACAACCTCCCGCTCAGATTGCAAAATAAAATAGATATTTAAAATGAAATTATTAATTAATTTTTATCACTATCTATTAGTTTCTTCTTAGCAATCCATGGCATAAGAGCTCTAAGTCCAGCTCCAACTTTTTCAACTGGATGCTCTGCGAGTTTTTCTCTAGTTTTTAAGAAGTTTTTTTGACCATTCTTACATTCGTCCATCCATTGTTTAGTAAACTTTCCAGATTGGATGTCGGCCAATACTTCTTTCATCCTTTTCTTTGTTTCTTCCTTATTAATAATTTTTGGACCTGATGTGTACTCTCCATACTCGGCTGTATTAGAAATTGAATAATTCATATTGGCTATTCCACCTTCATATATTAAATCAACAATTAATTTAACTTCATGAACAGTTTCAAAATATGCCATTTCTGGCTCATACCCAGCTTCAACCAAAGTTTCATAACCGTTTTTAATCAACTCTACTAATCCACCACAAAGAACCGTTTGTTCGCCAAACAAATCAGTTTCAACTTCATCTTTAAATGTAGTTTCAATAATTCCTGATCTTCCTCCTCCTACTGCAGAGGCATAAGACATGGCAAGTTCTCTTGCTTTGCCAGAACCATTTTGATGTACTGCAAACAAGCATGGAACTCCACCACCTTTTTCATATTCACTTCTTACCAAATGTCCTGGACCTTTTGGTGCTACCATAAATACATCCAAATCTTTTCTTGCTTTAATTAAATCATAATGAATATTCAAACCATGTGCAAAAGCGATGGAAGTTCCTTCCCTTACTCTTTGTTCAATATGATTTTTGTAAATTGTGGCTTGCAACTCATCTGGTGTTAAAATCATAACCACATCAGCCCACTCTGCAGCATCAGATAAATTCATAACTTTTAATCCTTTTGATTCTGCTTTTGCTTTACTTGCAGAACCATCTCTAAGAGCAACTACTACTTCTTTTACGCCGCTGTCTCTCAAATTTAGAGCGTGTGCATGACCTTGGCTTCCGTAACCAAAGATCGCAATCTTTTTTTCTTTGATTAAATTCACATCAGTATCCTTTTCATAAAACATTTTCATATAGTTTTTCCTTTTTAAATTATTTAAATACCTCTGAGCCTCTTGTCATTGCAACTGCGCCAGTTCTAGATACGCTCACCAAACCAAATTTTTTTAGATTTTTTGACATTATATCTATTTCTCTTCTTAAAGCAGTTATTTGTATCACGTATGATTTATTTGTCTTGTCCAATACAACTGCATTATACTTTTTGCAAGCTTTTAGGGCTTTCTCTTTCTTAGAACTAGTTCCAACTACCTTAAATAAAGCCATTTCTTTAAAAATTACCTTTTTATCTTCTCTTTTGAAATCTGCTACTTTGTGAACTGGGACAAGTTTTTTTAACTGTAATTTTATTTGATCTATTACTTGTGGTGTTCCAGTGGTTACAATTGTGATTCTAGAAATATTTAATTTAGGATCAATTTCAGCAACTGCTAATGATTCAATGTTGTACCCTCGCCCAGAAAATAAACCTACAACTCTTGCTAAAACTCCAGCTTCATTGTCTACCCAAACAACGATTATGTGCGTATCAAATTTTCCTTGTTTGCCTGGAATGCTATAAGCTGATTTTGATTTTACCATTAAACTAAAGTTTTTCCTTTCTTTGATATCTTTGTTTCTTTTTGATCTTTTGCTCCTAAAAGCATTTGATTATGTGGCTTTCCAGATGGGATCATTGGAAAACAATTTTCTTCTTTATCAACTAAGCAGTCAAAAATAACTGGTCTATCAGTATTAATCATTTCAATAATTTTGTCATCCAATTCATCAGGTGTTGTTGCTCTAATTCCAACACAACCGTATGCTTCCGCTAATTTTACAAAATCTGGTAAGGCCGCCGTATAACTTTCAGAATAATTTTTTTCATGAAGAAGTTCTTGCCATTGTCGAACCATACCCATGTATTCATTATTTAAAATAAATATTTTTATTGGTAGACCATATTGAATAGCAGTAGACATTTCTTGCATTGTCATTAAAACTGACGCTTCACCAGCAATATCAATAACAAGTTTATTTGGATGTGCAACTTGAACTCCAACTGCTGCTGGTAAACCATAGCCCATCGTACCTAAGCCACCTGATGTCATCCAATGGTTAGGTTTGTCAAATTTATAATGCTGTGCCGCCCACATTTGATGCTGACCAACTTCAGTAGTAATATATGTTTCTTTATTTTTTGTTAGTTCATAAAGTCTTTGAACAGCATACTGAGGTTTTATTGAATTAGTACTATTAACAAAATCAAAAGATTTTATAGATCGCCATTTTTGAATTGTTTCCCACCATTTAGAAATCTGTTGTTTGTTAGACTTTGCAAAATTTGGTTTCGCCTTTTTTAAAGTTTTTATTGTAGAACTTAAAACCTTTGCAACATCCCCGACGATTGGCAAATTTACTTTTACATTTTTATTTATAGAGGATGGATCTATATCAATGTGAACCTTTTTGGATTTTGGAGAAAATTCATCGATCTTACCTGTTATTCGATCATCAAATCTTGCGCCAACATTAATCATTAGATCACAGTGATACATTGCGTTGTTAGCTTCGTAAGATCCATGCATCCCAAGCATGCCCAAAAATTGGTTGTCATTTCCTGGATAAGATCCAAGTCCTTGTAATGTAGATGTAATTGGAAAACCAGTTAAGTTTACTATTTCTCTTAAAAGTTCACTTGCTTTAGGTCCAGAGTTAATAACTCCTCCTCCAGTATAAAAAATTGGTTTAGAAGCTTTTCTCATTAATTTTATCAATTCATCAATATCTTTTTGATTAAATTGATTATGAATTTTGCCATTTAATTTTTTTTGTTTTTTATATTTTTTATAATTTGTTTTTTGAAATTGAATATCTTTAGGGATATCAACTAAAACGGGACCTGGTCTTCCAGTAGTTGCCACTTCAAAAGCTTTATGAATAGTATTTGATAAATCTTTAATATCTTTTACTAACCAATTATGTTTTGTGCAGGGCCTAGTAATTCCTGTTGTGTCACATTCTTGAAAAGCGTCAGTTCCAATTAAGTGAGTTGGAACTTGTCCTGTGATACAAACTAATGGAACTGAATCCATGTAAGCATCTGTTAACGCTGTGACTGCATTTGTTGCTCCAGGACCAGATGTAACTAGCAAAACTCCAGGTTTACCGGATGACCTTGCATAACCTTCGGCTGCATGACCTGCTCCTTGTTCGTGACGCACTAAAATATGTTTAATAGTTTCGTGATTTTTTAATTCATCATAAATTGGCAAAACCGCTCCGCCAGGATACCCAAAAATAGTTTTTACCCCTTGGTCTTCCAAACACTTAAATACAATTTCAGCTCCTGAATACAATTTTGACATTCATTCAATCTAGCTGAAGTTGTCCTAATTGGTCAAGTTTAACAGACTATTATTTATATTTTTTTTAGAACTAAGGTTAAATCATTAGGATTAATTTTTTGCCAAGACATCATATGTCCCCTTGCCCAAGTTTCTTGCCTTTTTGCATATTGTCTTGTTTTTATGCAAATTTTCTCCTTTGTCTCGCTCAGGCTCAATTCCCCTTTTAAATATTTTCCAATTTCTTGGATTCCAATCACTTTATTTACACTATTTTCATTTTTTACTTTTAATTTATTAAATTTTTTAACCTCAGAAATAACTCCATCATTAAACATTTTATCAACTCTTTCTTTAATTCTTTCAATCAAACTTTGTCTAGAAAAATCTATATATATTTTTACAAAGGCTTCTTCTTTAAATAAAATTTTAGTATTTTGAAACCATTTTGTTATTGATATTTTTGTAAATTTTTTTATTTCGAAAGCTCTAGCAGATCTTTGTGGATCATTAAAGTTAATCTGGTTTTTAATTAGTGGATCTAGTTTAATAAGTTTTTGGTAGAATTTTTCTTGCCCTAATTTTTTTTGTAATATTCTTGTTTGGTTTCTAACTTTTGTTGGAATATTTGGTATTTTTACTAATCCATCTGTAAGTGCTTTAAAATAAAGGCCAGTACCACCAACTATTATTGGTATTTTATTTTTTTTACGTATTTTTTGAATTTTTTTTATTGTAAGCTTTAGCCATGTTCCTGTTGAAAATATTTTTCTTACATTTTGAAAACCATAAAGATGATGTATTACATTTTTTTGATTTATTTTAGAAGGTCTAGCAGTTAAGATTTTAAGTTGCTTGTAAACTTGCATGCTATCAGCATTTATTATTTCACCATTAATTTTCCGTGCTAATTTAATTGCGAAACTAGATTTTCCTGATGCTGTAGGTCCAGCAATCAATATAATTTTGGACAATTTGTCCATTTATTAATCTAATTTAACACCAATGTATCTTCTTTGGCTTTGGTTGTTGTAAATTACAATTAATAAAGTTTTTTCTTTTGATTTAATTGCCAAGTTTATAGCAATCTTTAGATCATTGACCGATTGAATTGCTTTCTTTTGCGCTTCAATAATAACATTTCCTGCTTTTAAGTAATTAACTGGGCTGTCATTTTCTATTTCTGTAATCACTAAACCTTTTGTATTTTTTGGAAGATCTCTTTCCTCAATATCTTTTTCTTCAATTTGTCTAACTTTAATTTTTAAGATATCAACTTCGGTATCTTCTATTTCAATCTTTTTTTTCGCCTTGAAGTCTTCAGAAGTTTCTAGTCTTCCTAATTTTATTTTTTTTAAAATTTCTTTTCTATTTCTCCATACTTTAACATTTACTGATTTTCCAACTTCTGTTTGAGCAACAATTTTTGGCAACTCTTTCATTTCTTTTATTAAAATTCCATTAAACTCTAAAATTATGTCTCCAGCTTTAATTCCTGCTTTGTCTGATGGGCTATTTTTAGCTACACTTGCAACCAATGCTCCTCTTGGCTCGTCAAGTTTTTCTACATCGGCAATTTCTTTTGTAACAGTTTGAATTCTAACGCCAAGCCATCCTCTTTTTGTTTCTCCAAATTCTATTAATTGATCAATAACTTTTTTTGCTGAATTTGATGGAATTGAAAAACCAATACCAATATTTCCTGATTTCCCAAAAATTGCAGTATTGATTCCGATAACTTCTCCATCCATATTAAATAATGGGCCGCCTGAGTTACCTTGATTGATTGAAGCATCAGTCTGAATATAATCTTCATATCTAGATAATCCAATATCTCTATTTCTTGCTGAAATAATTCCGGAAGTAACAGTTCCACTTAAGCCAAGTGGATTTCCAATTGCAATTACCCAATCTCCTATTCTTGCTTTATCAGAATTTCCAAATTTAACTGGTGTAAAATTATCATCAGACTCAATTTTTAAAACTGCAATATCTGAAAGAGGATCTGCTCCTAAAACTTTAGCTTTGTATTCTTTGCCGCCATCTATTCTAACTAATATGTCTTCTGCTCCTTTGATAACGTGATTATTAGTTACAACAATTCCTTTTTTGTCAATTATAAAGCCTGATCCCAATGCGCTTGCTTTTCTTTCTTGGGGAGCTCCAAATTCTTTGAATAAATCTTCAAAAGGTGATCCAGGAGGAAATTCAAAAGGAAATGGATTAATATTTGTAACTACGGTTTGAGTCGTAGAAATATTTACAACTGATGGAATTAATTTTTCAGCAAGATCTGCAAAAGATTCTGGAATAGTTTTTGCTTTTGTAACTGATAATGAATTAAAAAGTAAAATTGAAATTATAAATATCTTTATTTTTTTAAGTCTCATTTTACTTCTTCATATACCACACAATAAAAAAGCCAATTATAGCAAAAATTAACCCTCCTACTCTTAGTTGGCTTTCGTTAATCATATCAACTTTTTTTAACATATTTTTCATTTTTGATGGAAATAAGGCATACAAAATACCCTCAATAAATAATAACAGACCAAATGCTATGATTAATTCTTTCATGTAATTTTTGGAGGTATTTAATTTTGGTTTATATTTTCTCCAAAAAACTTAAAAAATTCACTATCTTCTGGAGACATTATTAACGATGTTTCTCCACCTATAAGTGCTCTTTCATAAGCTTGCATTGACCTATAAAATGCAAAAAATTCAGGATCTTGTCCAAAAGCTTCTGCAAAAATCTTATTTCTTTGTCCGTCTCCTTCACCTTTCATAATTTCTGATTGCTTATTAGCATTTGCTAGAATTACAGTAACTTCTTTGTCAGCAGTTGAGGTGATGGTTACAGCCATTTCAGCACCTTTGGCTCTAAATTCTTTGGCTTCTCTTTCTCTTTCAGTTTGCATTCTTCTATAAATAGCTTCGCTGTTTGCCTGAGGAAGGTCCGCTCTTTTAATTCTTACATCAACAATTTTTATTCCAAATTTTTCTGCTTCTGTGTTAACGCCTTCTTGTATAAGAGCCATTTGTTTAGTTCTATCTTTTGATAGTAATGTTTGAAGCTCTTGCTTACCAAGTACACTTCGTAATCTTGAATTGATAATAGTCGACAATCTTGATCTTGCAACTCTTTCATTGCCAACAGAAATATAAAATTTCAAAGGATCTGTAATTTGAAATCTTGCAAAGGCATCTACAATTAGTCGTTTTTGGTCAGATGCAATTACTTCTTCTGGAGGCGTATCAAGATTTAAAATCCTTTTATCTAAAAAGACTACATTTTGAATAAAAGGAATTTTAAAATTTAATCCAGGCTTTAATATTATTTTTTTCGGATCACCAAACTGAAGAACTATCGCTTGATTTATTTCTTTAACAACAAAAATTGAAAAAAATGATACTACAAATATTGCTATAATTACTGGAAATATAAATTTTTGTATTTTCATTAGTTCGTACCTGTATTTAATCCTTTTAATGGAAGATATGGAACTACTCCTGAGCCAGCATTTTTATCAATTATAATTTTATTAATGTCAGCTAAAACTCTTTCCATAGTTTCAAGATGCATACGTTTTTTAGTTACTTCTTTTGCTTTAGCGTATTCACTATAGATAGCCAAAAACCTGCTGGCTTCACCTTCTGCTTTTGCAACAACTTCTTTTTTATATGCTTCTGCAGCCTGTAAAATTTTTGCCGCTTCACCTCTGGCTCTTGGGATCACATCGTTTGCATATGCTTCTGCCTCATTTTTTGACCTCTCCATATCAGCTCTTGCAGCTTGTACATCTCTAAATGCATCAATTACTTGATCAGGTGGATCAGCTTTTTGAGTCTGTACCTGCGTTATTTGAATTCCACTATTGTATTCATCAAGTATTGATTGAATAATTTCTTGAGTTTCAATTTCAATATTTGCTCTACCTTCAGTTAAAATTGGTTGAATAGCACTTTTAGCTATAACTTCTCTCATTGCTGTTTCTGCTGCTGCTTTAACTGTTCCTTGTGGATCTTGAATTTTAAATAAAAACTTACCAGCATCTTTAATCACCCAAAAAACAGAAAAGTCTATATTCACAATATTTTCATCACCAGTTAACATTAAACTTTCTTCTGGAACATCTGCCACTCCACCAGTTGAAAAACCACTGTCGGAAACAGATCTAAAACCAACATCCATTCTATTTACTTTGGTAACTTTTGGAGTAAGGGCTCTTTCAATAGGATACGGAAAATGATAATTTAATCCTGGTTGAGTTGTTGAAACAAATTTTCCAAATCTTAATACTACGCCTTGTTCATCTGGTAAAACTCTATAAAGACCACTTGCAAACCAAATTACTAATAAAATTATCAACCCGGCAATTAAAGGTGTGCCTCTTTTCGCTCCTCTTCCAGGCAAAAATCTATTTATTGTTTTTTGTATATTCTTAATAATTTCATCAATGTCGGGTGGGGTTGGACCTCTTCCTGAACCATTTCCACCTCCTCCTGGGGGCGAACCCCATGGACTTCCGCCTCTACCTCTAAAATCATCAACCATGATAATGTATATAATGTCTTTATAAATAAAAACAAGTTAAGATAATGTCATGAAAGACGAAAATACAGGACTTAATGAAGCAATGAAGAAAAAAATGGGTGGTAAAACCTTTGTAAAAAATCCAATTCAAGGAACTAAATTTACGATAGCCATCTCAAGTGCTAAGGGTGGTGTGGGTAAATCAACCTTTGCTACAAATATTGCTTTAGCTTTAAAAAAAATTAACTGTAAAGTTGGATTATTGGACGCTGATATTTATGGACCTTCGCTTCCAAAATTGTTTTCAATAAATAAAAAACCTGAAAGTGATGGTAAAAGTTTAACTCCGATAAGTCAGTATGACATACAATGTATGTCCATTGGTTTTTTAACTGAAGAACAAACGCCAATGATATGGCGTGGACCGATGGTAACTAGTGCAATAAAAACTTTTACACAAAAGGTATTATGGAAAGATTTGGATTTTATAATTGTGGATATGCCTCCGGGAACAGGCGACACTCAATTAACTTTCTCTCAAGAAATAAAGATGGATGGAGTTATTATAGTATCAACCCCACAAGAACTTGCTCTTCAGGATGTAAAAAGAGGTATAAAAATGTTTGATAAATTAGGAGTCAAAATAATAGGCTTAATAGACAACATGAGTCATTTTATTGGTGACGATGGAAAAAAATATCCTATATTTGGAGAAGGTGGAGTAAAAAGAACAGCTGAAGAATTTAATAAAAATTTTCTAGGAGAAATTCCAATTGACCCTGAAGTTGGCAAACAAGGTGATTTGGGAAAACCAATTGTTGAAAGCAACCCAAATCATCCAATTTCAAAAATTTATTTAGAATTGGCAAATAAAATTAAAACCAAATATTTTTAAATTGATTTTTAATACATATGAATCTCACTTTTGTAATTCCATGCTACAATTCTGAAAAAATTATTTTAAATAATTTTAATAAATTAAATAATTTTATTAAGAAAAATAAAATTAGAGCAAAAATAATTTATATAAATGATGGTAGCAACGATGATACTTTCGGCAAATTGCAAAAAATTAAAAAAAAAAATATTTTTATTATTAATAACAAAAAAAATCTTGGTAAATCAAGTTCAATTATAAACAGCATTAAAAAAATAAGAACTAAAAATGTGATTTTAATTGATTGTGATCTGCCATACTTTAATAATCTAAAACAAGTCATTAGTAGTTTGAAAAAAAATGACCTGGTTTTAGTTAACAGAAAAATAAAAGGAAGTAAGAATGTTGAAAAAAATCAAAGTTTTTATCAAATTTATCGACATCTAATAAGCAACTATTTTGGCTACCTAATGGAAAAAAAACTAAACTTAAATGTTAATGGAGATTCTCAGGCTGGATTAAAAGGATTTAAGTTAAAAGATTACATAAAAAAAAGAAAATTTATTTCTAAATATTATTTTTTTGATATTGAATTAATAAAACTTTTTAGAATTAAAAATGCTAAAATTAAAATGATACCTGTCAAATATAAAATTTCAAAAGACTCTAATATAAAATTTGTTTCTTTTAAAAATTTTTTATACCTATTTGAATTCTTTAATATTTTAAATAGATATAGTTAATTTAATATCATTGTTTTTCTAGGATAAGGCCAAATTTTGAGTCGATAGTCATTATTCTTTATAAATTTTTCTACTTCATTACTCCAATTTGGACAATCTACGCAAATTAAAAATTTACTAAATTTGTTATTATTTTTAAATTCATAAGCTCCGGTAAGTATTGAAATAAATAGCATTAAATAAAAAAAAGATTTAAATTTAGAATTTTGCATAATGCTCGCTAAAAATAATGATGTTGTTATTAAAAAAAAACTTGGTAATGCAGCATATCTACCACCAGCATATGGCCCTACAGCGCCAACTAATACCAATATTGAAATAGAAAAAAATGAATATAATAAGGAATTGATAATAAATTTGTTGTTATTAAATATATTTATATTTTTTTTAAAATAATAAACTAAATAACCTGAAATTAATAAAGCAAATATACAAACAAAAAAGGATGCGAACTTTATATTTATATTTAAGTTGTAATAAATAAATTGCGTTAAATTTCTCCCAAAAAATGCTTTGACTGGTACATTGTAGAAATAATTGTAGATTAAATTGATATCAACTGCATGCAACTTGTTTACATGTAAAAAATTTTTTACCTTTGAAAAAACTACAATAAAAAATTGAATAATTGTACAAAATGACAAAATTATAAAATTATATTTATCTTGTAGAGTTTTGAATTTTAAATATTTAAAAAAGAAGACTGGCAATAATACACATGTATAAAGACCTGTAAATCCAGACATTAAAACTATAAATATACTTAGGTAATTTATATTTTTTTTTTCGTTTTTATTTAAAACAACTAAAAATGATAAAATACAAAAAAAAATTTGTGAATTAATGGAATTTAACCAAATTTCTGGAACATTAAAAGGTGATAATAAAATTAAAAAGCAAAAAAATAATTTAAACTTAAATGTATTTATTAAGTATGATTCTTTATACAAAACAAAATAAAAAATTAAAAGTTTTGGAATTAATGCTGCATAATTGCTAATTAGAGGTGCTAACTTTAAAGCAAATATATTTGCTAGAATTCCTGAAATATTTGCCCAAAGATTTAAATATCCAGAACGAAAATCAACAAAGGGTAAAGAGTAAAAGAAACCATATTTATAAGCATTTGCAAAAAATATTTGTCCTTCTTCAGCTGCAAATCTTCCATATAAAAAAATATGTGGGCTACGGTAAAAAATAATTAATAATAATATAAAAAATAAAATTTCTTTTTTTTTATTGTTAAATACTTGAAGATTCATCAAATTAATTGCAGAACCTAGGTTAACTTATCTTTTAAATTAAAACTTATCATTAATTCATTCCACTCTCTTTTAGACAGCCCGGACTCTTCTACTGAAACTTGCTCGCCTTTAATTAGTTTTTGAATCACAATTTTTCCTTTGGCTGAAACTTCAGTTCCTCCTACTCTGTAATCCATAAATGCTTCATAAGTTATCGGAACCCATTTTTTAACAGTTTCTAACATAACATCTGCGTATGCTCTGATTTCATATTGTGCATGATCATCTGCTCGTAATCTTAAAAAATTCATTAGATTTAATAAATCAGTTTTCCAATACCACTGAGTATAAGTATTTAAAGTTAAATTCATTCTCGCAAGTTCTCGTGCGAGACCAGTTTTTTGTTCATCTATAATTGTTCCATCGTATCTTTCGTTCAACATCATTTCGTAATCTTCATAGGTCTTTTCTGCATCTTTTTTTAATAATTCTAAAACTTCTTTAGCATGATCTCCTTCGATGACATTTCCTCTTCCTTGCCTATTGCTTTTAGATTGGGCAGCTAAATTTTTAGGATCTGGTAAATAAAATTCTTTATCAAGAATAGAATATCTTGCGGAATACTCATTTACATTTGCTGTTCTATGTCTAATCCATTGTCTTGCAATAAAAATTGGTAATTTAACATGGTATTTTATCTCACACATTTCAAATGGAGTGCTATGCCAGTGCCTCATTAAATATTTTATTAATCCGCTATCTGTAGAAACTTTTTTGGTTCCTTTCCCATAAGAAACTCTGGCTGATTGTACTATAGATGTATCATCACCCATATAATCAACTACTCGAATAAATCCGTGATCAAGTACAGGTATTGCCTCATAAAGAATTTTTTCAAGCTCAGGTGCTGTAACCCTTTTTGTAGTGTTTTGTTGGGATTGTTGATCTTTTATTTCTTTACTCTGTTCTTTTGTTAGTTTCATGATTTACTAGTTGAATCTTTAACATTTACTTTTATATTATTAATGTTGGTTTTCCAACTACGACGATAAACGAATTTCGTAATAACCATTGCGGACGTGGGGGCAGTACCCACCACCTCCACCATTTACAACTTAAGGGGGTGAACTAGGATCGACGGATGTCTAAAAGTTATTCTTTCGTTCGGAATTGTTCCACCGTAACGGGCTAAATTATAATTGCAAATGATAAATTTGCTCTTGCTGCTTAATTAATTTATTAATTAAGTACGGGGTCCGGGGCACCTGGCAACAGAACGCCCCTTTCTAATCTAATACTTTGCTTTGTTTCAAATAATAATTAGCGTTTAGATTTAATTTGATCGGGTACTAGTCGGGATTGTTATTTATTTTCTTGGTTGAGCACCAAATCTATTTTTGCCTTTTTTTCCAGTTTGAGAAAACCAAAATGCCCACAAAGCTAACGTTAGTGCATAAATCACCCAGCCAGTTCCTAAAAATTCATCTGCGACAAAACCAGGGATAAAGATACATTGCATCCATCCAGATTGGTTAATGTCGTGCAAACGTCTAGCGGCAACCGAAATGCCTGGGATAAATATTGGTATAAGAAGAACTAAAGTCGCTAAATCAAATACTTCATCCGAAACTCCAGTCATACCTAAAAGAAGTCCTGCAACAAAAAAATAAATAACAACAGCTAAACAAAAATACCAAAATTCGGATCTAGAAGCTCTGCCGTTGAATTGAGCATACTTACCTAAACATATTTTAATTGCTTCTATAAAACCCATAAAAAACATTAACAATTTAAATTATCTTTGTCATTTAAATTATTTGATCGGGATATGATCGGGATTTTAATTAAATTTGCACTTGCAGCTTAATTAATTTTTTAATTAAGTTACGGGGTCCGGGGCACCTGGCAACAGAACGCCCCTTAACCAACGGAAACCGTTTATCCAATTCAAATATCAATTTAGGAACAGCACGAAGTTTTACACGAAGTTTTTGAAAGAGTGTTATATTCTGTATATTATTAATCAAGGGACGAGAAACAGAACGCCCCTTACAAATCGTTAATCTATTACAATTATTTAGATAAATTTGATTCTAATCGCTCTTTGGTTGCACTATTTCAATTCTATTACTTTATCTAATAATACGTCACTATGTTTTTGTTGTTTTTTTAATTCTTCATATACAGATTTTGTATTCATACAGAATAATTGTAAAGTAGCTGGTCTTCCAACTTTTGCTAATTCTTTAGTATTTTTAATTCTATAAGGTCTGTTGGTTGTTGTAACACCATTTGCTTTTAAAAAATTTAATAGAGTTGGTCCAGCAACAGCAAAGTTAACATTTTCAGGGATATATTCTTCTTTCTCTAGCATATATAATTTGTTTAAACCAGATGATGCTACACCTACAACTTGTCCTTCCATATTCAACACTGGTCCACCACTGTTTCCAGGTTGGATAGCTGCATCTATTTGAATTTCAGAATAATTATTTCCAGGTCCACTTAATGCGCTCACTATACCTCTAGTAAGTTTAACACTTGAGCTGAGTGCGGTTGATAGTGGATATCCAAATGCTACTATATCTTCACCATATTCAGCTCCACCAGTTTTAATACTTAAAAAATTTGGGCTTCTATAGTCGCCCTGAATTAATCCTAAATCATTTTTTTGATCTGTGGTTATTATGTTAAAATATTTTATCTTACCATTAATCTTAGCTGCAATTTGTCTACAAATTCCTACTACATGATCATTTGAAACTGCATGACCATTAGCGCTCACAAAAAATCCTGTTCCTGAGCCTATTACAAAAAGTTCTTGATCTTCTTTATCCTTTTTTTCTTTCTCTTGTTTTTTTTTAGCGTCTGCAATTCTTTTTTTCTCTTCCTCTATTTTTTTCTTTTCCTCTGCAATTTTTTTCTTCTCCTCTTCTATTTTTCTTCTTTCATCATCAGTTTCGGATTGAATTTTTTCATATTCATTTTTTGCAATATAACTTCCAGAAGAAATTCCAGATTTCATATTTTCCCATAAGTTTGCAACCTGAGTACCATTATCTGTCCAAAACCATGGATCCATCAAAATATAAGTTTTAGTATTTTGTGGTGAGATTGTTAAGTATTTCATCAGATTTGTTCTTCCATCTTTGTAGAAAGGTTCCTCATTCTTAATTATTTTTAATGATGATTTTCTAAATGGCGCGTAAGGAATATATCTAACACTTTCTGCTAAGCCTCTTGCGGATGTCATATATTTTAATACTTCCATAGCTTCTTTTTTTCTTGGACTATTTTTTACTAACCCAAAATACTCATAATCTATTATTTGTGAGTGCCACATTTGTTTTATTGACAATCCTTCTCCTACCTCTGCATTAAAGAATCTTCCGTTCCAACCTGTAGACATAACAACCTCACCAGATGCAAGTAATTCTGGTGGTTGAGCGCCAGCTGACCAAAATACACATCCACCTCTTGGATCTGCACATAAATTATTAATTAAATTCAGTGCTTTATTTATATTTTTTTTTTTTTCTAAAAATTGATAAATATTATTTCCACCTTTGCCTGGATTTATTCCTAAAGCTGCAGAGGCTATTTCTAAATTATGGAGTGCAGATTTATAAAGTCCTCTTTTTCCTGGAAATTTTTTTGTATTAAAAAAATCTTTAATATTTTTGGGAGTTTTATTTAAATTTTTATAATTATACCCGATATTCCAAGAGTAAAATATGTTACCTACAGCACACTTGGAAGGCATACTTGTAAAAAAATCTTCACTTGCAGGTGTACCATCTGGTGCTGGTAAAAAATCTCTGTCAAAATTAAATTTTTGAAATATACCTTCATCACATCCCACTATTGCATCCATTGGAAATATATCAATTATATCAAACTTAATTTTTCCACTTTTGATTTGCGATCTTATTTCACTAAGTCCACCA
>CACFWQ010000010.1 GCA_902570055.1 uncultured Pelagibacteraceae bacterium
TCGTGAGTTACGAATAAGACATGGTTTTGGACAAAGAGAGTTGGCAGATAAAATTGGAATAGCTGCATCGTATTTAAATGATATTGAAAAAGAAAAACGTTCTGCTCCAAAACCGAATATAATAAAAAAATTATCAGTTGAACTTAAATCAAACATAGATTATCTAAATGACCTTGCTGGAATTTCTAAAAAAGGGGTAGCACCGGATATAGGCGAATACATTGATAACAATCCACAAATAATTTCTCTTATAAGATCTGTTAAAAATAATAACTTAAATAATGAACAAATAAGTGATTTGGAAAATTCAATCAATAAAAATAATACCAAAGCATTAATTGTTGCAGCAGGATTAGGAACCAGATTAAAAAAACATACTGAAAATTTACCAAAGTGCATGTTAGATTTTGGAGGAAAAACTTTATTAGAAAGGCAACTTGCGGCTTATAGAAAATGTGGCATTAATGACATTTCAGTAATTAGAGGATATAAAAAAAATAAAATTAATTATAAAGGTTTAAAATATTTTGAAAATTCAGACTATCGTAATAACAACATATTAAATTCAATATTTTATGCAGAAAAAGCTATAAACGGTAATATTATTATTGCATATTCAGATATTTTATTTGAACCATTTGTGGTTAATAGAACAATGGAAACTAATCACGATATATCTGTTGTTGTTGATATTGATTGGCGAGGATATTATGTTGGTAGAAAAGATCATCCAATTACAGAAGCAGAAAACGTAATTTTTAATTCTAATAATGAAGTAGTAAAAATAGGAAAAATTAACACTGGTAAAGAAGAAGTTCATGGTGAGTTTATAGGAATGATTAAATTATCAAACCCTGGATCAGAAATTTTCAAACAACACTTTCATAGATTAAAAAAAATTTATTGGAACAAACCCTTTCAAAGAGCTAAAACTTTTCAAAATGCTTATTTAACAGACATGATTCAGGAACTTGTTGATATTGGAGTTAAAATTCACTGTATAATTATAGAAAGTGGATGGAAGGAAATTGACACAGTAGAGGACTATAAAAAAGCTCTTATAGAATTTAAAGAATAATTCATAAAACTTTAACATTTCCGCTATTTAACCAGGTTTTTTTTATTATATAATTAACTTGTTAGCGAACAAAGTTAATGATAATGAAAGAAAAAAAATGATAAAAAAAGCTTTAGTGGTTATAATAATGGTTTTATTCGTCGGAAATTTAAATGCCGATGCCAAAACATATAAAATGGTATTTGTCCCTGCTAGTGAAAAAGGCGACGAAAGTGATTATAAAAATTTAATATCAATTACAGAAAAACTTACAGGCTTTGATATAGAAACAATTAAAGTTACAGATTACAACGCAGCAGTAGAAGCTATGAGAGCTGGTAGAGCACATATAGCTTGGTATGGAGGCAAAACTTACGTAAAAGCGGCAGAGATTGCTAATGCAGAAGCATTTGCAGCTGGAGTTAGACCTGGAGAAAAAGATGCAGGCTATTATACTTATTTTGTTGTTAATAAAGATAGTAAGTTAAAAGATTTTAAAGATGTTAAAGGTAAAACTTTATCTTTAAATTCTATTGGATCAACAAGTGGTGATTTAATTCCACAAGTAGAATTAAGTAAAATTGATCTTTCTATAAAAAACAAAGATCATTTTGAAAAGGTTTTTTACGCTGGTAGTCATGACGCATGTTTATTAGCTGTAATAAATAATCAATCTGATGTTTGTGGGATGAGTTCAAGAAATTTTGAAGCTAGATTAGAAGATGGAACTTTCAAAAAAGAAGATGTTAGAATTATACATAAATCTGACAGAGTGCCACCTCCACCATTAGCTTATTCAAAAACAATTCCAAAAAAAGACAGAGAAAAAATTAAAAAAGCTGTCCTAGAAGCTCACAAACACGGTGAGATTGCTGGATATGGTGGAAAAATGTCTCATTACATGGAAGTTAAAGACTCCGACTATAATGTTTTGAGAGAAGTGATTGAATTGTTAAAAAAGAATAAAAATTAAATTAATACAGGACCACTATGCTTGAAATAAATGATCTTAAAAAAACCTTTGAGAACGGAAGTCCTGCTTTAAAAGGGGTTAATTTAAAAATTAATAAAGGAGAATTTATAAGCATCTTAGGACCTAGCGGCTCGGGCAAGACAACCTTATTAAGGAGTATTAATGGTCTTGAAACTATAAGTGGAGGAGAAATTTATTTTGATAATAAGAAAATAGATAATAATTCCATTTCAGAGGTTCAAAAAAAAACAGGGATGATTTTTCAAGAATTTAATTTAATAAATAATTTATCAGCAATAAACAATGTTTTAACAGGTCTTTTAAATTCAAGTAATAAGCTTTTGTCTTTATTTTATTTATTTACAAAAGATCAAAAAATTAAAGCTTTAAGATCTTTAGAAACTGTTGGTTTGCTTGAAAAATCTTATAATAGGTCAGATGAACTTTCTGGAGGTCAAAGACAAAGAGTTGGAATTGCAAGAGCTATAATTAAACAACCATTATTGTTATTAGCTGATGAACCTGTTGCTAGCTTAGATCCTAAAGCAGCTAATTTGATTTTATCATTATTAAAAAAGATAAATAAAGAATTTGGTACAACAATTTTGTGCAATCTTCATCAGGTTGATTTAGCAAAAAAATATTCAGATAGATTAGTGGGTCTCCTTGATGGCAAAATTATATTTGATGAAAAATCTGAAAATATCAACAAAACTAATTTAGAAAAAATATACATCTAATATGAAAAAAAATATTTTAGAGCTTAAAATTAATAATCAAAAAAAAGATCTTGAGAATTATTTAAAACCACAATGGTCTTGGAAAACCCTTATTTCTATAGTTTTATTTTGTTCTATTTTAGTATTCATCGTTAAGGATTTAGAAATTGATTTTATTAAATTAATGTCAGATTCTTCAAAATATTTTGGGGATATTCTGTCAAGAATGCTTCCTCCTGATTTTAGTAATTTAAAAGAATTAATTTATGCAATGTTTGAAACTATAGAAATTGCTTTTCTGGGTACATTTATTGCAATTGTTTTATCCATTCCATTAGGATTATTTTCAGCAAGAAATTTAGCTCCTAATTATTTTGTATATATTGTCTGCAAGACTATAGTTATATTCTTTAGAGCAATACCAGAGTTTATTATTGCTATGATTTTAGTTATTGCAATTGGATTTGGAGCAATGCCAGGAGTACTTGCATTAGGTTTACATACAATGGGTTTTTTAGCAAAATTCTATGCCGAGGATATTGAACATATTAATAAAGGACCAATAGATGCTTTAAAATCATCAAGTGCCACCAAAAGCCAAATTATTTCATTTGGTGTTATTCCTCAAATCTTACCATCTTTTGTTGCAAATAATTTATATATCTTAGATCGTAATGTAAGAATGGCCACAATGCTAGGAATTGTTGGAGCAGGGGGAATTGGTTATGAACTTCAATCCTCTTTTAGAATGTTCGAATATGAAAAAGTTTCTGCAATTATAATACTGATTTTTTTCACAATTTTTTTAATTGATCATTTATCGTCATTTATAAGGTCAAAAATTAAGTAATTAATCTCGGATAGACACGTTTCCTATTTGGTATATGTTTTAAATATACCATGAATCTAAATATTTTTTTAATAATAATGCTTGCTGCATTGCTTCATTCATTATGGAATGGACTTGTAAAAAAACATCACGACAAAACAGTTGCAATATCTGGTATTATATTTGGTCATGCACCAGTATCGTTAGCTGCAATTATATTGCTACCTCTTCCCAGCATAGAAAGTATACCTTACATTATAATTAGTATTTTTATTCATCAAGGGTATCAATGGTTTTTGTTAAGTTCTTATGAAATTGGCGACTTAACCAAAGTTTATCCAATAGCAAGAGGATCTGGTCCGCTATTAGCTACAATTGTATCAATATTATTTCTAGGTGTCGTTTTAGATTTATTTATAATTTTTTCAATTTTGTTAATTTGTTTTGGAATAATTTTTCTTGGTTTATTTGATAAATCTGAAAAAAATTCAAAAGTTATCTACTACTCACTATTAACTGGGTTTTTTATTGGATCTTATTCTTTAATTGACGGATATGGTGCAAGAATAAGCCAATCTTCAATTTCTTTTGTAAGTTGGTCTTTTCTTCTAAATGCAATTTTATTTCCATTTGTCTTAAAACTGAGGGGGCAAAAAAATATATTGAAAAGAGTATATAAAGAAGGAAAAAGAATTTTTTTAATAGGAACTACGATGTCGTATGCAAGTTATGCTTTAGTTGTTTGGGCTTTTACCAAGGCTCCTATCCCAGTTGTAAGTTCTTTAAGGGAGTCCAGCATTATAATTTCATTATTTATTGGATATTTTTTATTGAATGAAAAAATTAACTTAAAAAAAATACTCTCTATATTTCTAATTCTAGCTGGTGTTATTGGGATAAAGATTTTTTAAAGTGTTTAAAACCTTTTACTTATTCCACTTGTTCAATTATAAATATTAGCATAAATACTCATGAAAATAACTCATGCCCTCGTGGTGAAATTGGTAGACACAAAGGACTTAAAAGGCGAGGGATTAACACTTTGATGAGTCTCTGACAGTCTCTGGTAGTCTCAAACATCCTATAAAATCTCATAACTTTAAATTAGCTTTCAATTAAGATTAGAAAATAAGACTTGATTAATTTGTGCAAACTAGAGCAAGACTAGAGCATGGAGAGATAGATAAAACGATTACATATGGTAGTATTTATAAAATGAAAAAGCTTTAAGAATAAAAACATTTATTTCAAAAAATATATTTAATTTTTTAGACAGTATAGATCATTAAGTTTTTCAAGGTATAATTCTTCGTATTCTTCGTGCCCAAATGGTAAATTAAACATATTCAATATGTCTTCATTGCTTACATATCTTGAAGTATCTAGTTTATCTAAATTTAGTGATAAACTTCCATTTTTTTTAATAATTTTTTTTATATATTTGCTATAATTTTCAACTATTTCAAAAGTCATTTCTGCAAAAGAACATGAATTATGAAAATGATCTATTTGTGAATTTACATTAGGCAATTGCCAAGGTGAAATACAATAAATTTCTAAACTTTCATCATTTGAAAATATAATTTTTTTATTCTTTAATTCTAAATAATCCTTTACAGAATCTCCAAAATAATTGCGTAAATATTCAGTAGCTATGAATAAGTTAGGTGCTACATCTAAATATAAAACTTTTCTAATATTTTTAAAATTATTTAACAACATATGAATATTTGCTCCAAAACCGCCTCCAATTTCGAAGAATGAATTTATCTTATTCAAATTAATTTTATTATTTATTAAGTCAATTAAATGTAAATTGTCCAGATGCAAAAATGCATGCCTCTCATCATTGATTTCAAAATTAGCCACTGATCCATAACTAACTGTATCTTTTACAACATAATTTTTTAACAGTTGCTTTACTTTTTCATTTTTGCGGTATATATAGCTTTTATTTTCTAATCTTGCCTTTATATGCGCACCTGCTAACTTTATTTGTGCCTCCAAAATATTTTTGATTATTGGAAGGCAAGAAATTTTATTCGCTATTTTTGATTTAATACCAATTCCTTCATTTCTTGCATCAAGAATAACATTATCAGCATAGCTTGTTCCAACTGGAGAATTTAATCCTCTAAAGTCATCAAATCCATAATTTAAAATCCAATTTGCTGCTTTTTTACATTTATTTGACCAGTAAGTACTTGGTTTGAATAATGTTGGTGAATTTTCTTGATCTTTAATTAATTCTAATAATAATTTTTTTTGAGATTGATTAAGTTTCATTTTATTACATTATATATAGCAAATAATATGGAACGAAAGTTATATTATTAGAAATTAATAAACTTCATAAAAGATAAATTAAAAAAATTTTACTTATTCCACTTGTTCAATTATAAATATTAGCATAAATACTCATGAAAATAACTCATGCCCTCGTGGTGAAATTGGTAGACACAAAGGACTTAAAAGGCGAGGGATTAACACTTTGATCAGTCTCTAGTAGTCTCTGGTAGTCTCAAACATCCTATAAAATCTCATAACTTTAAATTAGCTTTCAATTAAGATTAGAAAATAAGGCTTAATTAATTTGTTCAAACTGGTACTCAACTGGTACATGGAGAGATAGATAAAATTATTACATATGGTAGAATTTATAAGATGAAAAAACTTTTAGGGATCGTGGTTCTGGGTTTATTGTTTTGTAGCAATGGTTTTGCTGATGTTAAAGATGTTAAAAATGTTCTTAAAAAAATAAAATCCAATAAAGATATATCAACAGGATTTAAAAAATTTAGAGATTCCGGAGAAGATGGAAAAACTAATAATTGGCGAGTTACACCTTCGGCAATGCTTAAATCTAAACCTGGACCTGGAAAACATGTTTTGCAAATAGTTAAAAAATCTGATGGTCATCCCGTTAGACTTGGAAAAGAGTCAATTAGAATTGAGGTTAGAAATGGAGACGCGTGGGGTTGGGATGTAAAAAAAGATAGGGAAAGAGTTGAGTTAATTATTTGTTGCGCTAGTAAGACAACATGGAATGCATGGTCAATATATTATCCGAATGACTTTAACGTTATATTTCCTGCGAAAGCAGCTATGGGACAATTTCATAATGATGGTGGTAACCCGCCAGCATTTATGTTTCAAAATCAAGGACATCCTCGCGGAAGCGAAGGTGGAGGATATTGGATAGAAGCTGATGAAACTATAGGGAGTAATAATATGCCTATAAAACTTTTGGATAAAAATGAAGTACTTGGTAAGTGGAATGATGTTTTAGTTAATGCTAAGTGGACACATAAAAAAGATGGTTTTTTTAAAATTTGGATCAACGGAAAACTTTCATATGAGCATAAAGGAATGACTCAAATCAAAGGTGATCGGCAAGAACATCATCTTGGTGTTTATAGATCCTATCTATCAAGACGACCCGGTCCGACTCCCACACAAATAGTCTATTATGATGAAATACGTTATGCAAAATCTTGCAAAAAACTCAAAATAGAAGATTTGGGTTATTTATGTAAAGATTTAGAGAGTCAAAGTTTAAAATGAAAAAACTTTTAGGGATCGTGGTTCTGGGTTTGTTGTGGTGCAATGTTGGTATTGCTGAAAAAAATGTTAAAGCGCCAGTAAAACTGCCTAAAGACATTGTCAAAGGATATAAAACCTGGAGTTCTAATTGTACTTTCGCTGGCACAGGAAAATGCATGGTGCCAGATTATGCTTTTCAAGTTGTAAATAAATCCGATGGTCATCCTGTAAGATTAGGGAAAAAATCTATAAGATTTGAATTAAGAAGCGGTGATTGTCATCAAAAAAAACCAACTTCATATAACGATTGTAAAGCAGATCCTCCAGCAGAAAGGCATGAGCTAGGACAAGAATATGATAAAATTGCTTTAAGTGGAGAGACTTGGCATACTTATTCCTTGTTTATACCTGAAGATACACCTCAAATTAATTCAGAATGGATAACTATGGGCCAGTTCCATAATTTAGATTACCATAAGCCACCTGTAAATTTAGATTTGGTTGGAAAAAATTTTGAAATAGTTACAAGATTTCTTTGCATACATCCAAAAAGATTTAATAAAAGATGTTATTCTAATGATCCAGAGAATGTACGAAAAATAATAATTAGAAAAGATCAATTATTTGGCAAGTGGAATGATTTTATTTTTCATAGCAAATGGTCAACCAAGGTTGACAAAGGATTTTTCAAGGCATGGGTAAATGGAAAATTAGTTTATCATTTTGAGGGAAGAACCAAGGCACCTAAAGACGGAAGTATGTTTAAGTTTGGAATTTACAGAGGTGCAGCACCTAAAGGTACTAAAGATAGTACTCATGTAGTGTATTATGATGAAATTCGTTATGTAAAAAAATCTTGTAAAAAACTTAAATTAAAAGATCTTGGATATACCTGTAAAGAACTTGAAAATCAGAAATTAGAAAAAATACATACGATAAAATGAAAAAGATTTTAGGGATCGTGGTTCTTAGTTTTTTGATTTGTAATCTTGGTTTTGCTGCTGACTGGAAAATTAAAAATAAGTGGAAAATTTCTTGTGGAATAGTTGATAAAGAGGCCTTAGTTATTAATGGTAAGCCTAAAACTAAATTTGTTAAAAAAAAAGAATTTAAGTTAGAAAGTGTAGTATTTAAACTTGATAAAGGTGATGTGGGAAGCTGTCCTACAGATAAAAAACCAGCTTATAAATATGATTATTCTGGAAGACAAGAAATTACTCATAGATTACCAATAGGACAAACTATATTTGAAACAGATATTTATATTGAAGGAGAACCTCAGTATAGATCAACTGTTTTTCAAATTCATGATGGAAGAAATAAAGGTGCTCCGCCATCGTGGATTGGCGTAGGAATGGATTGGAAAATTAAATATAAATTTCCAAAAGGAGAATGTTCATCAGATAATTGCAAAGTATTTAAAAAATCTTATTTAAAGCCTAATACAAAATATAGATTTAAAGCAGATATTAATTATCAAAGAAAAGCAAAAAAATTATCAGTTAAATATTATTTAAATAATGAGCTAATTGCCCAACATCTGAACGTTCCATTGTTAAAAAAAAACACAGATGGACCATATGGTCCAACCAAACCTTATATAAAAATTGGAATTTATAGAATAGGTGAAACCGGAACTACTAGTTTTGCTTATAACAATTTAATAATTAAAAATAAAAAAAAATGAAAAAACTTTTAGGGATCGTGGTTCTGGGTTTGTTGTTAAGTGGGTGTGCTGATTCAAGTGGTTCAAGACCTTTTGGACCTACTCCAATAGATGTTGGTCGAATAATAGAATCTAACGAACATTTTATAAAAATAGTAACAGACAGAAGTGTAACGGGAGAGGGTACAAATTATACTAGCGATTCACTTTCAAAAATACAAAAAGTAGCTAAAGCACATTGTGCAAAATATAAAAAGTACGCACACTTTTTTGCATGGGACTTTGATAAACAAGGATCATACTATCGATGCCATGAGATTCCAAAAAATGTAAATGATGCAGGTAAAAAGGCTCATTGGTCAAGTTATCCTGATAAACCATGGGAAAAACCTAAAAAAAAGGTTGTTAAAAAAACAGAACCTAAAAAAAAGGTTGTTGAAAAAAAAGAACCTAAAAAAACCCCTGATGATAATAAAGTAGTTGCAGCATCAATGGGTTCGGGATTTTTTGTTACTAGAGCAGGACATTTAGTAACGAATTATCATGTCATTGAAGGATGTAATGCAGTCAAAACTAATATTTCAGGTAAAGAAGTGCGGACAGATATTATTGCTGTAGATAAAACAAATGATCTTGCAATTATCAAAGCCGAAATGAATCCAAGTAAAGTTTTTCCAGTATCGAACGAGGATGTTTCGTTAATGCAAGATGTGATCGTTGCAGGATTCCCGCTTGGGAAAAAAGTCAGTTCTACAATAAAAATACATAAAGGAAGTGTTACAGCTCTTGCTGGATTTGGAGACAATTATTCAAACTTTCAAACTGATGCAACTATCAACCAAGGTAATAGTGGCGGACCCATAATGAATCAAAACGGGAACGTAGTTGGTGTTGCAGTTCAATTAATTACCGCTGAACATGCTCAAAATATTTTTTTTGGAGTTAAATCTTCAACGCTCAAAACGTTTGCTAATGCAAACAATATAAAATTTTTAACTCCAAACCGTCAAAAATTGTCCAACGAAGATCTTGGTAAACTAATTACAGATGCAACGGTATTTTTGGAGTGCTGGATGACCGTTGCAAAAATTAAACAAATAATTGCACAAGAAGAAAATAGAAAAGCTTTTTATAGAGAGTATCAATAATTTATTATAGGATTTTATGGGACAACTGGTACAGGACTGGTACATAGGGAGATAAACTAAAAAAATTTTACTTATAGGACTTGTTCAATTATAAATATTAGCATAAATACTCATGAAAATAACTCATGCCCTCGTGGTGAAATTGGTAGACACAAAGGACTTAAAAGCCGAGGGATTCACAAGTGAGTCAGTCCATAGAAGTCCAAGGCAGTCTAAAACATCCTATAAAATCACATAACTTTAAATTAGCTTTCAATTAAGATTAGAAAATAAGGCTTAATTAATTTTTTCAAACAGGAGCAAAACAGGAGCATAGAGAGATAATATAATAATATTATGAAAAAACTTTTAGGGATATACTGCTATGTCAGGTTTAAATTTTATGAGCTCATTAGATAAAACAGGTTTACAAGAAATGAAATTTCTTGATGAAATGATAGATCAAGTAATTATTTTAGATAAATCTAAAAATATTTGTTATGCTAATAAAAGTGCAATTGATCGTTTTGGGCCTAATATAGAAGGTCAAAGTATTTCATCAATATTAAGAGATTCAAATCTTCTAGAAAATATAGATTTATCAGTTAGTGATGAAAAAGCTAAAATTATAGATATAGAAATTAAATTACCAAATTTTCAATTTTATAAAGCGAACATTATACCTGGTCCATCAAAGTTATGCGATCAAGATCAATCAGTAATAATTTTTTTAAAAGATTTGACTGAAATTTATAAAACACAAAAATTTAAATCTGATTTTGTTGCTAATGTCTCTCATGAATTAAGAACACCGTTACAATCAATTAAATTAGGCTTAGAAACTATAAATAAAGGTCATGCTGAAAATGATTTTGAAAGTCAAAAAAAGTTTATGCCAATTATTATTCAGCAAACTGAAAGAATGGAAAGCTTGGTTAATGATCTGTTATCATTATCCAAAATTGAATTACAAGAACATATAAGGCCAACTACTGAAGCTGATTTAAATGAAATAATAAGTCATGTTATTAAAGTTAACTCCGATTTATTAAAAAAAAGAGAATCAGTTGTTAATTATAAAGCTGACAAAGGTTCACATAAAATTTTAGGTAATAGAGATCGATTAATAGAAATTTTTACAAATTTATTAGATAATGCTTCAAAATACAGCAACAAAGGTGTGTCAATTAACATGTCATTAAAAATTAAAGATAATTCCATTTTATATTCAATAAAAGATAATGGTGTTGGTATACCTAAAAAATATCTACCAAGAATAACTGAACGATTTTTCAGAGTAAATCCAGCAAAAAGCAAAGAGGTTGGTGGTACAGGTCTTGGACTAGCTATAGTAAAACATATAGTCAATCAACATAGAGCTTCAATGAATATTCTCAGCGAAGAAGGCAAGGGTACTGAATTTTTGATAGAATTTCCTAAGTTATAACACAACCTTCAATTTATTTTTTGTAATAAAACTTTCATATTGATGTAATAAATTTTCAATAAGAATCTCATATTTGTAACTTGTAAATTAACAAAAGGAAAAATTAAAATGAAAATAATTAAAGTCTTAATATCGTTTCTAGCAGTTTTTGCATTTATTTCTAATGTACAAGCTAGAGATCAAATTAAAATAGTTGGATCTTCTACAGTATACCCGTATGCAACTGTAGTCGCTGAAACTTTTGGTAAAACTGGAAAATTTAAAACACCAGTTATTGAAAGCACAGGTACTGGTGGCGGAATGAAATTATTCTGTGCTGGTGTTGGTACAAACCACCCCGATATTACAAATGCATCAAGAGCAATTAAATCAAAAGAAAAAGCATTATGTGAAAAAAATGGCGTTACAGAAATCATTGAAATTGTAGTTGGTAATGATGGTATTTCTTTTGCTCATTCAGTTAACTCTCCTGATATTGATTTTTCTAAAGAACAATTGTGGAGAGCTTTAGCTCATGAAGTAGATGTAGATGGAAAATTAGTTGCTAATCCATATAAAAAATGGAGCGATATTGATTCAAGTCTTCCCTCGAAAAAAATTGAAATACTAATTGCACCACCAACATCTGGTACTAGAGATGCCTGGAATTCATTAGTTATGGTCAAAGGCTGTTCAAAAGCAGCTAAATCTCTTTTTGAAGCTAACGGAAAAAAAGCTAAAAAAGAATGTGCTAAAATGAGAGAAGACGGTTATGCAGTTGAAGCTGGAGAGAACGATACGTTAATAGTTCAAAAACTTGCTTCAAATCCTGATGCATACGGTTTCTTTGGTTACAGTTATTTAGTTGCTAACAAAGATAAAATTAAAGCAGCAGCTATTAATGGTGTAAAACCAAGTCTTGAAGGTATTCAAGATTATTCTTACCCGATTGCTAGACCTTTATTTTTCTATGTAAAGAAAGCTCACATTGGAGTAGTTCCAGGAATTGAGGAATTTATGAAAGCTTTTACTTCCAAGAAAGCAATGGGTCCTAGAGGTTATTTGGCAGAAATAGGTTTAGTTCCTTTAGCATCAGATAAATATAAAGCTATTAGAACTGCCGCTCTAAAACTAGAAACTATATCTATCAAGTAATTTAATTAATTAAGAATTAAGGCCAGAATTAATTTCTGGCCTTTTTTTTTATTTTCAATTTACAGTTTAACTTTGTAACAAAACTGTAACATTTAAATCATAGTGTCCCATTAAAATGAATTTAGTAATTTTAATTTTGATTGGGATTTTTAGTTACACTTCATTTATTTATGGAAGATCAAGAATTAAAAAGATTACTACCAGTCAGTCAATCAAAATTAATGCATTACCTAATTACTATGGATATTATTTAGCCTTATGGTGTGCGTTACCATCACTAATAATTTTATTAGTTTGGTCTATATTTGAAGCTTCAATTATTAAGGGATTGATATCACAAACATTAAGTCAAAATGAGTTAAATGTTTATACGAGTGATCAAATAAATCTAATTTATCAAAAAATAGTATCCCTTTATAATGGAAATTTTTCAGGAACAATTACAAACGAAATTAAACAAGGGGCTGAAGATTACAAGTCATTTTTATCAATAGCTCAATCTTCAAAAGTAGTTTTGTTATTATCAACAGCAATTTTAACAATTACTTATGGAATAAAAAGAATTTCAAAAAACAATAAAGCAAGACATGATGTTGAAAAAATTTTAACAGGATTACTTTTTGTTTGTTCTTTGGTTGCAATACTAACTACTCTTGGGATTATTTTTTCTTTGTTATTTGAAAGTATAAAGTTTTTTTCAGCAATAAATATTTTTGATTTTTTATTTGGTACTTCGTGGAGCCCTCAAAGAGCTTTTGTGAGAGATGCATCAGCAATTTCTGCAGAAGAATATGCTGATTTAAAAAATGCTTTTGGTTCTGTCCCACTCTTTGCAGGTACAGCTTTCATAGCCTTGATCGCAATGACTGTTGCTGTTCCCATAGGATTATTTTCTGGAATTTATATGGCCGAGTATGCAAGTATTAAGGTTAGAAAATTTTCAAAACCTATTATTGAAATATTGGCTGGTATACCAACTGTCGTATATGGTTTTTTTGCAGCTCTTACTGTAGGTCCTTTTTTTAGAGAATTTGGTGAAAAGCTTGGTCTTGAAGTTTCATCTGAAAGTGCCCTTGCAGCAGGATTAGTTATGGGAGTGATGATTATTCCTTATGTATCATCGTTATCAGACGATGTAATTAATGCTGTACCTCAATCATTAAGAGATGGCTCTTATGCTGTTGGGGCAACAAAGTCTGAAACAATTAAAAGAGTTGTCATACCCGCAGCCTTACCAGGAATAGTTGGATCTATTTTGTTAGCTGTATCAAGAGCTATAGGTGAGACAATGATTGTTGTAATGGCAGCAGGGTTAGCGGCAAATTTAACAATAAATCCCCTAGAGTCTACAACTACTATTACAACACAGATTGTTATGCTTTTGGTTGGAGATCAAGAGTTTGATAGTCCAAAAACTCAATCAGCTTTTGCTTTGGGATTAACTCTTTTCTTTGCAACGTTAATTTTAAACTACATCGCTTTAAGATTTGTTAAAAAATATAGAGAAAAATATGACTAAAGAAGAACGTATAAAAAAAAGATATAATGCAGAAAAGCGATTTAAGCTTTATGGCATCACTTCAGTTGTGCTAGCAATTTTATTTGTTGTCTTTTTAATTCACGTAATATTTTCTAAAGGTAGTAGCGCTTTTCAAAAAACAACTATAAATGTTGAGCTTAATTTTACCTTAGACTCTTTATATTTAGACCCAAATCCTTCCAAAGATGATCTAGAGAATGTTGAGTATTATGATCTTGCAATTGAAAGTTTATTAAAAGTTTATCAAGTCAATGGTTTAAAAGAAGAAAAAGCATTAATTAATTTATTTAGTCCTGATTACGAATATGAAGTAAGAGATTTTCTAATTAAAAACCCAGAATTTATAAATAAGAAAACTATTTTAAAATTAACTGCCTCTGATGATATAGATCAATTACATAAAGGAAATTACCCAAGACACTTACCTGAAGACAGAAGACGAATTAATGATTTTCAGTTGATGATGTACGACAAATTAGTTGAACAAAATAAAATTGATAAAATTTTCAATAATTACCTATTTCAAAAAGGTGATTCAAGAAACCCAGAACTTGCTGGTATTGGTGGAGCTTTAGTTGGATCTTTTTTTACTATAATTATAACTTTACTATTATCCTTTCCTATAGCAATATTTGCATCAATATATTTAGAAGAATTTGCGCCTAAAAATCGAGTTACTGATTTCATAGAAATTAATATAAATAATCTTGCAGCAGTTCCATCGATAGTATTTGGTTTATTGGGCTTGGGAATTTTACTTAGTACATTTGATTTACCAAGATCTACACCTTTAGTTGCAGGTATTACACTTGCATTAATGACATTACCTAGAATTATTATTCCTTGTAGAGCTTCTTTAAAGGCTGTGCCACCATCAATAAGAGAAGGTGCATTAGCGGTAGGTGCCTCTAAAGTTCAATCAGTAATGCATCATGTTGTGCCTCTTGCTATTCCTGGAACCTTGTCTGGAACTATTATTGGATTAGCTCAAGCTTTAGGTGAGACAGCACCACTAATCTTAATAGGAATGGTAGCTTTTGTAGTTGATATACCTTCAATACCCACTGATCCATCTGCATCACTACCTGTTCAAGTCTATTTATGGTCTGAACAAGCTGAGAGAGGTTTTGTAGAGAAAACATCAGCAACTATTATGATACTTTTAAGTTTTCTAATCACATTAAATTTTATAGCAGTTTACCTAAGACAAAAATTTGAAAGGAAATGGTAATGATAAGCAATAACATTAAAATAAAAACTCAAGACTTGAATGTTTACTATGGAGAAAAACAAGCACTCTTTAATGTAAATTTAGATATTCATAGCAAAGAAGTTACGGCATTAATTGGTCCATCAGGTTGCGGAAAATCAACTTTTATAAGATGCATCAATAGAATGAATGATGTTATTGATATTTGTAAAATTGATGGATCAATTAAAATTGATGATAAGGAAATAATTGATAATAATGTTGATGTAGTAAGATTAAGAGAGTCAATTGGAATGGTTTTTCAAAAACCCAATCCTTTTCCAAAAAGTATTTATGACAACATTTCATACGGTCCATCTATTCATGGCCTAGCAGATAATAAATCTGACATGGATAAAATTGTTGAAAATAGTTTAAAAAAAGCAGCATTATGGGAAGAGGTTAAAGATAGATTGGATGAACCAGGAACAGGTCTTTCTGGAGGACAACAACAAAGATTATGTATAGCAAGAGCTATATCTGTAAATCCAGAGGTAATATTGATGGACGAGCCTTGTTCTGCTTTAGATCCTATAGCAACAGCCAAAATTGAAGAATTAATTGATGAACTAAAAAAAAGCTATACTATAGTAATTGTTACTCATTCAATGTCACAAGCTGTAAGAGTTTCTCAGCGAACAGGTTTTTTCCATTTAGGAAAAATAATTGAAGTAGATACAACTGAAAAAATATTTAAAAATCCTGGCAATCAAATGACCCAGGATTATATTACAGGGAGGTTTGGATAAATGTCAGAAATATCACATATAGTTAAATCATATGAAGAAGAGCTTCAAAACTTAAATGATAATTTGATTAAAATGGGAAGTTTAGTGGAAAAACAACTTTCAGATTCAATGGAAGCAATAATTAAGGTCGATAAAGAAGCTGCAGACAATATTATAAAAAATGATGCAAAAATAAATGAACTAAGGGCAATTATTGAAGAACAAATTGTTACAGTTCTTGTAAAAAGAGCTCCAATGGCAATTGACTTAAGACTTACAATTTCAACTTTAAAAATTTCAAGTGATTTAGAACGAATTGGAGATTTAGCAAAAAGTGTTGCTAAAAAGATTAAACCTCTCCCGCATGATTTACCTGAGGAACTAATTGCAAGTTTAAGAAGATTAGGAGACTTGGTTCAAAGACAATTAAAAGATATTCTTGATGCTTACTTAAAAAAATCAAAAGATTTAGCGATAAAAATTTGGAAAACTGATGAGAAAGTTGATGATTTAACACATACAGCTATGAATGAAGTTGCTGATTTTCTAGGTAAAGATAAAAAAAATTTAGATTTAGCTACGCACTTACTTTTTGTAACAAAAAATATTGAAAGAGCAGGAGATCATATAACTAATATTGCAGAGTCATTATTTTACCTTATTGAAGGTGAGCATATAGAAGGAGCTAGACCAAAAGGAAAAGATTTTGATTCAAATTCATGAGTGCCAATATTTACATAGTTGAAGATGAAGAGCCAATTATTACATTAATCAAATATAATTTAGATAAAGAAGGTTATAAAGTTTCTTACTCAGATAATGGCAATGATGGAATTAAAGAAATAAAAAAAAAATTACCTGATCTTATTTTATTAGATTGGATGTTACCTGACATTTCTGGTGTAGAAATTTGTAAGAACCTAAAAAAAGATAATAGATTTAAAGATATTCCTATTATTATGCTAACCGCAAAAGGAGAAGAAGAGGACAAAGTTAAAGGACTTAACTCAGGTGCTGATGATTATATAACAAAACCTTTTAGCTTCCCTGAACTTTTAGCTCGTGTAAAAGCACTTTTGAGAAGATCTAAACCATCTGTCATTTCAGATACAGTTGAATTTGATGATTTAAAAATAGATAGAATGACACGACGTGTTTACAGAAAAGATACCGAGGTTCATCTTGGACCTAAAGAATATGAGTTATTAAATTTCTTTATAAAAAACCCTAAAAGAGTTTATTCAAGAGAACAATTACTTGAAAATGTTTGGTCAGAAAACATTAATGTTGAAACGAGAACTATCGATGTTCATATAAGAAGATTAAGACAAAATATTAATCTAAAAGGAAGTAAAGAATTAATTAGAACTGTTAGATCAGCAGGTTACTCACTTGATTAATTTTTTTAAAATAAAAACTCCAAGCAAAGCTCCAATTAACTCAGCAATAATATAAAAGGGCGTATTTAAATAATAAATACCAGTAAATGAATCTGTTTTTAATTATAGGATAATATGGGACAACAGGAGCACAACAGGAGCATAGACAGATAAAATAAAAAAATTTTACTTATTAACCTTGTTGAATTATAAATATTAGCATAAACACTCATGAAATTCACAAATGCCCTCGTGGTGAAATTGGTAGACACAAAGGACTTAAAATCCTTGCCCTTTTGGGAGTGCCAGTTCGAGTCTGGCCGAGGGCACCATTCAATATGATTAAAGCTAATATAATTTTTGATAAAAACAAGCTATCAAAAAAAATTAAATCTTATTTGACAAAAAATATTAAAATTTTTTCAATGAGAAGATGTAATTTAATTATTGTCATAGGTGGAGATGGGTTTATGCTTCAAACTCTCAAAAAATTTTATAAATTAAAAAAACATTTTTATGGAATTAATTCTGGAAATTATGGTTTTTTGATGAATAAATTTTCAACAAAAAAAACAATTAGAAATTTATCTAAAGCTAAAATGATTTCAATATCACCTCTCGAAATGAAAGTAAAAAATAAACATGGAATTACTAGAAAATCAATTGCCATAAATGAAGTGTCAATATTAAGACAAGGTAAACAAACTGCCTCTCTTTCTATTGTTAATGGAAATAAATATATAATAAAAAAACTAATTTCTGATGGAGTTCTTGTTTCAACACCAGCTGGAAGTACCGCATATAATCTGTCTGTTCATGGTCCAATTTTAAATTTAGATTCAAAAAAAATTTCGATTTCACCGATAAGTCCATTCAGACCAAGAAGATGGAAAGGTAAAATAATTAGTGAAAAATCTAAAATTATAATTAAAAACTTAAACTTTAAAAAAAGACCAATTAGTGCTGTAGCTGACAATGTAGAAGTAAGAAATGCAAAAATTATTTCGATAAAAACAAACAAAAATATTAAATTTAATTTACTTTATGACAGAAATAATAGTTTACAAAAAAAAATTAAAATAGAACAATTACGCAGAGAAACTTAATTTAAAAAAAATGAAAAATAATCAAATTCTTATTTCAATTATAGTTCCAGTTTATAATGAAGAAAAAACTTTGTTACATATATTAAAAAAACTTTCTGATATTAGAAAATTTGGATATTTGTTTCAAATAATTGTAGTCAATGATGGATCGACAGATAATTCAGAGAAAATATTAAACGATAATAAAGAATTGATTGATAAATTGATAACTAACAAAACAAATGAAGGCAAAGGTAATGCGGTAAAAAAAGCTTTAGAGATCAGCGAAGGAAAATATATAATTTTTCAAGATGCTGATTTAGAGTACGATCCTAATGATTTTATAAAATTTTTTAAATTAATTGAAAAATTTAATCCCGATTTGATCATTGGATCAAGATTTATTTATTCTGAATATACTCGTTCACATAATTTTTTGAATAAAATTGGAAATAGATTAATAACTTTTTTATTTAATGTATTTTATAATACTACTTTCACAGATATTTATTCTTGTTATGCTTGTTTTAGAAAAGATTTATTAAATGTAAACTCTTTAAAAACTTCAGGATTTGAACAACATGCGGAAATATTATGTAAAGTTGTTAAAAAAGGTACGAAATTTTACGAGGTACCAATAAATTACAATGGTAGAAACCATGACGAAGGAAAAAAGATTAGATTTTATCATATTTTTGGAGTTATCTTTCAAATTTTTATCGGAAAAATTTTATAAATAAAATGAAGAAAATAGTTATTCTAGGAGCTCTTGGGTATTTAGGAACGGAGCTCTGTAAAATATATTCTGGAGAAAGCTGGAGAAATAAAATTGTAGCTATTGATAGTAGATTTATATCAGAAAGAGTAAGTCAATTAAAAGACTGGAATATAGAATTTTTTCAAGGACATATTCTTGATCAAAATTTTTTAGGTAAAAATCTTTATGATGCAGATATTATTCATCATTTAGCAGGAGTAACGGATGTTGCGTACGTTAAAACTGATAGCAATCCCGAATTAGATGAAAAAATTAGATCCATAGCATTAGATGGAACCAATAATATTTTGAAATCCATACCAAAAAAATGCAAAATTATTTTTCCTTCAACGCATGTTATATTTGAAGGATTTAATGTTATTAAAAAAAATATCACAGAAGAAGAATCTCCAAAACCTGTGTTAATGTATTCTCGCAGTAAGGTTCAGAATGAAAATGATATAAGAAATTCAAAAAGAGATTATGTGATTTTAAGACTAGGTTCGGTATATGGATATTCATTTGACACTATGAGAATAAATATTATGCCTAATCTTTTTTCAAAAATTGCATCTCAAAATGGAACAATAAAACTCTTTTCAGGCGGCAAACAATTAAAAAGCATGGTTTCTATTATTGATGTAGCTAGATGTCTAAAATTTATGGAAGAAAGTCAAAAAATTAAAAAAGAAACATTTCATTTAGTAAATGAACAAATAGATGTAAAGAGTGTTGCTGAAATATGCAAAAGGTTCAATCCAAAAGTTAATCTAGAAGAGACTAACGATAAAACTCCTAATATGGGTTACACATTATCCAATAAAAAATTATTAAAAACTGGATTTAAATTTTTATATAATCTTGAAGATTCAATTAAACAGATGATTGAACAATGGTCATTTAAAGAAAATAAAAATAATTTAGAAGAAATTTTTTTAGGACAAAACGAATTTGTAGATTCTAGAGGTAAAATTAGTAATTACAAATTACCTGAGCCTATTAATTTAATAGGTTATATAGAATCAAAAAAGGAAACAGTTAGAGCAAATCATTTTCATCCCATACAAGAACAGAAATGTTTATTAATAAAAGGACAATTCATCAGTATTTATAAAGATTTAATTAATGACAGTTCACTTAGAATAACTCATGTAGTTAACGAAGGTGATTTAATTGTTACAAAGCCTAATGTTGCACATTCAATGGTATTTACCAAAGACTCAATTTTTTTGAACTTAGTAAGAGGAGAAAGAGAACATAAAAATTATGGAATAACTCATACCTTGCCTTACAAGTTAGTAGATGATGAAGATAAAAATAATTTACTTAGTATATATAAATTTGAATGTAGATGTTGTGGTAATAGTAAACTCAAAAGAGTTTTATCTTTAGGCTTTCAGCCATTGGCAAACAATCTTATAAAATCAAAGAGAGATAAAGTAGAAAAGTTTCCTTTAGAGATGAATTATTGTGATAATTGTCATAATGTACAGTTATCAGTTGCGATAGATTCCAAAAAAATGTTTAGTAATTATTATTACATGTCGTCCACAACATCATCTTTCAGAAAACATTTTGAGAGAGCTGCTAACAAATATTATAAAGATTTTAAATTAAACAATAAATCATATGTAATAGATGTTGGAAGTAATGATGGAATTGGTTTAATGCCTTTTAAAAAACTTGGACTGAAAAATATTCTAGGTGTAGAACCTGCCAAAAACCTATGTAAAATTTCAACAAAAAAAGGAATTAAAAGTTTTAATGGATTTTTAAATTATAAAATTTTAAACAAAATAAAAAAAAATGCTGATTTGATATTAGCCTCAAATGTTTTCGCCCACTCGGATGATCTTCAATCAATGGCAGAATGTATGTTAAATTTATTATCAAAAAAAGGAGTTATAATAATAGAAGTACAATATTTGTTAAATACTATTAAGAATTTGACTTTTGATAATATATATCATGAACACTATAACTATTGGTCGCTAACTAGTTTAAAATATTTTTTTGATAGGATGGGTGCAAATTTGTTTAAAGCAGAAAAAATCGATACTCACGGAGGATCTATCAGAGTTTTTGTTTCAAAAAATAAAACAAAAAAAAAAGAATCAAGCGTTAGTAAAATTTTAAATGAAGAAGAAAATTTTGGATTAAAAAAATTTAAAACATATCAAAATTTTGCTAAAAAAATTTTTAATATTAAAAAAAATGTTCTTAAAAATATCAAAAAAATAAAAAATAATAATAAAAAAATTATAGGTTATGGCTCACCAGCAAAAGCAACTACAGCATTAAATTTTTTTGGTATATCAAAGGAAATAGATTATATAATTGAAGATAATAAGCTTAAACATGGAAAAATAGTTCCGGGAGTTAATATACCAATTTATTCTAAAGAAAAAGTAAAAGATAAAAATCCCACAGTAATTGTATTAGCGTGGAATTTTTTTGAAGAAATAAAACAAAACAATGCTACAATATCAAAAAATTTTATAAATATTAAATCTCTAGAAAAACAAGAAATATAGTGCAAATATATTAATTAGTAATAATTTTTAATCTTGTCACACTACTGGCACAATCGTAATTAAATTTTTAGTTTAGCAAAAATAAATAGTATTGATTTTATTGAGTGATGGTGCCCCCGCACGGATTCGAACCGCGGACCTATTGATTACAAATCAATTGCTCTACCAGCTGAGCTACAAGGGCATAAATGTATTTATCTTATAAATTTTTTTATATAAGCTAAATATTTCAATCTATCAATCAAGTTATTTATATATAATAGTAAATTATTAATATAATGATAAATTAGTATAATAAATCTTATAAATGATAGCTAATATTGGTAAAAAAAATCTTTTAATTATTTTTTTTATAACAGTTTTATTACTTTCTTTTAAATGGGTGATTTCATATTTAAACTTTCCATATGAAGATATAAATTTAAGAACAATATGTGAAATATCTGATTCTTCCTACTTTCCATTAATAAAATCTTTTGCAGAACTGGATTTTAATCCATCATATTTATTAGATGATAATTCCTTAAAACTGATATCATTTCCAATTTTAAGTCTGTTTATAAATATATTTTTTATTAAAATATTTGGAAGTTATGGATTTTTAGCAATTGAATTTTTTTCTGTTTTTATATTTCTTACAGTTTTTTATTATATTTTTAAAACAATCAACATTTCTAACCAATTAGCTTTACTATTTTCATTAGCATTATTCATATCCCCATTTTTGATTGATCAATTAGTATTTTTAAACTATGCATTTATTGAAAAAATTAGTATAAATTTTTCTACGTTTTACAGTTTAAGAAATCCAAGACCGCTAATATCAAACTTGTACCTGTTTATTAGCATATATTATTTTATTAAATTTTTTTATTTAGATGATAAA
>CACFWQ010000011.1 GCA_902570055.1 uncultured Pelagibacteraceae bacterium
TTTAGCTCAGTAGGGCTAACATCCTGTTTTGCTATAATTGTGTGTTCGTATAAATTCATTATTATTCTTTTATAAAAAATGAGGATATACTATTATAATTATTTAATTACAACACAAAAAACTACAGTTTAAATTATAATTTTTAATGTTTTCGGTTATCTTTCCAGGCCAAGGATCTCAATCAGTAGGGATGATTAAAGATCTTTATGATAAATTTAATACAGTTAAAGAATTATTCAATGAGGCAGACGATATATTAAATTTTTCTATTACAAAATTAATTTTAGAAGGTCCAAAAGATGTATTAGACCAAACAGAGAATACACAACCCTCTATATTTTTGGTTAGTTTTTCAATTTTTCAATTAATTAAAAAAGATTTTTCGATTAATTTAAATAAAGCGAAATTTTTTGCAGGACACTCTTTAGGAGAATATACAGCTTTAGCTTGTAGTGAAACGCTAGGCTTTTCTAACACTTTAAAACTTTTAAAAATTAGAGGCAAAGCCATGCAAGAAGCTGTGCCAAAGGGAGAGGGAGGCATGGTTGCTATACTTGGAAGTACAACAAATTTAATAGAAAATATTATTAATGAAAACAAAAAAAATTACGAATGTTTTATAGCAAATGATAATTCAAATGGACAATTAGTCGTAAGTGGAAAGACAAATAGCCTAGAACTTTTAATGGTTGACTTAAAGAAGCACAATATTAAAAGTATAAAGCTACCCGTAAGTGCCCCATTTCATTGTCAGTTAATGAATAATGCAACTAAAATTATGCAGAGTGAAATTCAAAAATGTGACTTTAAAAAACCAAAAAATACATTAATATCAAATGTTACCAACCAAGAAGTTAATGAGACTTTCTTATTGAAAGAATTATTGGCAAAACAAATAGAAAGTAGAGTTCGTTGGAGAGAAAATGTTAATTTAATGATAGAAAAAAAAGTAAATAACTTTATAGAAATTGGACCTGGTAAAGTTTTATCTGGTTTAGTAAAAAGAATAGATAAAAATGTTATAACTACTTCAATTAATAACGAGGAAGATATAAAAAAAATAAATATTGATGATCAATTTTAAAGGTAAAAAGATATTAATTACTGGATCCACTGGTGGAATTGGAAATGCACTTGTGAAAAAGTTTGTATCCTTGGACGGTAGTGTGCTTGCCACAGGAACAAATTCAGAAAAGTTAGAGGATTTAAAGAAAAAATTTCCAAATATCAATATTTTAAAATTTGATATCTCGGATCATTCAAAAATAGAAGAATTTATAGAAAATGTTGCATCTCAATTGAATGGTTTAGATATTTTAGTTAACAATGCAGGGATCAATATGGACAATCTATCTTTAAGAATGAAAGATGAAGAATGGAAAAAAGTAATAGATGTAAATTTAGGTTCAACATTTTTTCTTTGCAAAAATGCAATAAAAAAAATGTTAAAAAACAAGTATGGTAGAATTGTAAATATTACTTCTATTGTTGGACATACTGGGAATCTAGGACAAGCTAATTATGCAGCTTCAAAGGCAGCGATTATTGGAATGTCAAAAAGTTTAGCTATAGAGTATGCCAAAAAAAATATTACAATAAATTGTGTTTCACCTGGCTTTATTCAATCAAAAATGACAGATAATATTGTTGAAAGCATTAAGGCAGTATTAACATCAAAGATACCAATGTCTAAATTAGGAAGTGGTGAAGATGTGTCTAATACTGTTGCTTTTTTATCATCAGATGCAGCCTCATACATTACCGGAGAAACAATCCATGTTAATGGCGGCATGTATATGGGTTGACAAAGTTGAGTATTAATTTATTAACGGAATAAAACATAAAGGAAAAAATGGCAGACGATATTTCAAGCAAGGTAAAAAAAATAGTTGTAGATCACTTAGGAATTGATGAGGCAAAAATAACAGAAGATTCTAGTTTTATTGATGATTTAGGAGCAGATAGCCTAGACACAGTTGAATTAGTTATGGCCTTTGAAGAAGAATTTGGTTCTGAAATTTCTGACAGTGAAGCTGAAAAAATATTAACAGTTGGTGATGCTATAAAATTTATTGAGAGCAAAAGTAATTAATTTACAATAAATGGCCTCAAAAGAAGATGGCATAATAGTTATTTTATCGTCTCCTTCTGGTGCCGGCAAAACTACACTTTCAAAATTATTATCTAGAAGTAAAAATTTTCATATATCGGTATCTCACACAACAAGAAAACCAAGAAACAACGAAATAAACGGAAAAGATTATTTCTTTGTGAGTCAAGAACAATTTAAGTCATTAGTAGACAATAATGAATTTTTAGAGCATGCCAAAGTTTTTAATCATTATTATGGGACCTCTAAATCTTTTGTTACAAAAACTCTCGAAAAAAAAGAAAATGTTGTGTTTGACATTGATTGGCAGGGAACTGAACAAATAAAAAAAAAACAATTAAAATATAAATTAATAACTTTTTTTATATTACCTCCAAGTAAAAAAGTCTTATTTGCTAGATTATCAAATAGAGATATGAAAGATAAACTTATTGTTGAGGAAAGAATGAAACAGTTTAACAAAGATGTTCTTCATTGGAAAGACTATGATTATGTGGTTATAAATGACAATTTAGATAGATGTTATAAAGAAGTAACTAATTTAATTGAAGCAGAGATTAATGAAATTAAGAATGGTTATAGCGTAGAATTAATTGAAGAACACATAAAACAACTAATTAATTAATCTTTCATATTTTCTTGCTAGATTAAAATAAGTAGAAGGACTCAAGTTTTGAGGTCTTGAGTTTAAATTAAGATTGAAATTTTTAGCTACTTTTTCGTGGTCTTTAAAAATTTGTTTTAAGGGAGTTTTAATCATTTTTCTTTTTTGATTAAAAAATATTCTTGTTATTTGTTCAAGATTTTTAGGATTTTTTATATAAAAAAAATCTTTTTTTGGAACAAAAGTTAATAATGTACTATTTATCTTAGGTTTTGGAAAAAAGCACTCTGGGCTTATATTAAATTCTTTTTTTACATTTAATTTCCAATTTGAAATTATAGATAATCTTCCATAGTTCTTAGAATTAGTTTTAGCTAATATTCTATCAGCTACTTCTTTTTGAAACATTAAAACAAGCTTTTCGCAGTATGAAATTTTTTCGTAAACAGTTATCCATTGAGTTAACAAGTGAGTCGAAATATTATATGGCAAATTTCCATATATAATTAATTTTTCATTAAAAAAATTATTTAAATTAATTTTTAAAATATCTTTATTAATAATATTAATTTTTTTTTTAAATTTTTTACTTAGAATATTTACTAAATTAGAATCTTTTTCTACAACGAAAATTTTTTTTGGATTTTTTTTTAAAATAAATTCTGTAAGATTTCCAGTACCTGGGCCAATTTCAATAACTACGCTGTTTTTTGTAATATTTCCTTTTTCTACTATAGATTTTATTATATTTTTATCTTTTAAAAAATTTTGCCCAAGACTTTTTTTTGGTTTAATTTCCATTTAATTTTTTTATAAAAATTAATGATTCCATTAAACTTGAAATATCAGATTTTTTTTTTCCTAACATTTGATTATTTGGACCATGGTCGGGACTAATTCTAATAAAAGGAAGTCCAAGTGTTAAGTTAATAGCATTAAAACCATATAAAGTTTTTAAAGGAGTTAGTACCTGATCATGATACATTCCAATTATTACATCAAATTTTTTTAAATTTTTTTTAATAAATAAAGTATCTGCAGCATATGGACCTTTAATGTTTAAAGCTTTTTTTCTTAAAATTTTTAATGCAGGTTTAATTATTTTTTTTTCTTCATTATTACTAAAATTTGACTCACAATGAGGATTTAGACCTGTGATAGCAAATCTAGGTTTTATATTAAGATTTTTTTTATAGAATTCATTAATAGTTTTTATTTTGTAAACTATTTTATTGGTTGAAATTTTTTTATGAACATTTTTTAAAGGTACGTGAGTTGTAATGGGACTTACTGACAGATGCTTATTATAAATTAGCATCACTTCTTTCTTTATGCTTTTTGTTTTTTTTGCCAAATATTCTGTAACTCCTGGAAATTTATTTCCTAAAAAATGTTTTTTTGACACTGGACCATTTATTAAAGCAATTCCCATTTTATTTTTCATTAATTTAATTCCTATATCAAAACAACTATTTATATATTTAGACGATTTATTTGAAATTTTTCCAAAGGGTTTTGTAATATTGAGTTTAACATCTATTAAATTAATTTGTGAACTGTAAAGCTTTGCTGTAGAGACTTGATTAAATTTTATTAAATTTATTTTAAATGAAAATTTCATTTTTTTCATCTGTAGTTCAACTAGTTTTTTTGAAGCGATTATAACTACTGGATTTTTATAACTAGAAAAGAACTTTGATTTAAATATTTTAAAAAAAATTTCTAAAAAAACACTATAAGGCTCACCAGATATAATAAAAATTGGTTTATTTTTCATCGATTTTTGTAACAAATTTAATTTTGTTGTAATAAATCAATGAGAATTGATTTAATTGTCTATTTTTTTCATGTGTAATTCTTTTTTTTAATTCTTGATCAAAATTAAGAGTAATTTCTTTATCTCTTTTTTTTTCTAATTTAAGAATTATATATCCACCAGGTATATTTATTGGTTTAGTAAATTCTCCAACTTTTAATTTATTAATTTCTTTTAAAATAATTTCTGATAATTGATTTTCTGTTAACCATCCTATAGCACCACCCAATTTATTTGTATCAGATATACTATATTTAATTGCTGCATTTTTAAATCCATCTACAGATATACTTTTTGTGACAAGGTTATATTTTTCATTTATATTTTTGCCATCTCTCAAGCTAAGAACAATTTCTGATAGCAAATAAGCTTTTTGAATTTTATTTGTACTTATTTTTTTTTTAAGTTCTTCCATGTCAATTTCAACTTGTTCTTTAAATTTTTCATAAATAAAACGATTCCATAAAAGTTCAATACCAAGTTTTTTTTTTACATCATCAATTGTCAAATTAAAATTTTCTAGATGATTTTGAAATTCAGCTTCATTTTTTAAACCTATGTTTTGGTACATAGCCATTAAGGCTTCTGTCAAATATTCGGTTTTACTTTCATTTAAATTATAATATTTTTTTAACTCTTTTTCTTTAATTCTTTCTCTTAAAAAGGATTTTTTTGCAACATTTAAAGCATCTTCTTTTTTTATTTTTTTTAAGGCAGGATTTAAAGCTAATAAGTATTGATATTCTTGTTCAATGTTTATATTTGTAATAATTTTATTGTCCACCTTCATAACTATGTATACTTGCTTAGTAGCTTGCGCTGCATTTAAACAAAAATTAGAAAAGAAAAAAGTTAATAAAATAATTTTTATAAATAAAAACTTATGTTTCATTTATTTTAAGCTTGGTCCCGTAGCTGTACCAAAAGGTATTATTGTTAAAGAAAAAAATATATTTTCCTCAGGTTGTAAATCACTATCTTCATAATAATGCTTATTGTATTCAATAGCAGCAGTTAAACAGTCATTCTTATATTGATAAGCCAATTTGTAAAATTCCGTTACATCTGTTTTTTTATTTCTTCTTGTACTAAAGTTGATTGAGTTGCTATCATCCAAACCAATAGAAGTTTGATTAGCTAAAAAACTTTCATTACCAATTATGTTATTTTCTTCCAAGTATTCAAATGTAGTTACAAAGTTATTTACACTTAATTTAGTTTTAAATGAATCATAGTTTGATCTATTCAAATCATTGTCGAATGAAAAATCATATTCAAAATTTAAAGCACTATTAGGCTTGTATATAAAATTTCCTACTATATCTGATGTTTTATTTCCAATCGTGCTTTTGGTAGGCAAGTCTGGATTAGCGGTGTCTCTAAAAACAGTAGCTAAATCAAGACTAATTAGTTCATTGTTGCTTTTATCTGATCTTTTATATCCGCTACCAATAGTCATAGATTGACCCCCTTCAACACTACTAGTGGATCCAATTCTATCAAAAGAGTAAATATTGTTTATATCTATTCTTCTGTCATCACCTCTTATATTTTTAGTTTTATTTGGGCTATATCTGAATTGTAAAATTGGTGTTAAATAACTATCATAACTTTCACCTTCTTTTTTCATAGGATATGAACTTTCAAATAAAAATGAAGATAAAATTTCATGTTTATTTTCATTAGTATTTGAAGAATCTTGAGTTAAAGAATTTGGATTGCTTAATGAAAATTTATAATTATTTTTCAAACCACTTTCTTTAAAAATTGGATCTGAAGTAAAGATTAAACTGTTTACAAGGCTAGCTTCATATAAGTTTGTACTATATTGTTTTTGATATCCCGATGTTTTAAATAATAAACTTCCTCCAAAATTATCATCCATAACAATATTTTTTAAAATATCAAAACTTGGAAAAACATATTCGAATCTATCATTTCTTGTTTTGCTTAGATCTTCAAAAACTTGAACAGATGCATTAACTGATAAATCACCTCGATAACCCTCAAAATCTAAAAAAGAGTTTAAAGTTGAATCATCTTTGATCAATGGCGATTGTATATTATAGGCTTTTAGATAGGTATCATTTGAAGTTTTTTGTAAGTTAAATTCCAATTCACTTGCATCAAATGCACTCAAACCTAAATTTATTATTGAGTTTGAAAAGAAGTGAATTTTCGAATCGTCTTGTTTAAGACTAGCGTCAAAGATATGATCTGATTCTTTATTTGCTTGTCTATATTCAGATTGTAAAATTATATTTTGGTCAGAATATATTCTTGGTTTGAATGTAAGATCTTTGTTCTCTGAAATTACATGGAAATAAGGAATATTTACCGACATACCAAAATTACTTGAATTATTCATAGAAGGGATTAGGAAACCAGACTGACGTTTAACAGATGGGTCAGGGTGAAAAAATTTTGGAAAATATAACACTGGCATATCATAAACTTTTAGCCATGCATTTTTATAATTAATAATTTTTTTTACTTTATCATGTTTAACTTCCTCAGCAGAAATTACCCAAGGTGGACATTTTTCTCTTTTTTTACAAGTTGTGAAAACACCTTTTTTTAGTATAGTTGATTTTTTATTCGAATATACAGTATTGCCTTTTAATCTAGGATTGTTGCCTTTATTTCCAAAAGTAGAATTATCAAATCTTATTATTAAATCTTTTCCTATTATTTCATCAGAATTTAAATCAATAATTGCATCTTGAAAATTGTATTGATCATTTTGATTATCTATATACGAAATTTTCTTACCTCTGATTTTTTTTTGTAAAATATTGTATCTAAATTTTTCAAAAGTAAAATTATTTTCTTTATAATCTTTAAATTCCGTTTTTTCTTCAGATGATATTTGCATTTTTTTTCTATCATAAACAACTTTTTCTGAATCCATGTAGTATTTACTATCAATTACAGCATTCATTTTGCTATCAACAAAAATTTTATCTTGATTTTTTAAATAAAAAATTTTTTCTGCTTTAATAGTTAATTTATTATTTTCATCAATTAACTCTATATTTCCTATTGCTGTTAATGATGATTCAATTTTGTTGTATTCAAATTCATCAGCATAAATTTCTACGCTGTCATCTGTTACAACTTTTCCACCATTTATAGCCTTTATGGTATTGCCTTTATCTAGTATTTGAATTTCAGATGTTTCAAAATTAAATATGTCAGCAAATATTATTTTTTGGTTAAAAAAAGTTGATAAAATTAACAATAGAAATATATTTATTTTATTTTTCATTTATTTTAACCAAACCTATTGAGCTGACCAAACTTAATATTAGCAAAGGCATCCATACCGAAAATGTTGTAGAAATTTTTCCACTTTCTCCTAAAATATTTGAGAAATAGTTAATATAATAAATTACAACTGACAATAGAATTCCTAGTATTATATGAAATATTACGGGCTTATTAAATTTTATGTTTAACATTATTATCCCTGCAAATAGGGTCATTATTGATAAGTAAATTGGGTAAGAATAGATTTTTTCGATATGTGTCTTAATGTTCAAAGTAGAGTATCCTAATAACTTATAGTCTTTTTTTAGCTTTTTTAGCTGCCAGTAAGTTAGTGAAGATAAATTTGAAAATAAGTTGTTTATTTTTTCTAAATCAAAATGACTTTTGAAAATAATATTTTTAACATCAACTTCTTTAAGATTACCTTTAGAAATTTTAGCTTTTTTTATAAACCAATCATAGCTTGATATATCTACTTCTTCAGTATTAATATTTTGAATTAGTTCAAAATTTTTATCGAATTGAGTAATTGATACATTTATTAAAAGATTACCACTAATTCTGTCAGCATTGATTATATTTACGACATTATCAATTTCATCTTTGATCCATAGACCATTTTCAGTAATAACTGCCAAATATTTATTATCAGTAGAGTATTTATTTTTTATTTCTAAGTGAAGATGCTTTAGCTTTGAAGAAAAGGTATAGAAAAACGATACAATTAAGAAACCCACTAGAAAAGAAGTAAATGTTATTAATTTTAATAATTGGAAATTAGTTAGACCATATCTTTTATAAATATTTAATTCATTTTTTTCAGAAATCTTAATAAAAAAAAATAATGTTGTAATTAAAAAAATAAAAGGAAAAATATCATAAACTATTGAGGGACTATTAAGGAATGTTAGAACTATTGGATAGACAAAGCTGGTATTCAATTCTTTAAAGTAACTTATTTCCTCAAAAATATTAAGTATTATAATTAGACTGAAAAATACAAAAGTGATTTGCAGCAATAACTTTATAAAAGTACTTATTAAATATTTTTGGTAAGTTTTTATTAGCATTTTATTTAAATTTAAGTTTTAGCCCTGTTAAAAAAAAATAAATAAGCTGGTATAAACAATACGATCGGAATACATAAAAATGTAAGGCTGTGTAACTTGCTTAAACCAGAATATCTAATTGATACTTCAGATAAAATAATAATTATAATACCAATATTAAACAAAAGAAATTTAAATCGTGTAAAATTATTATTCTCTTTTGTACTTGTAATTAATAAACATGTGATAAGAGCAATTAAAGGCAAATAAAATGGTAAATAAAACCTTTTAAAAAGTTCTTGTTTTAAATTAATTAAGAAATTTTTATTACATTTTAATGAACCATGTTGAAAACTTTCATCAGGAGCATATCTAGCATATAATTCATGTTCATCTTTTTGAACAAATAAAAAACATTTAATTAAAATCAGAGTATTAAGTTCCTGAATTTTTGGAGCAATAGTAGACTTAGTTGTGTATTTTGAAAGGTTGAATTCTGTTCTTTTAAAGCTAAAAACTGTAATTTTATCATTATCATTATTTAGAAATTTTCCATTATTTAATATTAAATAGTTTTTACTATTTTGATTTATTATTTTTCCACTTTTTGCAAAAATTGTTTGTGACTGTTGATCATTTATATAATCTTTAAGAAATATATTTTTAAATTCTCCATTATTATTTTCACTTTCAATAAAAATTGTTAAGTTGCTTACAGTATCTATAAACTTTCCCGCCTTAATCAACGATGGAAAAAAATCAACATTGGATGATCTGATAAACGATCTTGCCAAATCCTGCGATTTAGGAACAATATAAATATTAAAAGATAATTGTATTAAGACATATAAAAGAGAATATTTGATTATAACTTTTGCAAATTCAACTTTTCTGATTCCTGTAGTCCAAAAAATTATTAATTCATTATTATTTTCATATTTTAAAATTATGTAAAAAAGAGACACAAAAAATATAAACGGCAAAATACGGGCAAATATTTTTGGTAGGTTTAGAAGTGTATAAAAAAAATATACTTTAAAACTATGTCCATCCTCTGAAACAAAGTCTAAAAAATTTACGGCCTGAACAACCCATACAATCAGAGTGATACTTAGGGAAACTAATAAAAGAAAACTTGTTAGATCTTTTAAAAATTTCTTAAAAATTAATTTTTTCATTGAAATATGCCATTTTTGAACATATATAACATTTCAACCATAAGTATATATTATAAATCTATGACTGTTCAAGTTAACTATACAAATAAGGCCAAATCAAGCAATCCGAGAGTAATTGCTTTATTTGGAGATGAGAAATTTCAAATAAACAATATAAGCAATTTCTTTTCAAAAAATGAAGCTTCAAATTTTGAAAAAATTTTAAAAAATAAAAAAAATACGAAAGAAAACATTATATCATTCAACATAAATGATAAATCTACAGTAATTTTAATATCAATTAAAAAAAATTTAAAAGGCTCAGACGTAGAAAATTTAGGTGCACAATTTTATAATTTTATTAAAAAAAATAACATTAAAAATATTTCTATATATTTTGAAAGTATAAAAAGTAAACCCGGAAAAGACTTTATTGGTCGTTTTATGCATGGGCTTAAGTTAAAATCATATGAATTTAATATATATAAATCTAAAAAAACTAAAAACATTATAACAATCAGTTTAATTGGAAAACAAAGTTCTTTATCATTAAAAAATAAATTAAAATTTAGAGCTTTAGAAGAAGGAACATTTTTTACTAGAGATCTAGTATCAGAACCCGGAAATATTTTACATCCAGATGAATACGCAAAAAGATTAATTAAATTAAAAAAACATGGATTAAAAGTTACAGTTTATGATGAAAAAAAATTAAAAAAATTAGGTTTAAATGCATTATTAGGAGTAGGACAGGGAAGTATAAGAGGATCTTATCTTGTAACTATTGAATGGAAAGGATCTAAATCAAAATCAAAACCTTTAGGTTTTGTTGGTAAAGGAGTTTGTTTTGATACAGGAGGAATTTCTTTAAAGCCAGCCAAGTTTATGGAAGATATGACATATGATATGGCAGGATCAGCAGTTGTAGTAGGATTGATGAAAAATTTTGCAATAAGAAAAGCAAAAATAAATGCCGTTGGAGTTGTAGGACTTGTCGAAAATATGCCAGGTGGAAATGCACAAAGACCAGGTGATATAGTTAAATCATACAGTGGCAAGACAATAGAAGTATTAAATACTGATGCAGAAGGAAGATTAGTTTTAGCAGATGCATTAACTTTTACAGAAAAAAAATTCAAACCTCAGCTAATGATAGATCTAGCAACATTAACAGGTGCTATAATTGTTTGTTTAGGATCTGAATATGCGGGACTCTTCTCAAATGATGACAAACTATCAAAACAGATTTTTGATGCTGGGGAAAAAGTTGATGAAAAAGTATGGAGATTACCATTACATAAAAACTATGATAAACTTATGGATTCAAAAACTGCGGATATGCAAAATATAAATTATGTAGGCGGAGCAGGATCAACCACTGCAGCACAATTTTTACAAAGATTTATAATTAATAAAACACCTTGGGCCCATCTTGATATTGCTGGAATGGCATTTTCAAAATATGCAGGCGCTTTAAATCCAGGAGGTGCTACAGGTTATGGTGTAAGACTATTAAATCAGTTTGTAGAAGATAACTATGAGTAATTTAGAAAAAACATTATCAATTATTAAACCCGATGCTGTTGAAAGAAAACTTGAGAATGAAATTAAAAACTGTTTTATCAATAGTGGTTTTGTAATAGAAAAAGAAAAAAAAATTCAATTGTCAAAAGAGGAGGCGGAGGATTTTTATAAAGTACATCAAACAAAGCCATTTTATAATGATTTGTGTGAGTATTTATCTTCAGGGCCAATAATTGTGATGATACTTAAAAAAGACAATGCTATTACTGACAATAGAAAATTAATGGGAGCAACAGATCCAAAAAAATCTGAAGAAGGCACAATCAGAAAAAAATATGGAATTTCAATTGATAAAAATTCTGTTCATGGATCTGATAGTCTAGAAAATGCAAAAATAGAAATTGATTTTTTTTTTAAAAATTAATTTTTAAAAATTTTTATAATTGCTTTAGGATATAATTTATGTTCTTCAAAAAGTACTTTCTTTCTTAAGTTATTTAAGGAGTCTTTTCTTTTAATTCTAACTTTTTTTTGTAAGATTATTTTTCCCGAGTCAACTTTGCCAGTGACGTAATGGACTGTACATCCAGAATATTTGTCATTATTATTAAAAGCTTTTTGATGAGTATTTAGACCTTTGTATTTTGGCAGTAGAGATGGATGTATATTAATTATTTTTCCAGAAAATTTTTTAATAAATTTTTTTGATAAAATTTTCATAAAACCTGCTAGACAAATAAATTTAATTTTTTTTTTAAATAACAAATTTAGCAAATTTTTTTCAGCAATATTTTTATTTTTAAAATTAATTATTTTTTTTTGTATTTTATATGCTTTTGAATATTTTAATCCTTTTGCTTTATTATTACTAGAAATAATTAATTTTATAATAATTGGGGATTTTTTTTTTTTAGAAAATTTAATTAAAGATTTTAAATTTGTTCCATGACCAGAAATAAATACAGCTGTAGAAATTAAATTATTTCCAGTCAATTGAGCCATTTAATAATACTTTTTGTTTTCCTGATATAATTTTTCCAATAACATATGGTTGATAATTTTTAGAAAAATTTTTTTTTATCTTCTTTAAATTTTTGGGATTAACTATTAAACAAAAACCCACACCACAGTTAAATGTTTTAATCATTTCATCATTACTAACATTGTTATTTTTTATCCATTTAAAAATTGCTTTTGTTTTAATTTTTTGCATAAATATATTGGCAGTTAGCCCAGAAGGAATGATTCTTTTTATGTTATCAGCTATACCACCACCAGTTATATTAGCACATCCATTTAAATAATTTTTTTTAGTAAGTTTTAAAATTTCTTTTACATAGATTTTTGTAGGTTTTAATAATTCTTCTTTTAAAAATTTATTTTTTTTTAAATTTATTTTTTTTTTTTTAATAATGTATCTTAACAAAGAAAAACCATTTGAATGAATCCCATTCGATGGAATTGATAATATTAAATCATTTTTTTTTATTTTTTTTCCATTTAAAATTTTTTTTTGATCTACTAATCCTACAGCAAATCCGGCAATATCAAATTTACCTTTTTCATATGTATCTGGCATTTCAGCTGTTTCACCACCAACCAATTCGCAATTTGAAATTTTACATCCATTTCTAATTCCTTTTATTATTGATTTTAATTTTTTTAAATTAATTTTATTTAAAGATATATAGTCTAAAAATATTAGTGGTTTAGCACCTTGTACTATTAAATCATTTACGCACATTGCAACTAAATCTATTCCTATCGAGTCATATTTTCCTAATAAGTTTGCTATTTCAATTTTTGTACCGACACCATCTGTGCTTGCAACAATTTTTGGTGATTTATAGCTTTTGGGTATGCTTGAGATTGACCCAAAACCTCCAATATTCCTAAAAGTTTTATTTTTTTTATTATTTGACGAAATTTTGGATATAAAATTAATGAAACTGTCAGCAGCTTTAATATTAACACCACTTTTTTCGTATGTAAATTTATGTTTTTTCATTATTATTCAATATGTACTTTTTAAATAAATTAAATAAACTAAAAAAAATTTATTCAATAGTTATTATATTTGTTTTATTTTTAAATACATTTTTTTTTAATAAATTACATGCAAACTCCTTTCATATATCAGATATAGAAATTCATGAAGAATTTGGTTTAAATTTTCACAAAACGAAGGTTTTTGAAAAAGCATTTAAAGCTGGATTTATTCAATTAATATCTATGGTCACAACTTTTGAGAATAAACAAAAATTAGAAAATACAAAAATTGCAACCATAAAGAGTTTAATTGATTCTTTTGAGGTCAGCGATGAAAAGTTTGTTAAGGATGAATACATCGCAAAGTTTAATGTCAACTTCAATAAAAAGAATACTTTAAATTTTTTTGAAAAAAAAAATATATTTCCATCAATACCGAATAAATTAGATGTATTAATGATCCCAATTTTGATTAATGTTAATGAAGAGAAATTAATGATATTTAATGACAATCCATTTTATGAAAATTGGAATACAGTCTCAGGAAATCATTATTTGCTAAATTATATTTTACCCAATGAAGATATTGAAGATAGAAATTTTCTAAAAAGTAATTTGGAATCATTAGAAGAATATAATTTTTTTGAAATTATTAATAAATATGAAATGTCTAATTATGTTATAAATATTATTTATCAAAATAACAAAATATTGAAAGTTTTTTCAAAAATACAATTAAATGGCAACTTGAAAATAATCAATCAGAGTTTTAAAGATATAAATATAAATAAAAAAGATTCTTTAATACAATTAATAAAAGAATTAAAAAATACTTATGAAGATAGCTGGAAAAATTTGAATATAATAAATACTTCAATAAAACTACCAATTAGAGTTTTATTATATTCAAAAGAAAATGAAAAAATCAGGTTATTTGAAAATACTTTAAATAATTTATACCTCGTTTCGAACTATAACATTATTTCTTTTGATAGCAACGAAGTGGTATATAAAATTATTTATAACGGATCTCCAAAAAAATTTTTATCAGAAATTAAAAAAAATAATTTAAATATAGAAAAAGATAATCAAAATTGGAGAATTAAATGACAGATCTAAACCAAATGCTTTTAAAATTTGATTTAAAACAAAATTATAAGAGCGAAGATTTTTACGTCAATAAAAGTAATTTTTTTGCATACAGTTTGATTGAAAAATGGCCTAAATGGGAAAAAAATATATTAAATATTTTTGGTGAGAAATATTGCGGCAAGTCTCATTTAGCAAATATATTTAAAAAAAAACATGGAGCTTTTAAAATTCAAGCAAATGAATTTGAAAGTAAAAGCTTAAAAGAATTCAAAATTTTTGAAAACCTTATTTTAGATGATTTTAATGAAAACATTGATGAGAAATTAATGTACACATTGTTTAATGTTGCAGATCAAGATAACAAGTATATTTTAATTAATTCTTTAACACCAATCAGTCAAATGAATTTTGAATTGAAGGATTTTATATCAAGAACAAAAAATTGCATATTTGCTGAAATCCAAAAACCAAATGATGAATTAATTTTTGCAATTTTATTGAAAAATTTTTCTGATAGACAAATCAGCATTGAAAAAAAGCTTATTGATTTTATTATTAAACATATTGATAGATCTTATGGAAAAATTTGTGAATTTATATATAAAATTGATGAAATCAGTTTAAAAAAAAAAAAATCTATTGATTTTAAAATTATTAAAGAGGCATTAAAGGTTTAAATTGCATAAATACAGAACACATAATTGTAATGAATTAAGTTTAAAAAACAAAGATCAAAAAGTTTTATTATCAGGATGGATTAATAAAAAAAGAGATCATGGTAATCTCTTATTTGTTGATTTGAGAGATAATTATGGCTTAACACAATGTGTTGTAGACAAAAGTAATAAATCTTTTGCTGATTTAGAAAAAATTCAATTAGAAAGCGTTATTAAAGTTGAAGGAACTGTTGTTCAAAGAAGCAAAGATACGATTAATCCAGAACTAAAAACTGGTGAAATTGAAGTAAAAATATTATCATTTGAAATTCTTGGTCATTGTAAAGAATTACCCATGCCTATTTTTACTGATCAAGAATATGCTGAAGATATTAGGTTAAAATATAGATTTTTAGATCTTAGAAGAAAAAAAATTCATGAAAATATTATCTTAAGATCAAAGGTAATAGCTTTCATAAGATCTGAAATGATAAAATTAGGATTTTTAGAATTTCAAACTCCAATATTGACATCATCTAGTCCCGAGGGTGCAAGAGATTTTTTAGTTCCTAGTAGATTGAATTTAGGTAAATTTTATGCACTTCCTCAAGCACCCCAACAATTTAAACAACTAATTATGGTAGCAGGTTTCGATAAATATTTTCAAATAGCGCCTTGTTTTAGAGACGAAGATGCGAGAGCAGACAGAAGTCCAGGTGAATTTTATCAATTAGATTTGGAAATGTCTTTTGTTGAGCAAGAAGAAGTATTTAATGTTGTGGAAAAATTAATGGTTAGTTTGTTTAAAAAATTTTCAAATAAAAAATTAAAAACTGAAAAATTTCCTAAAATTTCATATGAAACTGCTATGGCTAATTATGGAACTGATAAACCTGACATAAGAAACCCTTTAGTCATACATGACTTAACAAACATTTTTAATAGAGAAGACGTTAAGTTTGAAATATTTAAAAAATTAGTTAATTCAGGCTCAAAAGTAAGAGCTATTATTACAAAAAATACTAAAGAGAAGCCAAGAAGTTTTTTTGATGGAATTGACAAATGGGCAAAAGAAGAGGGAGCTTCTGGACTTGCTTATTTTACTTTTGAAAAAGAAAAAAATTTATCAGCAAAGGGACCAGTAGGAAAATTATTTTCAGAAAATTCCTTAAAAGAGATTATGAAAATTACATCTGCTGAAATTGGAGATAGTGTTTTTATGGCATGTGGAAAAATCAACGATGTCGAAAAAATTGCCTCTTTGGCTAGGGATAAAATAGGAAGAGAATTAAATTTAATTAACGAAAATGAGTTTGCCTTTTGTTGGATTGTAGATTATCCAATGTTTGAAAAAGATGAAATTACAAATAAAATTAAGTTTAGCCATAATCCATTTTCAATGCCTCAAGGCAATGTAAAAAAAATAGATTTTAAAAATCCATTAAATATTAAAGCGTATCAATATGACATTGTTTGTAATGGAGTGGAATTATCTTCTGGGGCAATTAGAAATCATATACCGGAATTAATGTACAAACTATTTTCGATAGTGGGTTATGATAAACAAAAAGTTGATAAAAAGTTTAGTGGAATGATTAATGCTTTAAGCTATGGCGCTCCACCACATGGAGGAATAGCCCCAGGTATTGATAGAATTGTTATGTTGTTAGCAAATGAAAAAAATATAAGAGAAGTAACCATGTTTCCAATGAATCAAAATGCGCAAGATTTGATGATGAAAGCACCTTCCGAAGTAAACCCTGAACAGCTTAAAGAATTAAACTTGTTAATTGCTAAAAAAAAATAGTTATTGTTTTTTCCCTTTTAAATTAATTTTAATATTTGAGAGATCGACCAAGTTTTTTTTGTAGTTATTTCTCACAAAGCCTTTACTTGTAATATCCTGAACTATTTTTAAAAACTTATTTTGTCCATCAAATTCTTCTTCAGTATCTTGTCTAATCGTATCTTTATTTGAGATTGATGGAGTGTGTGCCAGATCTTCTCGATTTAAATAAGATATTGCTAACTCTCTAAATATATAATCCAAAATTGATGATGCACTTAATATACGATCATTTCCAGAAACTTTACCCGATGGTTCAAATTTTGTGTCTAAGTAAGCATTAACAAATTCATCAAGTGGCACTCCATATTGAAGTCCTAAGGACACTGCTATAGCAAAATTGTTCATTAATGCTTTAACGAGTTCTCCTTCTTTGCTTGTATCAATAAAAATTTCTCCTATTTTTCCATCTTCATATTCACCAGTATGCAGATATACTTTATGATTACCAACTGTAGCTTTTTGTATATATCCTTTTCTTCTATCGGGCATACTGAAACGTTTGCTGACTCCATCGCTTAATTTTTTTATAAATATTTGATTATTTTCCTTTGAAACAACTTTTGGTTTAATTGTATCATTAGTAATTTCTTTATCATTGTTTATCTTATTTTCTTGATTGTTTGCATTTTTACCTAAATTCTTTGTTTTACGGTTATCAAGCCTCATATCAAGAATTTCAAATTTTCCATCATTTTTTTTTTCAAGATTTGATAGCTCTTTTTCATTAATATCATCAAGGTAATGACTTATTTTAAAACTGCATGTATAATAAGTCTCGACTAAATATTTGGCCATTATTCATCCTTAAATTAAATTTTTTTGAGTCTTTAGAGAAATATTATATATACATTTAAAAAGTTTAGTCTAATTTATTTTTTGCAATTTGAAATTGAAAAAAAAAAGAAAAAATATGTTGACATTTTTTAAACAAGTATTTGTTTGGTGGAATCAGCAGACATTAGGAACAAGAATCCAAACAATCTTTTCTGGAAAGTTTGTTGGAAAAGATTCTTCTGGTAATAAATATTACGAAAATAAATCAGGTAAGAGATGGGTTGTTTATAATGGCGAAGTAGATGCATCAAAAATTTCTGATGAATGGTATTCATGGATGCATTTTATTAAAAATCGAATTGAAAAATCTAAAGATTTTAAAAAATACAAATGGCAAAAAACTCATTTGCCAAATCAAACTGGTACAAATAAATCATATCATCCCAACAAAAGAAATAATGAAATTAAAAAAAAATATAAAAGTTGGAAAAATTAAAAATTTTATTTCAATATTATTTTTAAATATTTTCTTCCTTTTTTTAATTGAAAGTCATAGTAAAGAAAATGAATTTTTAAAAATTAAAATACTTGATAAGATTAGCTCTAAAACTAGTACAATAAAATTAAAAATAGGAGAAGAAAAAGAATTTAAAAATTTGTTAATTAAATCTTTGAAATGTAAAAATTCTGAATTTGATGATAATCCTGAAATTACTGCTTATATTCAAGTAAAAGACAAAACAAACAAGAGTAATGATGAAGTTTTTGTTTTTAATGGATGGGCCTTTTCTTCAAGTCCATCAATTAAACCATTTGACCATCCAGTTTATGATATTTGGATACAAAGTTGTAGCTAGTCTAGCTATTTAATAATATTTTCGTTGTCAAGCCAACTTACGTTAAAATTTGATTCTCTAAATTTTTTATGAACTAATAATTTTTTGTGTAATTCAATAGTAGTTGTAATTCCTTCAATCACAAACTCATCCAAAGATCGTAGCATTCTTTGTATTGCTTCATTTCTATTTCTTCCATGGCAAATTAACTTACAAACCATACTATCATAATAGGGGGTTATCTTGTAACCTTGGTAAATTGAGCCATCTACTCTTGTTCTAAAACCAGAAGGTTGGTGACACATGGTAATAGTTCCTGGCGAAGGTTGAAAATTTTTGTTTGGATCCTCAGCGTTAATTCTACATTCAATAGCATGTCCTCTTGGCTTTATATCTTTTTGCGTTAGTGCTGTTTCACCAGAAAAGGCAATATATATTTGTTCTTTTATAATATCTATTCCAGTTACAACTTCAGTTACAGGATGTTCTACCTGAACTCTAGTATTCATCTCTAAGAAAAAAAACTTTCCATCTTCGTAAATAAACTCAACAGTCCCAGCACCTTCGTATCCAATTTTACTCACCATATTCACAGTTTTTTCAAACAAATCTTTTCTTATTTCATCTGACAAAATTGGACTAGGCGTTTCCTCAATTAATTTTTGATGTCTTCTTTGAACAGAACAATCTCTTTCATGTAAATGAATAGTTCTATTTTTTCCAGATAATATTTGAACTTCAATATGTCTTGGATTTTGAAAAAATTTTTCTATATAAACTTCATCATTACCAAAATATTTCATAGCTTCTGTTTTTGCTGCAGAAAAAGATAAATCGAAATTTTTTTCATCACGAACAATTTTCATGCCTTTGCCACCACCGCCTCCTGCAGCTTTAATTAATACGGGAAATCCTATTTTTTTTGATATTTCTTTTGCTTCTTTTAAGTCAGATACACCACCTTCAGAGCCTTCAATAACTGGTAATCCAAATTTTTTTGCAATTTTTTTTGCTTCAATTTTATCACCCATCATTTTTATTAATTTTGAAGATGGTCCAATAAATTTTATTTTATTTTCTTCAAGAATTTTTGCAAAGTTTGTATTTTCTGATAAAAAACCATAACCAGGATGAACAGCTTCTGCACCGGTTAATTCAATTGCTGATAATATAGATGGTATATTTAAATAACTACTTGATGGCTGATGTGAGCCTATACATACACTTTCATCTGCTAATCTAACATGCATACTATCTTTATCTACGTCAGAATGAACAGCGACCGTCTGGATGCCCCATTCTTTACAGGCTCTAATTATTCTAACCGCAATCTCACCACGATTGGCAATCAATATTTTTTTAAACATTATTCAAGAATAATGATAGTTTGACCGTATTCAACTGGTTGACCATCTTCTACACAAATTTTTTTAACAATCCCATCTGATGTGGAAGGAACATGATTCATTGTTTTCATTGCCTCAACTATCATTACGGTTTCACCTTTTTTTATTTTTGTACCTACAGAAACAAAAGGTTTGGCTCCTGGCTCAGGTGCAAGATAAGCTGTTCCAACTATAGGACTTTTTATAACTGTTTTTGCGATTTCAATTTCTTCGTCAACTTGATTGTCATCATTAACAATATCCTTAGGATTTAAAGATTTTTTTAAATCTTCTAGAGCCTCAACTAATTTTTTGATTATTTTTTTATCAATTTCCATCTTTTAGCAATTCTTGCATTGCATTTATGGCCAAAATATAACCATTAGCTCCCAATCCACAAATTATTCCTGTTACAACTCCACTAATCATTGATTTGTGTCTAAATTCTTCTCTTTGGTATATATTTGATATGTGTAGTTCGATACTGGGCTTTTTAAAAATAGCCAATGCATCACGAATTGCAACCGAGGTATGAGTAAAACCAGCAGCATTAATTATCAAACCATCATATTTTTTTCTTGCTTCTTGTATTATGGTTACAATTTCTCCCTCAATATTTGACTGAGCAAAATCAACATTAATTCCTAAATCTTTAGAATATTTTAGACATTTGTTTTTTAAGTCTTCATATTTAATAGATCCATATTGTGATTGTTCTCTCTCTCCTAATAGATTAAGATTTGGGCCATTAATAACTATAATATTATTTTTCATTAAACCTTTATATATTATGAAAAAAATAAATAAAATAAAAATAAATGGAAAATTTATCAAAATTAAGGACAAAACTACTTTGTTAACTTTAATAAAGAAATTAAAAATACCAATAAAAAAAGTGGCAATCGAATTAAATCAAACAATTGTCAACAAAAAATCATTAGGTAAAATCAAAATAAAAAAAAATGATAAAATTGAAATAGTTCATTTTATAGGTGGGGGCTAATGAAAAAATCAGATAATTTAATTATTGCAAGAAAGAAATATAAATCTCGACTAATAGTAGGCACGGGCAAATATAAAAGCATGTCTGAATGTGCAAAAGCTATAAAATTATCAGGAGCAGAAATAGTCACAGTAGCAGTTAGAAGAGTAAATATAGTAGATAAAAACAAACCATTATTAATGGATTATATTAATCCTAAAAAAATAACTTACTTACCAAATACAGCAGGCTGTTTTACATCAGATGAGGCTCTTAGAACATTAAGACTAGCAAGAGAAATAGGTGGATGGAAATTAGTAAAATTAGAAGTTCTGGGTGATAAAAAAACATTATTTCCAGATATGATTGAAACATTAAAATCAACCAAAATTTTAACCAAAGAAGGATTTAAAGTTATGGTTTATTGTACAGATGACCCTTTAATGGCCAAAAAATTAGAGGATGTAGGAGCTTGTGCAATTATGCCCCTAGCAGCTCCAATAGGATCTGGACTAGGAATTCAAAATTATACAAATATTAAAATAATACGAAATCAAACTAAACTACCTTTAATTATTGATGCTGGTTTAGGACAGGCTTCAGATGCTACAATAGCAATGGAACTTGGATGTGATGGAGTTTTAATAAATACAGCAATAGCTCAAGCAAAAAATCCATTTCAGATGGCTATAGCTATGAAACATGCAGTTTTAGCAGGCAGAAATTCTTATTTTTCAGGAAGAATTAAAAAACAAACCTTTGCTGAAGCATCATCACCAACAAAAGGAATTATTTAGTTTTTTTAAAATATTTCTTTTTGTAGAATTTTTTCTTTTTAAATTTTAATTTATTTATTACTTTATTATTTATTAAGTTTTGTTGTTCCAAATTTCTTAGTCTTGATATGCTTTCAATTTTTTCTAAGACTTTTTTTGATTTATTTTGCAATTCAATTATATAATCATGTCCTATAAGAGAATTATCATGATTTAATTCAAGTCTAATTTTGTTTTTTTTTTCAAAATATTTTAAATCTTCTGAAAAATTTTCTTTAATAAAATTACTTATTTTTTCACATACTTTTATTTTAACAATTTTTGCTTTATTAAATATTGATTTTATCTCGGCTAGTTTTATAATTTTTAAAGCATAAGATTCATTAGTAAGAGAAACCTCCCATTTTACTGCACTTTCTCTTAAACGTTGTCGTGACATTTCTAATAATCCAAAATTACTAATTCTTCCAATTTGAATTCTTGCTCTATCCGAGCGACATTTTTCCTTTAGTCTTCTTTCGACCAATCTTCTATTTCCAAAATTCAACATATCAATAAAATCAATAATAATTAGTCCAGATAAATCTCTGATTTTTATTTGTCTTGAAATTTCTTCAGCAGCTTCCAAATTTGTACTTAAGGCTGTGCTTTCTATATTTTTTTGTCTAATTGATTTTCCAGAATTTATATCTATTGAAATTAAAGCCTCTGTTGGATTA
>CACFWQ010000012.1 GCA_902570055.1 uncultured Pelagibacteraceae bacterium
TATTTTTTTCAATGACAAATAATTTATATCTTTCGCCATATTCACTTAAACGGGTAACCTTTAAGTGAACTTCTTTATCTGGTTCTAAATTTGCTAAATGAAGATTGTTAAAATCTTTATATTCATACTTTGGATAAAATTTATTTAAAGCAAAATCAGGTGATAATAAAGATATTGAAATAATTAAAAAAACTATAACCTCATACCATCGAAGTTTATTAAAAAACCACATTTGAGTTGCTGAAGTAAATACCAATATTCCAATTAAAGAAGTAATAATTACTAATAATCCATGCCAAATGTTTTCTATGCCAATTAAAAGTAATTCATGATTAAATAAAAATACTACGGGAAGAATCCCTGTTCTTAGACTATACCAAAAAGCTTGCACTCCAGTTTTAAGTGGATCTCCTCCTGAAATTCCTGCGGCAGCATAAGAAGCTAAACCTACGGGTGGAGTTACATCAGCCATTAACCCAAAATAAAATACAAACAAATGAACGGCTATAAGAGGAAATATATACCCTGAAGCATTACCAACATCCACTAATACCATAGACATTAATGATGCTACTACAACATAATTTGCAGTTGTTGGAAGCCCCATTCCTAATAACAAACACAAAACTATAGTTAACAATATTAAAATTATAACATTATCTTTAGCGACTGATTCAATAACTATAATTAAATTCGTGCTTAAACCTGTAGATCCTACTGCTCCAACAATTACCCCAGCGGTTGCTATAGCAATTCCAACGGCAACCATATTTATCGCTCCCTTTTGAAATCCCACTATAGTTTGATTAAACCAAGCTTTTAATGCATCTTGAAAATTTGATTGCTTAAATAATATATTTATTAAATTTACTAAAATTAGGGCAATTGTTGCATAAAATATTGAATATGAAGCTGTAAATCTTAGGTAGACCAACAAATATATTAAAACAAAAATTGGAATTAAAAAATGCAAGCCTGACAAAAAAGTCTTCTTTAAATTGGGTACTTCTTTTTCTTCCATTCCTTTTAAATTTAATTTCAAAGCTTCTAGATGAGAAATATAAAATAAAGCAATATAGGATATGATAGCAGGTAAAAAAGCATGCTTGACAACTTCAAAATAAGTAACTCCAATAAAGCTTGCCATAACAAAAGCTGCAGCACCCATAACTGGGGGCATTATTTGACCATTAACAGATGATGAGACCTCTATAGCTCCCGCTTTTTCTTTTGAAAATCCTGTTTTTTTCATAATTGGAATAGTAAATGTTCCAGTAGTAACTGTATTTGCAACTGATGAACCTGATATTAACCCTGTCATTCCAGATCCTAAAATAGCTGCTTTAGCTGGACCACCTCTCATTTTACCAACCATAGCAAAAGCTAAATTTAAAAAATATTGACCGCCTCCAGCCGTTTCTAAAAGAGCACCAAATAAAACAAATAAAAATATGAAGTCAACTGAAACTCCAATTGGAATTCCAAATATAGCTTCTTGATCAAACCATTGAAAGCCAACTAGTCTTTTTAATGAGAGTCCGCCATGGGAAATTATATCTGGCGCATATTGTCCAAAATATGAAAATAATAAAAAACAAACTGCAATTACAACTAAAGGTATTCCAATCACTCTTCGAGTTGCTTCAAGTAAAATTAAAATTCCAATCGATCCAATAATTAACTCTATTGGTATAATATATTCACCTAAGGTAATTTTTAAAAGAATACCCCCTCTATCTACCAATTGATCATAAAAAAAATAAATATAGAGACAACAAAAAGCTGCAATTATACTTATTAAAATATCTATTTTTGAAATTTTTTTTGATCTTGACATGGGAAATATTAAAAATGCTAGTAGTAAAGCAAAACCTAAATGAATCGCTCTAGCTGGCAAACCCTTAAACATTCCAATATTAAACCAAAACGGAAATGGAGATGCGTACCAAAGTTGAAATAAAGACCAAATTATTGCTATAGCTGCAACAATTTTTAAATGCAATCCAGTAAGATTCCGGGTTGGAGATAAATCTTCTTTAATTTTTTTTTCAATATTTTTGTTATTATTTTGATTCATTTAAAAAAGATACTTTACTACAAAAAAAAGGCCCAATAAATATATTGGGCCTTTTAAATTTAACTTAAATATTTGGATTACATTAATCCAGCTTCTTTATAGTATTTAATAGCACCAGGATGTAATGGAGCTGATAAACCATCAGCAATCATATTTTTCTTTTCCAGTGGGCCAAAAGCAGGATGTTGTTTTCTAAAATCATCAAAGTTTTCAAAAACAGCTTTTGTTACTAAGTAAACTAGCTCTTCAGGAACATCTGCACTAGTTACTACAGTAGCTTTAACACCAAAAGTAGTTACATCTTTTTTTTGTCCTGTATAAGTACCTGCAGGTATTGTGGCTGCTGCATAATAAGGTGCGCCATCTATTAAACCTTGAACAGGTCCGCCAGTAAGATTAATTGGTAATGCTTTTGCTGCACAAGTTGCTGCTTGCTCCATAGCACCATTTGGAAATCCTACAGAATATCCATAAGCATCTATTTTTCCGTCACAAAGCGCTTTAACTTGTTCAGAAGAAGTAAGTTCTGTAACTCCTTTAAAATAGCTATTATCAACTCCCATTGCTTCCATAAGTACTTCCATAGTTCCTCTTTGACCAGAACCAGGGTTACCTATGTTAACAGTTTTGCCTTTAAGACCTTTAAAGTCTTTAACTTTTGCTTTTTTTCTAGCCCAAATTTGGAAAGGTTCATTATGAACCGAAAAAACAGCTCTTAAATTACTAAACTGTTTTCCTTCCCATTTGCTTGAACCATTAACAGCGTGAAATTGCCAGTCTGATTGTGCTACACCAAATTGAAATTCGCCGTCTTTAATTTGTCCTATATTATAGTTTGAACCACCAGTAGACGGAGCAGTACATCTATAAGCTTTAGCTGTTCCTTTTTTTCTTCCATGTTCTTTACTAGTAGCAGACTTGTGCAACATTTTACAAATTGCGTTACCAGTTTGGAAATATACTCCAGTTGGTCCTCCTGTTCCTATCGTAAAAAACTCTGCAGATTTTGCAACCGTAGAAAAAGATAAAGTAGCTGCAAAAATTACAAGAGCACTCGATAACGAAGTAAGTATTTTTTTCATTATTTTTCCCTCCATAATGTTTGTATTTTATTTGATCCTAACAGCTCTTTACCGAGAGAGTCTAGAGTAATTCTAAAGTATATGAAAAATTAATTGAACTTAAATTGGTCAGTTTTTATAGTGATTCTACCCAAAGTTTTAATTTCTTTGTACCTTCTGCAATTTTAGGAGCATATTTGGATATTGAATTTACATCTAATTTATTATTTTTTTTGACATAATCCATAAATTTTTGTCCATTAAAATCTGTAAAACTTAATCTTGCTATCTTTCGTTCTTTTGAAAATCCAAAATCTGATCCTGGCAATAAAGCTACACCTGTTTCTTTAAGAATACTACTACACATTTCTTCTGCTGTAGAAAATTTTTCAATTAAAAATTCTGGCATAAGGTAAAAACCACCTTGTGGCTTGTTTATAATAATTTTATTTGATTTCAAATTTTCGTAAACATATTCGCCAACTGCTTTAAGAATAGAACGTGAATTTTTTATATATTCTTCATGATTATTGCTATAGGCCGCTATAGCAGCATATTGAATTGGTGCACTTACTGATGAAAAAGTTTCACTTGCTAAAATTTTAAGAGAGTCTCTTAATTCTCTTAAAGATTCAGGTATTGTGAAATATCCTAACCTCCAACCACCTGCTCCGCACCATTTACTTAAACCATTACTAATAATAGTTTTTTCGGGATAAAATTGTGAGATAGATTTATAATTAGCTTCAAAACTTAATTCTGAATAAATTTCATCTGATAAAATTAAAATATTATATTTTTTTGCAATACTACTTATTTCTTCTAGGTTGCTACAAATTTGGCCAGAAGGGTTATTTGGGGAATTTAAAAATAGTAAATAATTTTTATCTTTATTTTTTAAAATAGTTTTTTCAATTTCTTCTGCTTTTGGAAACCAGTTGTTTTCACTAGTTGTTTTAATCCAATGCATTTTATTTCTACTTAATAAAGATTGTGGAGCATAAGATACCCAGCTTGGAGCTGGTAATAATATCTCTCCATCAAAAAGCATTTGTAATAAAAACATTAATTCCTTAGTTCCAGGTCCTATAATTACATTTTCAGCCTTATAATTTTGATTGTTTTTAGTACTTAAATATTTAGAGATCGCAGTTCTCAATTCATTTAGTCCTTGCATTGGTAAATATTTATTTTGATATGCATTATTTTTTAATTCATTAACCACATCATCAGGTACTTCAAAGGGTGATTGTCCAAAACCAAATTTATAAATTTTTTTACCATTTAATTCTAGCTCTTTTGAAATTTCATTTATTCTTAATGTTGAAGAGGGTTTTAAATTTTTTACTATGTCTTTTATCATTCAATACTTTAATTCTTCTAAGTTTCTAAACTGTTCTAAAACTTCTGGATTAGCTAGAGCTTCTTTATTTTTTATATTATTACCTTCTATTACATTTTTAACTGCAAGTTCAACAATTTTTCCATTTTTAGTTCTTGGTATGTCCATAACCCTAATAATTTTTGCTGGTACATGTCTTGGAGAAGCGTTAACTCTTATTTGTTTTTTAATTTTGATTGATAAATCCTCATCTAAATTATATTTTTGATTAAGTACTAAAAATAAAATTATTCTGACATCATTATCCCAAGCCTGTCCAACTACAATGGATTCTTTAACTTCTTTAAACTTTTCCACTTCAGAATATATCTCGGCTGTTCCTAATCTTACCCCGCCAGGATTTAATGTTGTATCTGACCTACCATATATAACAAATCCACCATTTTTTTTTATTTCAGCATAATCTCCGTGATGCCAAATATTGGGATATTTACTAAAATAAGCTTTTTTTAATTTAATATGATTTTTGTCATTCCAAAATTTTAATGGCATTGAAGGAAAAGGATTCTTGCAAACTAATTCTCCTCTTACATTTTTTACAGAATTTCCTTTATCATTAAAAATATCAACATTTAATCCAAGTCCTTTATTTTGTATCTCACCTGAAATTATAGGTTCATACAAATTTCCAAGTACAAAACAAGAAACAATATCTGTGCCTCCAGATATTGATGCCAAATGAACGTTTTTTTTTAATTTTTTTATATACATATTCAAAACCATCTTGTGATAGCGGAGATCCAGTTGAACAAATAGTTTTTAAATTTTTTAACTTATATTTTTTCTTTATTGAAAGATTAGTTTTTTTTAAAGTATCAATATACTTGGCACTAACTCCAAACAACGTAATTTTTTCTTCATCTGCGATTTTTAACAAGAGATCGTCCCTTCTATACATAGGATAACCATCAAATAAAACAATTGAAGCTTTAGAAGCTAGGGCACTTACCATCCAATTCCACATCATCCAGCCACATGTAGTAAAATAAAAAACATTATCATTTTCTTTTATATCGCAGTGTAATTGATGTTCTTTTATATGTTGAAGTAAAACTCCACCTGCTCTATGACATATACATTTTGGTTGACCTGTTGTTCCACTAGAATAAAGTATTGCTAACTCATGTTCAAAATCAAAATATTTAAATTTTATAATATTTGAGTTAAATTTATTGAATTCATTCCATTTAAAAACAACCACATTTCTAAAATATATTTTTTTTTTAATGTAATTTTGCCCAGGATAGTTAGCAATAACTAAATATTTAATTGATTTAATTTTTTTTAATATTTGAGGAATGCGTTCTAAAATATCTATTTCTTTTCCATTATAAAAATATCTGTCAGTAACAAATAAAACCTTTGGTTTAATTTGGGAGAAACGCTCAATAAGTCCATTTGTTCCAAAATCTGGAGAACAAGATGACCATATGGCTCCAATTGCTGTTGTGGCTAGAAATCCCTCAACTGTTTGAATGTTGTTTGGCATATAAGCGACTACCCTATCTTTTTCATTTAATTTTATTTTCTTTAAAAATTTAATGATTTTACTTACATTTTTATTAAGTTGCTTCCAGCTAATTTCTTCTCTAAATCCATTTTCACTTACAAAAGTGATTGCCTTAGTTTGATTATTTTTTGAAAGTAAATTTTCTGCAAAATTCAATTTTGATTTAGGTAGAAATAAATTTTTATAAAAAACCTTCGATTTTGTTAATTTTTTTTTACTTTTTTGCCCTTTGATCTTAGAAAAATCCCATATTGAATCCCAAAATTTATCTATATTTAAAATACTCCATTGCAAAAGTTTAGAATATTTTTGTCTAAATTTTAAATTATACTTCCTGAAAAGAAATTTTTCATATTTATAAAGATTAGAGTTAAATTTTCTTTCTTTAGAAGCTTCCCATAGTATTTTGCTCATAAATCCAAACCTAAAAAAATGTTGTTGAGTTTTTTTTTTTTATGTTAAACTTTATTTTATATAAATATCAAAATGAGAACTTTTCCCATAGTGATTCGGTCATGTTTTAACCTATTTTTGTTCTTTTTTGCTTACAACATATGGTATTAAAAAAAAATTAGATACTAAACATTGAAATGAGAAAAAATAAAATTACAGCTGTTTTAGGACCTACAAATACTGGAAAAACCTTTTTAGCTATTGAGACAATGCTTGCTTTTGAATCGGGAATGATTGGTTTTCCCTTAAGACTGCTAGCAAGAGAAATTTACGATCAAGTTATTCAAAAAATAGATCCTAATAAAGTTTCACTAATAACAGGTGAGGAAAAAATTATACCGGTAAATGCTAAATATTACCTTTGTACAGTTGAATCTATGCCTATTGAAAAAAATTTAGAATTTGTTGCAGTAGATGAAATTCAAATGTGCGCTGACCCTGAAAGAGGTCATATTTTTACTGATAGATTATTAAACCTACGTGGTGAAAAATTAACCATGTTTATGGGATCGAATACAATTAAAAATATCATTTCTAAATTGGAAGAAGATACTGAATTTGTAAATAAAAAAAGATTATCAAAGCTTTCTTATATTGGTCATAAAAAAATTTCTAGAATAAATAGAAAAACTGCAATAATTGCTTTTTCAGCTGAAGAAGTTTATGCAATTGCTGAATTGGTGAGAAGGCAAAAAGGTGGAGCGGCAATTGTTATGGGCTCATTAAGTCCAAAAACTAGAAATGCCCAAGTTGAATTGTATCAGTCAGGTGATGCTGATTTTTTAGTTGCCACTGATGCTATTGGAATGGGTATAAATATGAATTTAGAAAATGTTTATTTTTCAAGTTTAAAAAAGTTTGATGGTAAAAAGCTAAGAAGATTAAGTTTATCAGAAATTGGCCAAATCTCGGGAAGAGCTGGAAGATATTTAAATGATGGAAGCTTTGGAATAACAGGAGATTGTAGTGAAATTAGCTCGGAAGAAGTAGAGTTATTAGAAAATCATAAATTTGAAGAAATTAGAACTTTATTTTGGAGAAATTCTAATCTTAACTTTGAAAATACATCTAATTTAATTAAATCACTCAATGAGAGGCCTGGAAAAGACTGGTTAAGAAGAGTACAAGAATGTGAGGATGAAAAAGTTTTGAAACACTTTTTAAAAAATTCAACTAATCATAAAATTTCAAATGATAAACGAGTATTAAATTTACTTTGGGAATGTTGCCAAATTCCAGATTTTGTTAAAAGAACTTATGGCAATCATTTGGAAGTTGTGAGTAAGGTTTTTAATTTTCTTAATGGAAAAGAAGGAAGAATATCTAATAGTTTTATGAAGCAACAACTTTCTGCTTTAAACAAATTAGAGGGAAATGTTGACTCTTTATCAAACAGAATAGCAAATATTAGAACATGGTCTTATGTATCAAATAAAATTAACTGGGTTGAAAATCAAGATTATTGGGTTGAAAGAACTAAATTATTAGAAGATAAATTGTCTGATAGACTACATGAAGAACTTACGAAAAGTTTTATTGATAAAAGAGCGAGTATTTTAGCAAGAGGATTAAAACAAGATATGACGTTTAATACTGAAATAACTGAGGATGAAAATGTTGTAATAAATAATCAATTTATCGGTAAATTAAAAGGACTAAAATTAGAGTTAGATTTAAAAGTTGGAACACTTGATACAGATATTAAGTCATTAAAAAAAGCAGCAAGAATAAGTGTAAGTTCAGAATTGGAAAAAAGAATTAAAAAAATTATTGAAACTGGATTGGTTGAAATAAAAGATGATTTTAAAATTTATTGGCAAAAATTTCCTGTTGCAAAATTATTGCCTGGTAAAGATTATTTAGATCCTGAACTATCTTTAATAGTTGATGATATAGTAGAAGTTAGAGAACAAAAAAAACTTCAAAAATATCTGGAAAAATGGCTAAAAGAAAAAATTGGTTATGTACTAAAAAATTTGATTGATCTTAAAAGTTTGAAAGAAAAAAATAATTCTGTTCGAGCTTTAGCTTATCAATTATATGAAAATAATGGTGTATTAAAAAGAGAAAAAGTTTCTGAGTATTTATTAAAATTAGGACAAGATGAAAGAAAAATTTTAAGAAAAATGGGAGTTAAATTTGGTAGATATCATGTTTTTCTTTTTAAACTATTAAAGCCAGAGGCAGTTTCATTAAGAATTTTGTTATGGAAAAATTATCATCAAAAATATTTTAATCTTAAACCTCCAACTTTTGGTCTAAACTTCTTGGAGGATAGTAATTTTACAAATAAAAATTTTATGCTCTTATGTGGATATGAAAATTTTGATAATTTTTTTGTTAGAATAGATATTTTAGAAAGATTATTTGTACATATTATAAACTCTAATCCAAATAACAATACTGAAATACAACTTGTCCCAGAAATGTTAAATTTGCTTGGTTGTAATAAAGAAAATTTCTTAAAACTAATAAAAAAAATGAACTATAAAATCCTTAAAAAAAATAATGAATTTTATTTTAAATATATTCCTAATAAGCAGAAAATTAAAAAATCTTTTAATTATAAAAAAATGAATGATAATCCTTTTAGTATATTAAAAAATATAGATTTTAAATAATGTTTAAATTATTCAAAAATAAAAATTTAAAAAATGATAACAAAAATAATGAAGAACTTTTGTTAAAAACTGCCTCTTTATTAATTCATGCTGCAAAAATAGATGAAAACTATACAGATAAAGAAAAGGAAATTATAAAAAAAACAATAATTGAACTAGGAGCAGAACAGTCAAAAATTAATCAAATAATATCAGAAGCTGAAATAAATGAGCAAAACTCAAATCAAATACTAGATTTTACTAAGCAAATCAAAAATGAAAATAATGAATTTAAAATAAAAATTGTTGAGGTTCTTTGGAACATTATATATTCCAATGAGGAGATAGATATTTATGAATCTAATTTAATGAGAAGATTGGGAGGGTTATTATACGTAGATGATAAAATTATGGGCCAAATAAAAGAAAAAATAAAAAGAAAAAATAATTAGGTGACTTACATAGTAAATGAAAAATGCATTAAATGTAAACTGATGGACTGTGTAGAAGTTTGTCCTGTTGACTGTTTTTATGAAGGAAAAAATATGCTTGTAATTAAACCAGATGAGTGTATAGATTGTGGCGTTTGTGAACCTGAATGTCCAATAGATGCGATAGTTCCAGATACAGAAAATGGAAATGAAAAATGGTTAGATTTGAATACAAAATATTCAGAGATATGGCCAAATATTAATAAAAAAAAAGATCCTCCAATTGATAATGAAAAATACAAAAATGAAAAAAATAAATTTGAAAAATATTTTAAAGAAAACCTTTAAAACTAAACCAAAAAAAACAAAAAAAAAATTACTCAAAGTAAAGAGAAAAAAAACAAAAAAAATAGTTACAAAACAAAAAAAAATAAAAATTAAAAAATTAAAAAATAATAATTTAGCCCAAAATAAAAAAAGCTCTTACAAAAAAAGAAGAAAAAGTTAGTAATAATTTAAGAATTGTAAAAAATATTGATGTAAAACCAGAAATAAAAAAAATAAAAAAACAGGAAACTGCAAAAAAAAGAATATAAAACAAAAGATTACGTAGTGTATCCAAAACATGGTGTTGGACAAATTTTATCTATAAGTTCAAAAATTATTGGTGGAATTGAAGTTAATTGTTACGATATAAAATTTGAAAAAGATAAAGCTATGGGAATGCTTCCAATAAACAAACAATCTAATCTTAGACCACTGGCAACTATAAACCAGGTAAATAAATCAATATCAATTTTGAAAAGTAAGCCAAAGATTAAAAGATCTATGTGGAGCAGAAGAGCACAAGAATATGAACAAAAAATAACATCAGGTAAAATATATGATTTAGCAGAAGTTGTTAGAGATCTTAATAAAGGCGATGGATTATTAGTAGACCAGTCTTATAGCGAAAGGCAACTTTTTGAAAAAGCTTATGAAAGAATTTTATCGGAGTTTCAAATAATATTAAAGTTATCTTTAGAAGACACTCAAAAAAAATTAGATAAAGCTCTTAAGAGAAATTTAGAAAATCAGCAAACAATTAAATCTGAAAATAAAACTAATCCTGAAGTAGAAGCTGTAAAATAAAAAACGCCTCCCATAATTTTATCATGGGAAGCGCTCTTTAAAAAAGAAATTGACTATCTTCTTCTTCTTCTTTTCTTAGCTTTCTTTTTACCTTTTTTAGCTTTTTTTCTTCTTTTAGCCATCTTTAGCTCCCTGTTTAAGTTTCGAATCAAATTGATTCGTTAATAACTAATTTTTAATTTTTTTAATTAGTTATGTCAAATATTTAATTTTTTGTTTTTTTTAAATTGTTTTTTTTATTTTTTAAAAAAATTTATTTTTCGTTAAAAACGCTTTATTTTACTTGTTTAATTGAAGATTAAAAGTTTTTTTATAATTTATTTATTAATAAAGATTTTCTAATTCTTTTTTATATTTTTCAGTTACTTTTTTTCTTTTTACTTTCATTGTTGGTGTTAACAAACCATTTTCTATTGAAAAATTTTCATCTATTAATTGAATTTTTTTTATTTTTTCTACTAAAGTTAATTTTTTATTTACATTATCTATCACTGAATTTATTTTTTCTTTATTTTTTAAAAATTCTTTATTAGGAACAATTAAAGCAACTAAATAGTTTTTTTTATCTCCATAAACCATACACTGATCAATTTCTGATGAATTATTAATCATGTTTTCTATTTTTGCTGGAGAAATATTATCCCCTCCAGCGCTAACAATAATATCTTTTTTTCTATCAGTAATTTTCAGATAACCATCTATTGGGTCTATTTCTCCGATATCTCCTGTATGCAACCATCCATCTATAATAACTTTGGCTGTTTCATCTTTTTTATTCCAATAACCAAGCATTACATTTTCTCCTTTAACTAATATTTCTCCATCTTCAGCAATTTTAACTTTATTTCCTTTAAAAGGAGGGCCAACTGTTTCAACCTTTATTTTGTGAATGGGATTACAACTAACTACTGGGGATGTTTCTGTTAAACCATATCCTTGAAGAGTTGGTAGACCAATAGAATTTAAAAATTCTCCTATTTCTTTATCTAAAGCTCCTCCTCCAGAAACAAATGCTTTTAAGTTTCCGCCAAATTGTTTTTTCACCTTTTTTCTAACTAATATATTTGCAAGTAAATTTAATAACTTCTCAAAAAAAGTCATTTTTTCATTTAACAATTTTTTTTTTCCTAATCGAATTGTTGTTTCAATTAATTTTGCTTTAATGCCGGTTTGCTTTTTCATGCTAATATTAATTTTGTTATAAAGATTTTGATAAAATCTAGGAACAGCCGTCATAATTGTTGGTTTTGCTTCGGATATATTGTCTAAAAGTTTTTCTATTTTTTCAGCATAAAAAACTTTGGCTCCCACTGCTATCTGAGCAAATTGTACACAATGCTCATATGAATGTGAAAGAGGAAGCCAAGTTAAAAATACTGGTCTTGAATCAATTAATGGTTTCATGATTTCACATGCGCCTACAAGATTGTTCAAAATACCGCCATGGCTTAAAATAACTCCTTTTGGATTACCTCCAGTTCCAGAAGTATAAATTATACAAGCTGCTGATGATCTTTTTAAATTTGTATCTTGTATTTTGTCATCATTTAATAAATCATTTTTTATAATTGAATCAAAATCTAAATATTTTTCTTTATTACTTATATTTAAATCATGAAACACTTTTTGTACTTCATCAAAAGTAATTACTTTTTTTATAAAATTCTTTTCATTAATTATTGTATTTAATTTTTTTTAGCATTGCATGATTTGAAACAATAACAACTGTTGGTTCACAATCGTCAATTAAATATTTATAGTCCCCTTCGGTATAAGTTGTATAAGCTGGGACTGTAATTCCGCCAGATAACATAATGGCTAAATCTGCAATAAACCATTCTGGTCTATTTTCTGATACCAAAAGGCATCTATCTCCCTCTGTAATATTTTCTTTTATTATTTTTGAAAGTTTAAATATATTTATTTTTGTTTGTTCCCATGTAAAAGTTTTTCTATTATTTGGATTTAACCATTGCAATAAAACACTTTTGGAATCTTGTTTTTCTGCTTGATAAAAAAATAATTCAATTAAACTGTTAAAATTATCTAAATTCATAAAAATATTGGTGGGCAAAGAGAGACTCGAACTCTCACAGCATTGCTACCATTGGATTTTGAGTCCAACGCGTCTACCAGTTCCGCCATTCGCCCATTTTTGTTTTTTCCTTTGTTAATAATAAAATTTTTTATTATTAAATAGTATAAAACTTTATTTTATATTAAAACGAAAAATGCTTAAAAATATATATGATAAATGTATCACTTGGGCAGGATATAAATACGCAAAACAAATATTAGCTATAGAATCCTTTATAGAAAGTTCTTTTTTTCCTATACCGCCTGATGTGATGATAATTCCAATGGTAGTATCGAAAAAAAAATGAATTTATTCAAATTGCATTAATAGCAACAATTTTTTCTGTGTTAGGTGCTATGTTTGGTTATTATATTGGTTATTCTTTAAATGAAATTGCAATTAAAATTTTTGAATTTTATGGTTATGAATATACTGGTACACTAAAAGAAAAATTTTCAGCTGGAGGAGGTTTTAAAACTTGGTTAGGTATATTATTTACCGCAGGCTTCACGCCTTTGCCATTCAAGCTGCTAACTATTTCTAGTGGAATTATTCACTTCAATTTAATATCTTTTATTTTAATATGTATTATTACTCGCGGGTTAAGATTTTTTTTAGTTGCATATTTAACTTATAAATTTGGACAAAAAATTGGTCCTTTTTTAGAAAAAAAAGGTGGAAAGTGGTCCATAATAATAACTATAATAATTATTATACTGGCTTCAGTAATTTATTTAATTTTTTTTAATAAATAATAATGTCAAAACAATCGCAAAATATTATTTTAATATATCTATTAATTTTTATTTCTATTTCATTAATTTCTGCATTTGTAATTGAGTTTGTGCTAGGTCATGAGCCATGTAAGCTATGTGAGTACCAGCGAATTCCATACATAGTTTCTATATTACTAATTTCTACAATTTTAATCCTAAAAAAATACAAAAAAACTATCTTATTATTTTTAATAATAACATTTTTTATAAGCTCTATTTTGGCTTTTTACCATTTTGGTATAGAGCAAGGTTTTTTTAATGAGTCAATGCTATGTGAAAATAGCCAAAAATTAAAAGTTTTAAATAAAGAAGAGCTCTTAAAACAATTAAAACAAACTAATATAAGCTGCAAAGACGTTGATTTTAGAATACTTGGATTTTCTCTTGCTACAATAAATACCATTTTTTCTGTAGTGTTAAGTGGTATTTTCATAAAACTATTTAACAACTATGAAAAAAACTAATAAAAAAATTTTAGAAGAAATTATTAGAGTAGATCATGCTGGGGAAAGAGGAGCCATGAAAATTTATGAAGGACAACTATTGGCGCTCAATACCTTTCTTAAAGATGAAGATTTAAAAAAAACTATTGAAAAAATGAAAAATCAAGAAAAAGAACATTTGGATTTTTTTAATAAGGAAATAAAAAAAAGAAAAATAAAACCAACAAAATTTTTACCTTTGTGGGATTTAATGGGTGTTGGACTTGGATTTGGTTCGGCTATATTAGGTAAAAAAGCTGCTATGTTATGTACTGCTTCTGTTGAGGAAGTAATAGATAATCATTATCAAAAACAAATAAACCAATTAAATTCTGATGAAAAAGATTTAAAAGAAAAAATAAAAAAATTTAGAGATGACGAATTGCATCATAAAGACATTGCTTATGAAAGTGGTGCTAGTAAAGAAGGAATATATTCAATCTTAGATAAAATTATTAAAACTGGTTCTAAAATTGCAATAAATATATCTGAAAAAATCTAATTAAGGCTCTAATTCCACATCCCAATACAAATAGTCTATCCAAGTTTTATGAAGAAAGTTAGGGGGAAAATTTTTACCATTTCTGTGCAAGTCCTCTGTTGAAGGTTGATAAGGCTTGCTATTAAGTTTCATTTTAGAGCTTTCAATAAGCCGGCCTCCCTTTTGAACATTGCAACTTGAACAAGCGGTAACTACATTATCCCAGTCTGTTTTTCCACCCTTAGATCTAGGAACCAAATGATCAAATGTAAGTTCTTTTTTGCTACAACAATACTGGCACATGAAATTGTCTCTTAAAAATACGTTAAATCTGGTAAAATTTGGATTTGATTTTGGTTTAATATAGCTTTTTAATGCAATTACACTTGGAAGTTTCATACTAAATGAAGGGCTTCTAATTATTCGATCATAATTGCTTACAATTGTTACTCTATCTAAAAATGCTGATTTAATTGAATCTTGCCAACTCCAAAGTGACAAAGGATAATAGCTTAAAGGTCTATAGTCAGCATTTAATACTAATGCTGGACATTTTTCTAAAGAAATATTTTGTTCAACGAAATTCATTTATAATTCAAATAAGACTAGCCCAAATAAAATAATTAATCAATAATTACAAAAAAAATATTTAATTTTTATTAAATAAAAAAGTTTTTTTTTAAATAATTTAAAGCAATACTTGACGCTTTTACGGGTATATGATGGTCACAATTACTAATCATATTTATTTCAACTTTTATTTTGTTTCTTAACAAAAAATCTTTTGCTTCAAGTAAATTACTTGGTGGAACAATTTCATCCTTATCACCATGAAACAAAAGCATTTTTGTAGAAGAAGAAATTCTTTTGGAAAGATGGTCTTTATTAATTATCTTGCCAGAAAATCCTATTACACAATTAAAATTTTCATCAGCTGTCAAACCTATATTAATTGACATCATGCATCCTTGGCTAAATCCTAACAAACAAATTTGTGAATTTTTTAATTTATAAAACTCTTTTACTTCTTTTATATACTTCCAAATAACTTTTTCAGCCTCTAAAGACTGTTGAATAATATATTCAGTATTATCTTTGCTTAAATCAAACCATTGAAATCCACTTGGATTTATTGAGCAAGTCTCATGAGCGTCGGGGCACAAAAAAAACAGTATTTGGCAAAAATCTTTTCCAGTTCAAAGTAAGAATACTAATATCTTTTCCATCGCCTCCATAACCATGTAATAATATTACCGCATTGTGAATTTTGTTATTTTGTTCTGGTTTTACTATTGTTGTGTTTAAACTAAATATCATTATTTTTTTATTATATTTATGTATTTAATTAGTATAATTAATTACCATGACCAAAAATAAAAACAATCAGGCAATTTGGAATAAAAGAATAGGAAAAAAATCCTCTATTTTATTCCAAAAAATTGGAAGCTCAATTAATGTAGATAAAAGACTTTTTAAAGAGGATATTTTTGGATCTTTAGTGCATGTTGAAATGCTATCAAAACAAAAAATAATTTCACTAAAAACAAAAAATAAAATTATAAAAGGTCTTAAAAAAATTGAAAAAGAAATAATAAAAAAAAAATTTATTTTTAATGAAAAATACGAAGACATTCATATGAATATAGAAAAAAGACTTTTTGAATTAATCGGTGAAGATGCTGGATTTATTCACACTGCAAGGTCAAGAAATGATCAAGTAATAACAGATTTCAAACTATGGATTAAATCTTCAAATAAAAAACTAAATAACAAATTAAATAAATTAATTAAAACTATTTTAAAAGTTTCAGATAATAATATTCAAATAATAATGCCTGGTTTTACACATTTAAAAAATGCACAAGCTGTATCCTTAGCTCATTATTTGTTGGCCTATGTGGAAATGTTCCAAAGAGATAAAAAAAGACTTTTAAATAATTTGGAAAGTTTAAATGAAAATCCTTTGGGAGCTGTTGCACTAAGTGGGACCTCATTCAACATTGATAGATTTTTTACTACAAAAAAACTTGGATTTATAAATCCGACAAACAATTCAATAGATACAGTTGCTGATAGAGATTTTGTTTTAGATTTTCTATATTCTATTTCTGTTTGTTCACTACATATTTCCAGAATTGCCGAGGAATTAATAATTTGGAATTCAGATGGCTTTGATCTAATCGTTCTGTCTGACAAAGTTCTTACTGGTTCATCAATTATGCCCCAAAAAAAAAATCCTGACCCACTAGAATATTTAAGAGGAAAAGCTGGTGGAACATTTGGCAATTTATTTGCTATGTTAACAATTTTAAAAGGTTTGCCATTATCGTATTTTAAAGACCTTCAAGATGATAAAGAAATTGTTTTTAAATCTTTTGATACCTTGGATAATTGTATTTCTATACTTAATGAAGTAATGAGAAATTTCAAACCAAATAAATCAAAAATGCTAAAATTAGCAAATGAAGGATTTGTTACAGCAACTGACTTAGCAGATTACCTTGTAATAAATCATGGTAAATCTTTTAGAAAAGCTTATCAAATGACAGCTTCTATTGTTAATTTTGCAGAAAAAAATAAAATTAAATTAAATCAATTAAGCTTAAATGAGCTTAAAAAATTTGAACCCAACTTAAAAAGTAATGTTTTAAATGTATTTAACTTAAAAAACTCAGTTAATTCAAAAAAATCATTTGGTGGAACATCATTTAATAATATAAAAAAAATGATTATAAAATATAAAAAAAATTATAAATGATAAAAAAAACTATATTAATAATAATATTATCGATTCTTGTATTATCTTGTGGCAAAAAAGGCGATCCAGAATATAAAGCTTTTAAAAATAAAAAATCTTTAATCAAAATAATTTAATGCAATATAAAAATAAAAATTTTCATGTTGAAAATATTTCAACTGAAAAATTGGCAAGAAAATTTAATACTCCATTTTATTGCTATTCTTATTCAAGAATAAAAAATAATATTTTAAATTTTAAAAACCATTTTAATAAAATTAACCCTCTAGTTTGTTTTTCAGTAAAATCTAATTCAAACTTAGCAATACTAAAAGAAATACGTAACTTAAATTGTGGTGCTGATGTAGTTTCAAAAGGTGAAATGATGAAAGCCTCAAAAGCTGGAATTATTGCAAAAAAAATTGTCTTTTCTGGTGTTGGCAAAACATATTCTGAATTAAAATATGCTATAAACAAAAATATATTATTAATCAATGTAGAATCTTTAAGTGAACTTTTAGCAATTGAAAAAATAGCAAAGCAAAAAAAAAAGAAAGTTGATATAGGAATACGATTGAACCCTAATACAGATGCAAAAACTTTAAAACAAATTTCAACTGGAAGAGTGGGTGATAAATTTGGTGTTGGCGAGAAAGAGTTTATTAAACTTGTTAAATATGCAAAAATATCTAAATTTCTTCGGCTTAAATGCCTTAGTGTTCATATAGGCAGTCAAATACTTAGCCATAAACCTTATGAGAAGATGCTAAAAGTAATCGATAGATTAATAAAAAAAACACATCATGAATTTGAATTTGTTGATCTTGGTGGTGGAATAGGTATTTCTTATGATAAAAATAGTAAAAAATTTGACTTTAAAACTTATAATTATTTAATTAGTAAATTTCTAAAAAAAAAAAATTGCAAAATTATTTTTGAACCCGGTAGATCTATAATTGGTAATGCAGGAGTTTTAATTTCAAAAATTATTTATATAAAAAAAAATAAAAATAAAAATTTTGTAATATTAAATGCTGGGATGAATGATTTAATGAGACCAGCCTTATATGGAACCAAACATCAAATAGTACCATCGAAAAAAAATAAAAAAATTTTAAATAAAACTCTTGAGTTTGTTGGTCCAATATGTGAAAGCACAGATAAATTTTTAACTATAAAAAAATTTCAGTCAATTAAAGAAGGAGATATAATTATAATTTGTGATGTTGGTGCTTATGGAATGTCACTAAGCTCTAATTATAATTTAAGACCTTTGCCGGCAGAAATTCTTATTAAAAATTCAAAAATAAAAATTATTAAAAATACACAAAAACTTGACGATCTAATTTAAATATTAAGATAAATGATTAGAAACATATTATTTAAATTTTTTTTTTTCTTAGGAATAATTCTTATATCTATTATATTTCTGCCTGCTTTAATTATGCCTGCAAAAATTACTTTGATTGGTGGAAAAATTATGGGTTATTGGACAAAATTTTGTTTAAGCATTATTTTGTCTGTAAAAATAAATATTCTTGGAAAAGAAAATATAATTTTTGATGAAAAGTTTTTTATAGCTTGCTCACACCAATCTATGTTTGAAACTTTTTTTTTACAAACTATATTTGATTCACCAATTTTTATATTAAAAAAAGAATTATTAAAAATTCCTATTTTTGGACTTTATTTAAAAAAAATTGGTTCAATATCAATTAATAGAAATAAAACAGTTAAAGAGAATCTTGGATTTTTTGATAAAGTTTTAAAAATAGTTAATAGTTCAAAGAGACCATTGCTTATATTTCCCCAAGGAACACGGGTTTTGCCAGAAGATAGATCTAAATTTAAAAAAGGAACAGCAAGAATTTATGAAACACTAAAAATTAAGTGTTTACCAATTGCCATTAATTCTGGATATGTTTGGCCAAAAAATAATCAATTATCAAACAATAAAACTATTACCATTTCTATTTTAAATCCAATTAATCCAGGTTTAAAAAAAGAAGAATTTTTGAATTTACTAGAAAACAGTATTTATTCAGAATTAAATAAAATTAATTAGCCTTTCATTGGCATAACCACAAATATACTATTAAAATCTGCTGGATCTTTTATTAATGCTGGTGAAGCAGTATCGTTAAAAAATATTTCTATTTTATCTCCATCAAGTTGTGAAGCAACATCAATTAAATATCTTGAATTAAAACTTATATCTAAATCATGTTCAAATTTTACATTTAAACTTTCTTTGCCGTCTCCACTATTTGCATTATTTACGGATAAATTTAATTTATCTTTTGTTAAATTAAATTTTACTCCATCTTTTTTATCAAGAGAGACTGATGCAACTCTATCTACAGAATTTAAAAATGGTTTAAGATCAATTTCTAGTTTTTTTTCATTATTTTTAGGAATAACTTGTACATAATTTGGAAATTTTCCATCAATCAATTTTGAAATCAAAGTACTATTTTTTAATTCAAATTTTATTTTAGATTTAACATTTGAAATTTTTATATCTCCATCAAAATCTTCCAATAAAGAACACAACTGAAAAATTGCTTTTTTAGGTAAAATAATTGCATCAAAGTTAATTTTCTCATTTAGTTGCACCTTTGATACTGACATTCTGTGGCTATCAGTTGCAACTGCTGTGAGAAAGTTTTTGTCATCAATTTGAGTTTGATGAAAAAAAATTCCACTTAAATAGTGTCTAGTTTCATCATTTGATACAGAAAATTTACATTTATTTAGTAGCTTTAGTAAAATTTTTGATTTAATGGAAAATTGGTTTTGATTAAAATTTTCATCAGTGATTGGGAATTCTGAAGCATTAATACAATTTAAATGAAAAACGGATTTTTCGGATTCTAATTGAAGTTTATTTTCCCCACTAAAAGAAAAATTAATTTTTTTACCCGATGAAAATTTTCTAATAATATCATACAAAACTGAGGATGTTGTTGTAGTTTTTCCTTCCTCTTCAATTTCTATATCTTTTATTTCTTGATAAAATATTAAATCGAGATCAGTTGCAACAATTGTTAATTTTGAATCTTTTACATCTAACAAGATGTTTGAGAGAATAGGTAATGTGCTTCTTTTTTCTATTACTCCCTGGCAATAGTTAAGAGATTTTTGTAAATCTTCCTGATTTGCACTAAATTTCATTTTCTTTATTATACAAAATTTGATTTTTTAGACTTTCAATATTGTTAGATAATTCTGGATTTATTTTTTTCAATTTTTCTATAGTTTTAACTGAATGAATTATTGTTGTATGATCTCTTCCAGAAAATTCTCTGCCTATTTCAGGTAAAGATTTTGATGTGAGTATTTTTGTCAGGTAAATTGCTGTTTGTCTTGGTCTAACAAGATATCTTGATCTTCTTGAGGAAAGCATCTCTGTTTTATTAATTTTAAAAAACTTACAAACAACAGATTGAATTAATTCAATAGTTGCTTTGTTTTCGTACATGTTTAATAAATCTTTTAAAATTATTTTAACCTCTGATAAATTTGGTGTTTTATTATAAATTCTTGAAAATGAAACAACTCTGTTTAATGCGCCAGTTAATTCTCTTATATTTGTTTTAACTTCTGAGCTGATAAACTTTTGTATTTCTTCAGGTATTTTAATTTGATCTGAATAATAAATTCTTAATTCTTCAGACTTCAATTTAATAATTTTATACCTTAGTTCAAATTCTGCTTTTTGAATATCAACTACTAATCCGCCAGAAAATCTTGATTTTATTCTTTCTTGAATTCTTGGCAATTTGTTAGGTGGTCTGTCTGCTGAAATTATTATTTGGGAACCTTTATCTAACAAAGCGTTGAAAGTGTGAAAAAATTCTTCTTGCATAGCTTCTTTACCATTCATAAATTGAATATCATCTATAAGTAAAACATCGGTATTTCTAAAATACTCTTTAAATTTAACCATTTCATTTAATTTAATTGATCTAACAAATTGATACATAAAACGTTCAGCAGAAATAAACATTACTTTATTTTTGTTTTTATTTTTTAAGTTTAATCCAATTGAATTCAATAAATGCGTTTTGCCCATACCTACGCCACCATATATATAAAGTGGATTGTAGTGAGAAATATCTTCTGATACTTTTTTTGACGCCTCATAGGCAAGTTTATTGCTTTGTCCTAATATAAAGTTCTCAAATTTTTTATTTGGATCAATTCTATTATATTGAAGATATGAATCTTTAATAAAAGATACATTTGTGTTTATTTCTAAAGATTTTTCATTAGTTATGGGTAGCTGACTAATATTTTTATCTTTTATTTCATTAACAACAAATTCGATTCTATTAATACTTTTTTTGTATGACTTGATTACTTGCAAAATTTGATCAAGATATCTTGAGGTGATCCAGTCCCTCATAAATCTTGTGGAAACAGAAATTAAAACATAATCATTAAATTCATTTACAAATTCTATTTTTTTTATCCAGCTTTCAAAAATGTCAGCTCCAAATTTATTTTTCAATTCTAATTGAATGACGGACCAATCTATTTTTTTTTGGTTAAAATTTTCTGTTTTTGGATTTAAAAAATTATTTTTCATTTAAATTGATAAAAACCAATTAAGGCTAAA
>CACFWQ010000013.1 GCA_902570055.1 uncultured Pelagibacteraceae bacterium
ATAAAAAAATATGATGGATTAATTTGGGGAGGTAGCAGTTTAAACATTTATAATGATTGCATTGAAATTCGTAGACAGATTTCTTTTATGAAAGAATGCTTTCAAAACATAAAAAAAATATTAGCAATATGTTGGGGAATGCAAGTTGCCGTAACAGCTGCTGGTGGAGCAGTAAAAAAATCTACAAATGGCGCTCATATTGGAATCGCAAATGATATAGAAATTAACGAAAACGGATTAAATCATCCATTGTATATATCAAAAAATAAAAAATTTAACTCACCCGCATTTAATTTTGATGAAGTAGTTACACTACCAGAAGGAGCTACTCATTTGGCATCGAATAAAATTAACAAAATACAAAGTATTCATTTTAAATCAGGAATAAGTGACATATGGGGGTTGCAGTATCACCCAGAAATTACTTACCATAAAATGATTACATTGATTAGGTTTAGAAAAGATCGATTAATAAATGACAGAAAATGTTTTAAAGATGAAGAAGAAATTCAAAACCACATTAATTTCATTGAGAAAGAAATTAAAGTTTCGGAAAAAAATTCTAGAATGATTGAATTAAAAAATTGGCTCAATTCTTTAAAAGCTGTTGCTTAATTAAAACAATCCTTCAATATCACCCTTATTGTTTAGTTTAATAGAGTCGGCAGCAGGAACTCTAGGTAAACCAGGCATAGTCATGATTGTGCCGCATATAACAACAACAAATTCAGCTCCAGATGAAAGTCTAACTTCTCTTATTGGAAGAACATGTCCTGATGGAGCACCTTTTAAACTAGGATCAGTTGAGAAACTGTATTGAGTTTTAGCAATGCATATTGGAAGATTTCCATATCCTTTTGACTCAAAATCTTTTAATTGATCTCTTATTTTTGTATCAGCAACTGCTTCACTAGCGTGATAAATTTCTTTAGCGATTGTTTCTATTTTTTTAAATAGCGATGTTTTATTTTCATATAAAAATTTAAATTTATTTTTATTTTTATCACATATTTCTACAACAGTTTTTGCAAGCTCTTTAGTTCCTTCACCACCATTAGACCAGTGAGTACACAAAGATGATTTAACACCAAGTTTTGTGCAAAAATCAATTAATGTATTTACTTCTTTGTTTGAATCGGTAACAAAATGATTTACTGCCACTAAAACTGGTAAATTGAATTTTTTGGTATTATTTATATGTCTTTCTAAATTTACTAGACCTTTTTTAAGAGCATCTACATTTTCTTTTTTAAGATCTTCTTTTGCTACTCCACCATGCATTTTTAAAGCTCTAATGGTTGCAACAATTACAACGCAATCAGGTTTTAAACCAGATTTTCTGCACTTTATATCTAAAAATTTTTCAGCACCTAGATCAGCACCGAACCCTGCTTCTGTTACAACATAATCAGATAATTTTAATCCAGTTTTGGTAGCGATAACCGAGTTACAGCCATGAGCAATATTTGCAAAAGGTCCCCCATGTATAATTGCTGGATTATTTTCTAATGTTTGAGTTACATTGGGTCTAATAGCATCTTTTAACAGAACCGTCATTGGTCCTTCAGCTTTTAAATCTTTTGCATAGACTGGTTTTTTGTCTCTAGTATAGGCAATAGTAATATTACCAATTCTATTTTCTAAATCTTTTAAATCATTTGACAAACAAAAGATTGCCATAATTTCTGAAGCAACGGTAATATCAAAACCATCTTCTCTAGGATAACCATTTGCTATTCCACCTAAATTTACATTTATTGATCTTAATGCTCGATCATTCATGTCCATTACTCTTTTCCAAGTAATTCTTCTAACATCAATATTTAATTTATTTCCCCAATAAATATGATTATCAATTAAAGCTGAAAGAAGATTATGTGCTGATGTAATTGCATGAAAGTCCCCAGTAAAATGTAAATTAATTTGTTCCATTGGAACCACTTGAGCATAACCACCACCAGCTGCACCACCTTTCATTCCAAAAGAAGGACCCAAGCTTGGCTCTCTAAGACAAACGATAGATTTTTTACCTATTTTGTTTAATCCATCACAAAGTCCAACTGAAGTTGTTGTTTTCCCTTCTCCCGCAGGAGTTGGAGTAATTGCAGTAACCAAAATTAATTTTCCATCTTTTTTGTCTTTTAAAGTTTCTAAATATTCAGGTTTGATTTTTGCAATATATCTTCCCATAGGACTATAAACCTCTGCTTTGTCTGGGACATTTATCCCATCAAGAATTTCTTGTATGGGTTTCATTTTTGCAGCTCTTGCTATTTCTATATCTGACTTGACTGTGCTCATTTTAACTATTTCTATATATTCAAATTTCTTTGAAGCTGGATTAGTATCTCTTTTTATGGATTTTTTAAAGTTCTAAAAAATATATATAAAAAAAATAAAGAACTATTTATATTTATTGCTATAAATTTAATTATGCAAAAATATTCCTTATTTAATCTTATTAAAAATGCTTTCAAAGGTCACAAAGAATGGGAAGTGGCTTGGAAAGACCCAACTCCTAAAGATGAATATGATGTTATAATTATTGGAGGTGGAGGGCATGGCTTGGCCACTGCCTATTATTTAGCTAAAGAACACAATATTACAAATGTTGCTATCGTTGAAAAAGGATGGATAGGAGGAGGAAATGTTGGAAGAAATACTACAATTTTAAGATCAAACTATATGCACGATGAAAACGGTTTGTTCTATGAAAAAGGAATGGATTTATGGAGAAGCATGAGTCAAGATTTAAATTTTAACGTAATGTATTCACCAAGAGGAATAATCAATCTTGCTCATTCAGATGCTCAGATGAACGCTTATTCAAGAAGAGGAAATTCTATGAGATTAAATGGAATTGATGCGGTTCTTTTAGGAAGAGAAGAGGTAAAAAAATTAGTTCCAATGTTAGATTTTTCTGAAAATGTTAGATTTCCAATATTTGGTGGTTTAATGCAACCAAGCGGAGGAACAGCTAGACATGATGCTGTTGCTTGGGGTTATGCTCGTCAGGCAGACTCAATGGGTGTAGATATTATTCAACACTGCGAAGTGACTGGTTTTGATGTAGTAAAAGGAAAAATAAAAGGAATAAAAACATCAAAAGGAAATATAAAAGCAAAAAAAGTAGGTTTGTGTGTAGCAGGAAGCACATCAGTACTTGCGAAAATGTTGAATATGACATTACCTATTGAAACTCATCTATTACAGGCCTGTGTATCTGAACCAATAAAACCAATATTAGATAATGTAGTTACATTTGGAGCAGGACATTTTTACTGCAGTCAATCGGACAAAGGAGAAATGGTTATGGGGGGAGATTTAGATGGTTATAATAGTTATGCCCAAAGAGGAAACCTTCCCACATTACAACATGTGTTAACTGAAGGAATTGCAATGTTTCCATTTCTTAGCAAATTAAAAATGTTAAGAACATGGGGTGGAATTATGGATATGTCAATGGATGGTTCTCCAATTATAGACAAAACGCATATCGAAGGATTATATCTAAATTGCGGATGGTGTTATGGAGGCTTTAAAGCAACCCCAGCATCTGGTTGGACTTTTGCATATACAATAGCTCAAGACAAAGTTCACGAGTTAAATGCAGGTTATAATTTGAACAGATTTAATACCGGTCATTTGATTGATGAAAAAGGCCTTGGTACAAAAACTTGGATTTCATAAATGCTACATATTAAATGTCCTTATTGTGGAATGAGATCACAAAATGAATTTGCTTATGGAGGAGATGCAACTGTTAAAAGACCTGAATTAAATAAAGAAGTTTCCGATGAAGAATGGAATAAATTTGTTTATTTAAGAAAAAGTCCAAGAGGAAAACATTTAGAACTTTGGCACCACATTTCAGGATGCAGACAATGGTTTAAAGTCCAAAGAGATACTATAACACATGAAATTTTTAAAACAGCAGAAATAAGCGAAGATATTTAATTATGTCACAGAATTATAGATTAGATAAAGTAGGATTAATAAATAGAGGTAAAAAAATTTCTTTTAAATTTAATGGAAAAAAATATTTTGGTTATGAAGGAGACACTCTAGCATCAGCATTAATTGCTAACGGAGTACATCTTGTTGGAAGAAGCTTTAAATATCACAGGCCAAGAGGTTTTTTTGGAGTAGGAGCAGATGAACCATATGCAATAGTCCAATTATATAGGAATGGAGAGACTGATCCAAATTGTCGTGCAACAGAACAAGAGCTTTTTGATGGTCTCGAAGCAAAAAGTGTGAATTGTTGGCCAAGTGTAAATTTTGATATTGGGGCAATAAATAATTTTTTAAACAGATTTTTTCCAGCTGGTTTTTATTATAAAACCTTTATGTGGCCAAAAAGTTTTTGGTATAAAGTTTATGAACCTTTCATTAGAAGAGCAGCAGGTTTTGGTGTTGCTTCAACAAAGCATGATAAAGAAAGATATGAACATAAATACGAATATTGTGATTTGTTAGTAGCTGGTTCAGGTCCATCAGGTTTAGCAAGTGCATATGCTGCATCAAAAAATGGAGCAAAAATTATTTTAGCAGAGGACAAACCAAGATTTGGTGGAAGCTTACTAACCAGCGAAGCTAATATTGGAAACCAAAGTGGAAAAGAATGGGTTGATAAAATAATAGCTGAGCTTAAAGAAATGCCAAATGTAATAGTAAAAAATAGAGCCCAGGTGTTTGGTTATTATGATCATAATATGTTGGTGATGACGGAGCGAATAAATGATCATTTACCTAAATCAAAAAAATATAGCCCTAAACAAAGACTTTGGTATATCAGAGCTAAAGAAGCTGTGATTTCTTCAGGTTCTATAGAAAGACCAATTGTTTTTGGTAACAATGATACCCCTGGAGTAGTTTTAGCTTCTGCAGCCAGAGAATATTTAAAAGTCTATGGAGTTTTAGTTGGTAAAAAACCATTAATATTTACAAATAATGATAGTGCTTATGAAACTGCTATTGAATTTAAAAAGAATGGAGTTTGGCCCATAGTTTTGGATACTAGAAGTAACCCAGATTCTGAAACTATTAACGAAGCAAAAAGCATGGGCATTAATATTAAATTTTCTCATGTAGTAATAGCAGCCAAAGGTTATAAAAAAGTTAAATCTGCTGAAATTGCAAAAATTTCTAAAGATAAAAAAGATTTAGGAAAAATTGAAAATATTGAATGTGATTGTATATGTGTGTCTGGTTTTTGGACTCCCACAATACATTTAGCTTCGCAATCAGGAAATAAAACAAAATTTAATGAAAATATAGATGCCTTTATTCCTGACAAAGTAAAACAAAAAGAAACAACTTTGGGATCTGCAAATGGAATTTTTACTTTAGAAGAAACTTTAAAAACATCTTTCGAAGCAGGTTATGAAATATCAAAAAAAATAACAAATAAAGAAAATAAAATAACAGCTCCACAAGTTTCAGAAAAAAAACAAGTAAAACATGATAAATTTTGGTGTGTTCCACTTCCTAAAAATAAAACATATAAAAGATTTTTAGATTTTCAAAATGATGTAGTTGTTACCGATGTAGAACTTGCATTAAGAGAGGGGTATAGATCAATTGAACATGTTAAGAGATATACAACATTAGGAATGGCAACAGACCAAGGCAAAACAAGTAATCTTAATGGACTACAACTTGTTTCAAATATTGAAAATAAAATAATACCTGCTGTAGGACATACAACGTTTAGACCACCTTATACCCCAGTTACTATTGGTGCAATTGTGGGAAGAGAAGTGGGCAAACATTCAAAACCAACTAGAAAATCACCAATGCATTTATGGCATGAAAAACATGATGCAGTTTTTGTTGATGCTGGAGTTTGGTTAAGACCTAGATATTATAAACAGGGCAACGAAGGCTTGTTTGAGGCTTCAAGAAGAGAAGCAGAAAATGTTAGAAAAAATGTTGGCGTGTGTGACGTAACAACACTGGGAAAAATTGATATAAAAGGACCTGATGCTGCAGAACTTTTAAATAGAGTTTATACAAATGCATGGTTAAAGCTTCCAGTTGGAAAAGCAAGATACGGAGTAATGTTACGAGAAGATGGCATTGTAATGGATGATGGAACAACGACAAGAATTTCTGAAAACCACTATCATATGACCACTACAACAGCTCAAGCTGCTAATGTTTTGTCTCATTTAGAATATTATCTTCAGATTGTTTGGCCAGAATTAAATGTTAATGTTGTCTCTACCACAGAGCAATGGGCAGGAGCTGCAATTGCAGGACCAAACTCGAGAAAATTATTGCAAAAATTGTTTTCTAATATGGATGTTTCCAATCAAGGTTTGCCATTTATGGGATATGTTGAGGGTAATTTATTTGGTGTTTACGCAAGAATTTTTAGAATTTCTTTTTCTGGAGAGCTTGCTTATGAAGTAAATGTTGAATCTGACAATGGTAATTTTATGTGGGAGAAAATAATAGAGGCCGGCAAAGAGTTTGATATTCAACCATATGGAACTGAAGCTTTATCTACGCTAAGAATAGAAATGGGACATGTTGCAGGCTCAGAATTAGACGGAAGAACCATTCCTTACGATACTGGTTTACAAGGAATGGTTAGTCAAAAGAAAGATTTTATTGGAAAAAGATCTCTAAATAGAGAGGCTTTTATAGCTGGAGATAGACAAAAAGTCGTGGGAGTAGTTCCTCTTGATAAAAAAACAAGTATTCCAGAAGGATCGCAATTAGTAAAAGATGCTAATGCAAAGCTACCAAATCCAAAACTTGGCCATATTTCAGCCTCTTGTTGGAGTGTTGAATATAATAATCCTTTTTCTTTAGCTATTATTAAGGACGGAAAAAATATGATTGGACAAAAGCTATTTGCATTATCGCCACTTAAAAATAAATCGATACCTGTTGAAATAGTTTCTTCGCACTATGTTGATCCTAAAGGTGAAAGGGTGAGGTCATGACAACAGTATCTTCGTTAAAAAATATTCATAAAAAAGGTTTATTTGGCGATCATGAGGGCAAAAAAGAAGACAGTTTAATTGGAATCAAAGAAATAAAAAATTTATTAATTGTTCAAGTCGCACAATATAAAAACTCTTCTTATCAAGCAAAAGAAATCAGCATTGATGGTCTTAGTTTGCCAGAAGAAGCATTAAAGATAAGTTGTAATGATGGTACTAGAATATTATGGTGTGGGCCCAAAAACTGGCTTCTGATATCAAGAAACAAAGATCTATTAAAAAATATTAAAAAAATAGTAAGTGAGAAAGATTTTGCTGTTACAGACTTGTCTCATTCAAGGACTATAATTGAAATAGAAGGAGAAAATTCAAAAGAAATATTAAAAAAAGGATGCCCTTTTAATTTTAATGAACTTAAAAAAGATAATAGTGTCAACTCAGTATTCAATGGCATAGCTATTACAGTTGATATGATTGAAGAAAATCCCAATATAATAAGAGTTTTTGCCCTAAGAAGTTTTGGTGAGTCTTTGTACCATTCAATCACTGATGCCTGCTTAGAATTTGGATATAGAGGAATCTAATAAAGATTGCGATAACGAAATCACAAATGTAAAATATCAATGGGGACGAATCATTGATTTTTAAGAAATTTATATTTTTATTTACAAGTATGTTTTTTTTAAATAGCTGCATTGAAACAACAGCTTTTCTAGGTCCAGCAGTTACTGTAGGAACAACAGGAAATATTTATCAAGCAGGTTTTACATATAGTTCAAATTATGTAGTAAAAGAAACCACAGGCAAAACACCATCTGAGCATATTTTGCAGTTTATTGATTCTAAAAGATTTGAAGATACTAAAAAAAAAATTACAAATACAAAAAAAAAACTTGAAGATTCCATACAAAATTTTGAAAGTAATTCAGTTGATTTTTATTCTTCAGTTAAAAGAGTATATTTACAGGAAAAAAATTAAGCTAATCTTTTAAAATTGTTAAATGACCCATTTTTCTTTTATTTCTAATGGTTTCTTTTAGATAGTCATAAAAGAATTCATTTTTGGAAAATTTTTTATCTCTGTATTTTATAATTTCTTCTCCTAAAATATTTATCATTTCCGCATTAGATATTTTCTTTAGCTCAACTTGATCTAATTGACAAACAGCACGAATATGATTTTCAAATTGACTTATATTGTATGCGTTAATAGTTAAATGACCAGAATTATGAACTCTCGGAGCTATTTCATTTACGTAAAGCACATCATTATTGTCTATAAAATACTCAACACACAAAGTTCCTATAAAATTTAATTTTTCCGAAATTTTTTTGGCCCAAGAAACTGATTGCTCATATATTAACTGGTTAATTTGAGCAGGAATTTTAGAATTTTTAAGAATTTGGTCTTGGTGAATATTTTCAATAGGCTCATAAATTTGAAAAGTATTATTTTTAAATCGAGTTATAATTATCGATATTTCTTTTTTGAGAGTAATTTTTTTTTCTAATATATATTTATTATTAAAATCGATATTTAAATTCTCCAATTCATTTGAAGAATTAATTTCGTACTGTCCTTTTCCATCATAACCTAGTGTGCAAGTTTTAAGTATACCAGGCAATAAATTTTCATTGTTAAGCAAATCTCTTTTTTTTTCTATTAAAGAAAATTTTGTTGTTTTGATTCCCAATTTATTGAGAAAATTCTTCTCTTTAAATCGATTTTGTACAATCTTATTAATATCTGGATGTGGTAATACAGGTTTTTTATGATTTATTTTTTTTAGAATTTCATATGGAATATTTTCAAATTCAAAAGTTATAAACTCAGATTCTTGAATAAACTCATTAATTTTATTATTATCATTGTATTTGGTAAAAATAAATTTATCACAAAAATTTTTTGCTGGTGCTTTTTCATCATCAGATACTATAACTGTCTTTATATCTATTTTTTTTGCAGCGGATGCAAGCATACTTCCTAGCTGACCACCACCGATGATTCCAAGTATTGGTTTAGCTATCCTCATTAATTTGGCTTATTTTTAACTGATCGAGTTTGTTTTGTTCTCCAAAGATTTAATTTTTTTTTTATTTTTTTATCAGTTAAAGAAATAATTGAAGCTGCAAATAATGCTGCATTTATTGCTCCATCTTTACCAATAGCAACTGTTCCTACGGGAATTCCTTTAGGCATCTGTACAATTGACAGAAGACTATCTAATCCTTTTAATTTTTTACTTTCAATTGGTACACCGATAACAGGCAGATTTGTTAAGGCTGCAATCATTCCTGGCAAATGTGCTGAACCTCCTGCTCCTGCAATAATTACAGCAACATTATTTTTTTCTGCTTTTCTTGCAAATTGATACATTCTTTCAGGAGTTCTATGAGCAGAAACAATATTTATTTCATGTTTAATTTTTAAAATTTTTAAAACTTTTTTACAAAACTTCATAGTTTTAAAATCAGACTGACTTCCCATAACAATCGAAACTTTTTTATAAGATTTTTTTGTAGACATAGAATTATTTAATTACTTCTGCTATACCCAGCCAAGCATTAACATCTTTGCTAGCAATGTAGTCAGATTTAAAAAATTTTTTGATCTCCCATTGTTTATTATCAGACAATTCTTTTATTTTTTTGTCAAAACCATATTCTTTATAAATACCTTCATTAATAGTAAAGCAAATTAATCCCTTATTTTTTGTAATTCTTATAAACTCGTTTAAGGCATGAGGTTTTACATGTCCAAAAGTAAAAGTTCCCACACATAATATAGCATCATAATAGTTATCCCCAGTTTTAAGAGGCTTATTGAGATCTACCCGATCAAGATTTTGATAATAGCCTTGGGGAACTAAATTTAGCAGTTTTTTTGATAAATCAAAACCATCAACGTCTAAATAATCATATTTTTTTAATTCAATTCCAACAAGCCCCGTACCGCATCCTGCATCTAATATTTTAATTTTTTTGTTATGAGCATGTTTTATAAATGCATTAACTGTTTCTTTCGGTCCTGTATAGTTCCAGGCAACCATATCTTGATCGTACTTGTTTTTTTCCCCCCATTCATCATAATATCTCATAACTTCTTCAGTAGTTTTTAATTTATAAATGGGTATTTTGTTTTCAACTTTTTTTTGTGACATGCTTATTAAATGTTTAAATAAACCAAATTAGAATATATTATTTTTATATGAATAAAAATATGAATTATCGTATTGATAATCTTCAATATTGCAACTGGTCCAGGGAAATTTTTGAGATTAACAGAGAGGCAGGACTTGATGCTGTTCATGCCACGATCGTATATCATGAAGATTTTGAGGAACTTCAAAAAGTAATAAATTCATGGAAAGGGCACTTTGCAAAAAATGCAGATTTAATTTTTTTAGGAAAAAATTATTCTGATATTGAAAAAGCAAAAAAAAATAATAAAACAGCAATATTTTTTGGATTTCAAAATTGTTCACCAATAGAAGATGATATTAAATTAATTGAAAAAGTATATGAACAAGGTTGTAGATTTATGCAACTGACCTACAACAATCAATCTTTGCTTGCAACTGGCTGTTATGAAAAAAATGATAGTGGAGTAACGAATTTTGGAAAAGAAGCAATAAAAGAAATGAATAGAGTTGGCATTGTTGTAGACATGTCTCATTCAGCTGAGAAAAGCACAATAGATGCAATTGAAATAAGCGACAAACCCATAGCAATTACTCATGCTAACCCAACTTTTTGGCACAAAGCAATTAGAAATAAATCAAATGATTTGTTAAAAACTTTAGCAAATAGTGGAGGGATGTTAGGTTTATCATTGTATCCACATCATTTAAAAGGAGGATCTAATTGTACTTTAGAAAGCTTTTGTGAAATGGCAGCAAAAACTGCAGAAATTATGGGGGCAAAAAATATGGGCATTGGATCTGATTTATGTATAAAGCATCCAGATAGTGTTGTTGAATGGATGAGAAATGGGACATGGTCTGCAAAAAAAAATTATGGAGAAGGATCAAAAAATAAAGCTGGATTTCCAAAGCAACCTGATTGGTTTTTAGATGCAAGAGGATTTAAAAATTTAGAAAAAGGTTTAAAAAAAATTGGCTTTAATGAAAATGAAGTAAACGGAATTTTAGGAAACAATTGGTATAATTTTTATAAAGGGATGAATTAATGGAAATAAATTTAAGAAGTCCAAATATTATAATGAAACTATCAAGATTAGGATCATTTCATCAATCAAAGCTTTCATTTTTAAGAAGTTTTTTGAAAGAATTTAAAAATTGGGAATATAAAAGAGATTTGTTTGATCTAAATAAATTTGGCCATGGAACCGCGGTCTATTCATTAAAAAAAGATTCTAGAATTTACTCATTAATTTGTTATGCAAATGAACTTAAAGAAAGTGAAAGATCTGATAGAGTTATTGCTACTAAATGGGATGCAGCTTTTACATTATATGATGGAGTTCCCACAAAATACGATATTGAAAGACTTAGAAACGAAGTTCCAAAGCAAGAAATTGGAAGATTGTCATATAAAGAACTTACTTTATCTAGAGCCAATAAATCTATTCGCGTTTTTAATCATGTAGTAGAAAGTTTAAGCAACGGAAAACAACCGAATACTAATTTGCTGTCAAAAGTAGGTTATTTATACAGAACAACAGCTGTTTATGGATCAGGCAAATTTGGATTAGCAGATCGATTTAGAATTAAAAATAGAAAAGAAATTTATGGTCCTTTTAGATTAGAAATGATGCTGGTTTATTTAGTAAGACAGTTTACTTTTGATCAGGTTAACTATATGGCAAAACTTAACAATCCTAAATTAGCAGTATCTTTAGATAAAAATATATCAAGAAATCTAGGAATAGGAAATTCTACTGGTTTAGGAATGGCTCCATTTATAGTCAATCACCCAACCCTTTTAAACAATTGGATTTTTGCTAGAGAAAAAGCTTTAAAAAAAATAAGGGAGATTAAAGAAGTTAAAAAGGAAGATTTTGACTTATTTGTAAATTGTTTAAAAAAATCAGTAAAAAATATTACTTCTTGGAACACAGATAGCACATATCAGCAAAACAAAATTAAAAATTTATTAAATGATCTAAATAAATTTATCAAATTTATTGAAAAAGATTTTAACTTTTCTGAAGAATTTTTATTTAACAAGATATATTTATGGACAGAAAAATATTCAGGTGAAGAATGTATTGAATATATAGTTTCACTTATGATGGAACCATATGATGATATTATTGATCCATTAATTAATCAAATGAGCTCTGAAGAAGAAAAATATTTTAATATTCCCACAGATAGGAAAATAGAAGAATTAAAAAAAATTTTGGAAGAGAAATATTCTGAAATACTTAAAATAGATTTTTCTAAAAAAGAAAATAATAAAAATTTTTGGTTTATTTCAAAAAATAAGGAAGAACCCAGATTAGCAGATAGGTTTAAAGAAAATGGAGCTGAACTAGAACAACCGTTGGCAATAGCAAGAGATATTAAAAAACTTTATGATCTTTTATCTAAATCTAAAAATAGTTCCACAATTGGTAAGTTTTTATCTAGCGATAATAACTTAAGGCATGTTGTTAGAAGAGCTTTTATAAGTGAAAAATTTCCATATTCAGAAATTCAAGACAATACTATTGGCCATGCCATTGTTCCTATTGATATGCTTAGGTTAAAATTATCTTTTTTTGGAGCCGTAAAATTTGATCCAAGATCGGATAAGTGGTTGAGGATCTGTATGTTTCAAGGTGCCCCACTGCCAAGCGAGCTAAACAATCATAATGATCAGTGGATCTACAATTCATTGAATTAAATGAAATCTTTAAGCGAAATAGAAACGATCTCTAAAAGAGCAACAAAAGCTGCGGGATATTCGTGGGGAATATCAGAAGAAGTTGGAAAAAATATTAGGTTGCTTGAAATGTATGGCTTGCCAGGAATTAAAAATTTAAACGAGTATTACAAAAAAAAAAAAGAACAAACATTTGAAAATTTAAAACTTATAAATAAAGAAAACAAGATAACAAAATTCCAATTTTGTCCAATTATTTCAGGAACGAGTTTTTTAGATCAAATTAAATCTTTAGAAAGTATCAATGAAATAAAATTTGAGAAAATAGCCTACCCATTACTTTTTTTACCATTTGTAAGTAGAGCATCGGAAGTTGTTGGAAAAAGATTGCTTTTAAAATTAGATGATAGTGAATTTTTACTTAATTTTAATATAAATATTTATTCAAATTTTTTAAAAAAAAAAATTATTGAAGTTTCAGAATTAGTTTTAATTAAATTTTTAGAAAACGCAGACTCTTTTTCCGAGTCTGAATGGAAACAACTTTATCAATTATCAGAAGATACATTTGTTGAAGAAAGCGATAGTTTAAAGGAAAATGCTGCGGGCGCAGGATTAACAGATAATGACTAAAGAATTTGAGAACAAAACATTAAAAGACCTAAATAATTTGTGCGAGGAATGCAATAAAGAAGATGAAAGTGTTTCACAAAATTTAATTTTAACAGGATTTAAAATTTGTAAGTCTTGTAGAGCATCAAAAACAATTTTTCCTATTTAAGTATAAGAAATATTTGAAAGAGTATCCATTTTACCGGCTATGAAAGAAAGAGAGATAATTGCAAATATTAAAAAAGCTAAGAAAACTACACCAAAAGATTTAAAATTTGATTTTAAATTAAGAATTTCTTTAGTTGATATGGTTAATGATGCAAAAATCCAAAATTGAGTAAGAAAAATAATTGGTAGCATTAATTCAGGAGTAACTGCTAAAAATCTTAATAATCCTGGAGCATGCGCATATCCAATACCAATTAAAACTTTTTTAAAAGAAATATTGCCAGTTCCTTTATCTGGAAAAATTTTAACTCCAATAACATAAATTAATATAGACCACATAAACCAAGTTAAAATTGACATTAGTCCTGAAATTCCAATTGGAGTTTTGATGATAGTATTTGCTGCAATTGCACCAGCCACACCATCTAAAATCATAATTGAACCTGCAAAATAAATAGCGGCTTCTCCAAAATTTTTATTGTTTCTGTAAAGATTTTTATCCAATTTTATAGAACGAAAAACTATATTTAAAAATTCAGCAAACATTAATTTATTAGTTGTACTATTATTTATGGGGGAATGTGAATCCCCCAAAAAAATCTTTATCCTTTAACTACTTCTCTAGTATTCGCATTAAAAGATTCTTTAAATGGCATATCTACTATTACCGCATCAACAGGTGTTCCTGGATTATCGGAGTATTTAGCTGGTAAATGAACCTTATATTTAGTCCCAGCCTTACCTTTGGGGAATCCATTTGCATTCAATGTTCCATCAAAAGGTACATATCCCATTGCTATATTTTGTTTTTTTTCTGGGTGATACCAAGGAGAAGTAATAAATCCAACAGGATCTCCACCATCTACATTTGAAATTAACCAAAAATCAGGAGCATATTCTTCTATTGGTTTGCCACCTAATTCTAAACCTACTAATTGAAGTTTATATGGTTTTTTTCCGGCCTTAATATCAGCTCCCATTTGTTCTAAAGCTTTTTTACCAACATAATCAGCTTTTTTATTCCACTCGCCTTTACCAGAAAGAGAAACTTGGTATCCTAAATTACATTGGAAAGGATTATGTTGATTATCCATATCTTGTCCCCAAGAAAGAATTCCAGCTTGTATTCTTCTATGGTGAGCAGGAGCTATAACCATTAAGTTATGTTTTTTACCAGCTTCAAGAACTGCATTCCACATATCTTCTGCATAAAGAAGAGAATTTCTTAAATAAATTTCATAACCAGCTTCACCAGAAAATCCTGATTGAGAAATTACACAATCTCTTCCACCTATTTTAGCTTCAGCTAATCCGTAGAATGGCATATTATCAAAATTAACTTGGTCTCCACAAAGATCTTGCATTAATGCCTTTGATTTAGGACCTTGAATTTGAACAGGACTTACATCTATTTCGTCAATATCAACATTAAATCTTCCATCAGCATTTACTCCTTGTAAATAAAGTCCTATATCACTATCAGATAAACTAAACCAAAATTCATCTTTAGAAATTCTCAAAAGTATTGGATCATTTAATACTCCACCATAAGCGTTACATAAAATCACATATCTTGCTCTCATTGGTGAAATTTTAGTTGCATCTCTCGTTATTACATAGTCTGTAAATTTTTCTGCATCTGGTCCTTTGACTCTTATTTGTCTTTCACAAGCAACATTCCACATAGTAACATGATTTACTATAGCATCATATTCTACCATCGCTCCGCCGTCTTCAGGTTTTACATATCCTCTCGGGTGATAAACTCTATTATAAACTGTTGCTCTCCAACATCCTGCTTTCATAGAAAGATGCCAGTATGCATTTTTTCTTACTCTTGTGGAAATCAACATCTCAACTTTTGTTGGTCCACTTTGTCTTAAATTATAAGGTACATTTCTATCAGACTGATCTACTGATGTTACTTGTTTTACTTTGCTATAGTCAAATTCGTTAGACATATTTATTCTCCATCAACCACTTGTTAGTTTCCTTCAAGCCGCCGAATGTATAAATGTGGAAGTTTTTTGTAGAATTTTTTACTTTCCCAATTAATTCATTAGGGTCTTTAGGTTTCATTAAATCTAATGCCTTACTAAAATTAGATTTTAGAAAGTTTAAGGAATTTTTTGCACCAACAATATTAGCAAACTTAATTAAGCTAGTTATTTTTAGTGGGCCAGTAATTCCAACATGCACTGGTATTGTTTGTTTAGAAATAAAATCTATGATTGGCTGAGGATCCAATAACCATTGGGTTACTATATAGTCAGCGTAAGGCTTCTTATCTTTCATAGCTTTTTCTAAGTTGGAATCGGATATATCAGGACTCCCCTCGGGATGTCCAGCGATTCCTATCTTAAGTCCCTCAAAATATCCCGTCTCTAAAATCTGAATTGAGCTATCAAAAACACCTACAGGATCTCTACTTCCACCAATTACCAAGGCTTGTTTAACGCCTAAATCCTTGCATCGAGAAACATAGTCATTTAACTGTGCCTCATCAGTTATTGAGCGAGCTGGAAAATGTGGCACTGGATTAAAACCTTTTTTAACTAAATCTCCTGCTTTTTGAGCTGTTTCTATGTAGTCACCACCAGGCAACAAAGTAACATAAACGTCTTCAAGAGAAGGAAGGGTATCAAGGTCAGCATGAGGACCAATTTCTATTGAGAAATTCATTGCAGAATAATTATCTATTTTAAAAAATCTGTCTACAAAATTCACTCACTTACCTAATTGAAATTTGTTGCCAAAAGCTTTGCCAATGGTAAGATTTTGCATGATTAATGGTAAGAGCAACGGTGAAATATATAAACTAATAAGTAAAGCAAAGCTGGATATTGTAAAAAAACCAATTGCTGAATCTCATGGTTTACCTAACGAATGTTACATAAGTCAAGACTATACAGAAATTGAAAGAAAAAAACTATTTGAGGATAAATGGATAGTTGTTGGTGCGGCAAGCTCAATACCAAACAAAGGTGACGCAAAACCTTTTAACATTCTTGATCTACCTATTATAATTTTGAGGGATAAAAAAAATAAAATTAAAGTTTTTCATAATGTATGCAGTCATAGAGGCTATAAAATATTACAAAAATCATGCAATATTAAAAATACTATCAGATGCCCTTATCATTCATGGGCTTACAATACAGATGGCAAATTAATCGCAACACCACATATTGGAGGAATGAATAAACATACTGCAAAAGATTTTAGTAAATCAGTTAGTGGTTTAAAAGAAATTAGATCAGTTGTTTGGTTAGACTTAATAATGATAAATATAAGTAATAACGAAATTCCATTTGAAAAATATATCAAACCTTTGAGTGATAGATGGTCGAAATTTTGGCCAGAAAAAGATAGAAAATTAATTTCACACTCTAATGATTATGGATATTTTCAATTAAGAGCAAATTGTAATTGGAAATTTGCGATTGAAAATTATTGTGAGAGTTATCATTTACCATGGGTTCATCCTGGTCTAAATTCATATTCAAAAATAGAAGATCATTATCACATACAAGGTTTACCAAATCGTTTTGCTGGTCAAGGAACAACAGTTTATAATCCAAGACTTAAAGGCAAAGAAAAATTTCCTTGTTTTCCAAATTGGCCAAAAGATAAACAACATATTGCAGAATATGTTGCATTATTTCCAAATGTAATGCTAGGGATACATAAAGATCATTATTATGCTTATTGGCTAGAGCCAGTTAATCACAAATATACCATTGAACATATGGAAATATATTATGTAGGTGACAAAGCAGCAAATTCAAAAAAATATAAATCTTTAAGAAAACAAAATCATAAATTATGGAAAGAAGTTCAGTTAGAAGATGTGCATATTATAGAAGGAATGCAAGAAGGCAGAAATTCCCCATCATATAATGGAGGAAATTTTTCACCAATTATGGACAATCCCACTCATCATTTTCATAAATGGGTAGCAACAAATGTAGTTTGATATGAGATTTAAAAGAAAAATTAACCCAGATTCAAAATTTAATGCAAATTTTATAACTAAAAAAAGATTAAGAGAAGAGGAAATAAATTTTGATAAACTAAGATCTTACAGATTAGATAGAGTTAAAAAAGAATTAGAAAAAAATAATCTTGAAGCTTGTATATTATTTGATCCTGTTAATGTCAGATACGCTTTAGACACTACAAATATGAGCGTTTATCACATGCATAATCTCACTAGATATTGCTTTGTACCAGTTAATGGACCGGTAATTTTATATGAATATTTTAACTGCGAAGGACTATCTAACCATTTAAATTTAATAGACGAAATAAGACCAGCAATAACATGGGATTATTTTAGCAATGGTGACCAAGCAAGTGTACAATTAAAAAAATGGGTTAATGAGATTAAAGATTTATCAAATTCTTATTTTAAAAGTAAAAAAGTAGCAATTGATGTTATTAATGGTCCAGCAGTAACAGCTTTAAACAAAGCAGATATTAAAGTAGTAGATGCTAAATTAATTCTTGAACAAGCAAGAGTTATAAAATCTCCTGAAGAATTAAAATGCATGAAGGCCGCAATAGAAGTTGCTGAAATTGGTGTTGCTAAAATGCGTAATGAATTAAAAGCTGGTATGACCGAAGATGAACTTTGGTCAATTTTACACAAAACAAATATTGAACATGGTGGTGAATGGATTGAGTGCAGAATACTTTCATCTGGTGAAAGAACAAATCCATGGATGCAAGAAAGTAGCAATAAAGTTATTCAAAAAGGTGAAATAGTATCTTTTGATACAGATATGGTTGGACCATATGGATATTGTGCAGATATATCAAGAGCATTTGTAGAAGGAAATAAATTTAGCAGTGATCAAAAAAAATTATATCAAATGGGAGTTGAACATATTGATCACAATGCTCGATTAATTAAACCAGGAATGTCTTTTAAAGAATTTACTGAAAAATCTTGGAAACTTCCTGAAGAGTATTATGGAAACAGATATCCATGTATGGTTCATGGAATTGGCCTTTGCGATGAATGGCCACTGATAAAATACCCAACGGATGGAGGTCAAAGAGAAGGTAATTTTGAAAAAAATATGACTATTACTGTGGAAACCTATATTGGGAAAGTAGGTGGCAAACAAGGAATAAAACTTGAACAACAATATTTGATTGGTGAAAATAACCTTGAACTTATGTCCCATCATCCTTTAGAACATCTATAATGAAAATAATTTTAATAATGGGTTTACCTGGAGCAGGCAAAACAACTTTAGCAAACGAATTAGCTAAATTAATTGAATCAAAAAGATTAAACGCAGATGAAATTAGAAAAGCTGCTAATGATTGGGATTTTTCGGAAGAAGGAAGAACAAGACAAGCCAAAAGAATGGCAGATGTCGCACTGAAAATGAAAAGTGAAGGCAATAATGTGATAGCAGATTTTATATGTCCAACCCCTGAAGCAAGAAAATTGTTTCCAGCCAATTATATTGTTTGGGTTGATACAATTAAAGAAGGAAGATTTGAAGATACAAATCAAATGTTTGTAAAGCCAGAAAAATATAATTTTCATGTGACTACACAAGATGCTAAACTATGGGCTTCTAAAATAGCGGAGGATTTAAAATAATGACTTACCAATGGGATAATAAAAAACCAACTGCACAAATGCTAGGAAGATGGCAACCATTTCATGATGGTCATTATGCTTTATTTGAAGAAATAATTGAAAAAACTGGACAAGTTTGCATCCAAATAAGAGATGTTCAAGGAGTAGATGACAACCCTTTTGACTTTGAAACAGTAAAAAAAAAAATAGAAGAAAGATTAAATCCAAAATACGAAGGTAGGTTTAAAATTATGTTAGTACCCAATATAACTAATATTTGTTACGGACGAGGAGTAGGTTATAAAATAGAAGAGATAGTAATGCCAGAAGAAATACAAAAAATCTCAGCCACAAAAATTAGAGCCAAGATGAGAGAAGAGGGTGAACTGAAGGACAAATGAACGATAGACTTAAAACTATTGTAGACTTAGAAAAATATCCAATTCAAGATTTAAATTCTCCAAAAATAAAAGAAATAATAAATAAATGCAAAACTGAGCTAGATCAATTTAGCTGCTCAACAATTCCTAATTTTATACTACCAAAATCTTTAAAAATTATGAATGTAGAGTTGGAAAAACAGGTTGATAAAGTTTATATGTCTAAAGAAAGCATTAATCCTTATTTGCATTCTATAGATGAATCTTCGTTAGGAAAAGATCACCCAAAAAAAATATTTTCTAAACGTTATAATGGATATTTAAATTCAGATCTTTTTGATAAAAATTCGGAGATGAAATTTCTTTATGAACAGAAAGAACTTTTAAATTTTGTGTCTGCTTGTGTAGGGATATCACCAATTTATCGATGGGCAGACCCTTTGGCTTGTCATGCTTATAATGTTATGAAACCAGATGGTATTCTTCCATGGCATTTTGATAGTTGTGAATTTACTTTAAGTATAATGATACAAAAACCAGAGAAAGGTGGAATATTTGAATACTGTCCATATATTCGAGAGCCTGGAAATGAAAATTTTGAAGAAGTTAAAAAAGTACTAGATGGTGATCGTAAAAGAGTTCGACAGTTAAAATTAGAACCGGGTGATTTGCAAATCTTTAAAGGTCGTTTTACACTTCATAGAGTAACAAAAGTAGAAGGAAATCGTTCAAGATATCTTTGTATACCTGCATATGTTTTAGATCCTTGGAGAGTAAACACACCTGAACATTCAAGAGCTATATACGGAAAAGTATTACCAATTCATTTAGAAAGAAATAAACCTAGAGCAGATGGTTTAGCGGATTAATTATGATAAAAAAATCTAAAGAACATCTAGATTCAGTAAATGAAACTTATACTCTTCATTTTAAAGAAGCATTTAAAATTAGTTGTTTAATGATAGCGGGAGGTTTCCAAGCTATAATTCATGCGATTTGTCCCGCAGTATTTACGACTTCAGCGAGTGATAAGATAAAAATTTTACATGATAAAGTTTCTAAAAGGTGAAAAGCAATATTAAAAATGTTGCTGTTATTGGTACCGGAGTAATTGGGACAGGTTGGATTATTAGATGTTTAGCTCACAATAAAAAAGTTGTTGCATTTGATAAAGATTTAAGACTAAAAAAAAGATTAGTTGCTGAGATTAAACGTACATGGCCTTATATTAAAAAATTATTCAATAAAAAAAAAATAAATCTAAAAAATTTTAAATATGTTACTTCGATAGAAGAAGCTTTAAGGGAAGCAGATTTTATTCAAGAATGTGCAATAGAAAACTATAGAATAAAAACAAAGTTGATGAACATTATTGGCAAATATTCAAAAC
>CACFWQ010000014.1 GCA_902570055.1 uncultured Pelagibacteraceae bacterium
CAAAAATCAAGCAAATTTTAAAGAAGAGATAGAAAAGAATAAAGAAATTTATGAAAAAATAATTGATGAGGCCGCTGACCAAATTGAAAACTTTATTCAAAAAACTAATTCAGATAATCAAATTCAGTAATCAACTGTGTTAAAATCTCAAATTAGAAAAAAAGCCTTAAAGATTAGAAAGAAAAAAAATAATAAAAATATTAAAATTAAATTTCGTAAACTTTATATTTTATTAAAAAAAATAACTGATATGAAAAAAAAAATTATCGGTGGTTATTATCCAGTAAACTATGAAATAGATGATTTAAATATTCTTAGCAAATTTGAAAAAAAAAAAATCAAAATTTCATTACCTAGAATTGAAAAAAATTTTAAAATGAATTTTATCAAATGTTCATTAAAAGATCCTTTTGCAGTTAATAAATACGGAATCCCTGAACCATTCGAAGGTAAAGTCGTATATCCAGATATTTTGTTAGTTCCACTAGCAGCATTTGATAAAAATTTAAATCGTTTAGGATATGGAGCAGGCTATTATGATAGACTTATAAAGTCTTTAAAAAAAAGAAAGAAAGTTATTACAGTAGGGCTAGCATTCAATTTTCAAAAGTTTCATTCAATACCTACCTCAAAATATGATCAAAAACTAGATTATATAGTTACTGATAAAAATATTTTACAATGAAAATTCTTTTTTTAGGAGACATAGTAGGAGAATCTGGTTGTTATGCGGTTAAAAAATATCTGCCTCAAAAAATAAAAGAAAAAAAAATTGATTTTGTTATTGTCAATGGAGAGAATGCAGCAAAAGAAGGGGTGGGTATTACTCAAGAAATAACTAATAATTTGTTAGATTGTGGCGTAGATGTCATAACTACAGGAAACCATGTTTGGGATCAAAAAGAAACTGCATCACATATTGAAAAAGAAAATAGACTTTTAAGACCTGAAAATATGATTGAGCCTTCACCAGGCAAAGGTTTTGGAATTTATATTGCAAAAAACGGATTTAAAATTGGTGTGTTAAATTTAATAGGCAATATTTTTATGCCAGGAAAATTTGATGATGCTTTTGCTACTGCTCAAAAATTTATTGCAAAAAATAAATTAAAAAAAGATTACGATTTTTTAGTTGTCGATTTTCATGGAGAAATTACAAGTGAAAAAATGGCAATAGGACATTTTTTTGATGGTCAAGCTAGCATAGTAGTTGGTACTCATACTCATGTACCAACTTCAGATACTATAATTTTAAAAAATGGAACAGCGTACCAAACAGATGCGGGAATGTGTGGTGATTATAATTCAGTAATAGGTATGAATAAAGATAATTCAATAAATAGATTTTTAAAAAAAAGTTCACAAAAACATTTTCCTGCAACGGGAGAATCAAGTTTATGTGGATTGATTGTAGAATGTGATATAAAAACTGGACTTGCAAAAAATATAAACCAGTTCATATATGGAGGTAAGCTAAAAAACTCATAATATGGCTGGACATTCTCACTGGGCAGGAATTAAACACAAAAAAGGTAAAGCAGATAAAAAAAGATCTAGTCTTTTTTCAAAACTTTCTCGAGAAATTATGGTAGCTGCAAAACTAGGAGATAAAGATCCAGATATGAATGCAAGATTAAGGTCCGCAATCCAGTCAGCTCGATCAGCAAATATGCCTAAAGATAATATTAAAAGGGCAATAGATAAATCAACAATTAACGCTAACGAAAATTTTGAAAATTTAAGATATGAAGGATTTGGTCCAGATAAAGTAGCTGTAATTATTGAAACACTTACTGATAATAAAAATAGAACGGCCTCAAGCATAAGAACTATTTTTCAAAAGTACGGAGGAAGCCTTGGCACGCAAGGTTCAGCATCACATAATTTTAAACAACTTGGTGTAATTAAAATTGAAAAAAATGAAATATTAGACGAAAAAATTTTTGAAGTTGCGATAGAATCTGGTGCGGATGAATGCATTTCAAATGATAATTTTCACGAAATTCATTGCGAAAAAAGTGAAATTTATTCAGTCAAAAAGAAAATAGAATCAAAAGTTCAAAATTTTATTTCTACAGAAATAGAATGGAAACCATTAAATAGTGTTAAAGCTAGCAAAGATAAAGTAGAGATTATAGATGAATTTTTAGAAACTTTAGAAGATAATGAAGATGTTCAGAATGTTTATACTAATTTTAATTTTGGAGATAATTCATGCTTATAATTGGAATTGACCCAGGTATTTCAGGTTCGTTATGTTTTTTTAAAGATGGAAAAATAATTGATCTTGTAGAAATGCCAAATATGGCTGATGGAAAAAAAAACAAAAGACAAGTCAATGGTTCACAAATATATAATGAAATTTATTCAAGAGTTAAAGATTTAGACAAAGAAAATGTAAAAGTTGTAATTGAACAGGTTTCAGCTATGCCTGGCCAAGGAGTGACAAGCATGTTTAATTTTGGTCAATCATTTGGAGTTTTAAAAGGTATTTGTTCAGCTATGCAGCTACCAATGTATTTTGTAAGACCTGCAAAATGGAAGAAATATTTTAACCTCATAAATTCAGCTAAAGATGCTAGCAGAACTAAAGCAATACAGATTTTTCCCTATATTTCTGAAAAATTATCTAAGAAAAAAGACGCTAATAAAGCAGATGCTATTCTAATAGCTAGTTTTTTCTTTGAAACATATCAATCTGAAGATTAGTTATTTGTTAATATAGCCAAATTCATGACACATTTTAGTGTGAACTATCAATAATGGATGCAGATATAACTTCACAAGCAGTAGGCTTAGCTAGTAGTGCAGATTTTTCTATAATCAATTTATTTGTTAGAGCAGATGTTATAGTGAAAAGTGTAATAATTATTTTAATAATAAGCTCAGTATATTCATGGGCAATTATTTTTGAAAAAGCAAGACTATTTAAAAAAATTAATAAAACGACTGAAGATTTTGAAAGTAAATTTTGGAAATCAAAATCTGCTGAGTCTTTTTATAATAATCTTCCAACTAATCTTGAAGATCCAATGGCAAATGTATTTAGAAATTCAATGAAAGTATTATTAAAATCAAGAAAAAGTTCAAATCTTGATGAAAAAATGTCTAGGATGTTAGAGATAAATGTAGAACAAGAAATGGTTAAGATTGATAAAAGCTATACCTTTCTTGCAACAGTCGGATCTACAGCACCATTTATAGGATTATTTGGAACAGTATGGGGAATTATGAATTCATTCCAGTCAATTGCAATTTCTAGAAATACAAGTCTGGCAATTGTAGCACCCGGAATTGCTGAGGCATTGTTTGCAACTGCATTAGGTCTTCTTGCCGCCATACCTGCGGTTGTGGCATATAATAAATTTAGTAGTGATTCAAAAAAATATTCTCGAAAATTAGAAAATTTTTCAAATAGACTTTTATCTATAATTTAAAATGGCTTTTAAATTAAAACGTTCATCAAGAGAACCTATGAGCGAGATTAATGTAACCCCTTTCGTAGATGTTATGTTGGTTTTGTTAATTGTTTTTATGGTAACAGCACCACTTTTGACAGTTGGAGTTCAAGTAGATTTACCAGAAAGTTCGGCAGATTCTCTTCCAGATGAACAAGAACCTTTAGAACTAACTATTACCGCTAAAGGTGAAATTTTAATTCAAGAATCAAAAGTAGAATTTGAAAAACTTGTTCCAAAAATATTAGCAGTTTCACAAAATAGAACCGACACAAGAATTTATGTTAAAGGAGATAAAACGATTAACTATGGAAGAGTTTTGGAAATAATGGGCATGCTGTCTGGTTCAGGCTTTACAAAAGTAGCTTTAATTTCAGAGCCCTATAAGGAAAGGTAATAGTGTGCCTATACTATTAACAAGCTTTTCTTTAAATATAATCCTTTCAACAACTTTTCATGTTTTAATTATTTTTTTAGCAGTTGTTACTTTGCCTTTTATAGCAAAAAAACCAATATCTCTTCCTCCAATAATTTCTGTAGAATTAATTCAAATTACTGAAAAAACTAATATTCCTTATGCTCCAAAAGCAAAAAAAATAATTGAAAAAGTGAAAAAAAAAGAAAAAGAAAGAGTAGTTTCTGAGCAGGCTCCACCAAAACAAGTAAAAAAAGACAAACCTGATCCAATACCTCTTCCTGATCAAAAAATTGAAAAAGTAAAAAAAATAGAGGAAAAAGAACAAAATCCAGAAAAAATTGAAACAGAAGTTAAACAGGTTTCTGAGTTTGAAAAAGAAGAATTGTTTGATCCAAATAATATTGCAGCACTAATTGATAAATCCAAAGAAGAATTTGCAGAAACAATAAAAAAAACTGATAAAATTACACAGTCAGATGATAAAAATGTTGAACGAGGTACGCTTACACTAAGTGAAGAAGATGCTTTAAAAGCACAAATTTTTGGATGTTGGAGCATTCCTTTAGGTTTGCCATATAATAAGAATTTATTAGTTCGTATTAAACTTAAGCTAAAACCTGACGGAAGTGTAATAAAATCTGAAATATTAGATCATGCAAGAATGAATAAACCTGGACAAGGTTTTTATAAAGTGTTAGCTGAGAGTGCATTAAGAGCAATAAGATTGTGTTCACCACTTAGAGTTCCAACGACTGGCTACGAAAGATGGAAAGATTTGCAGTTAAACTTTGACGCTAAAGAAATGCTGAAAGGATAAAATTTTGAAATTTTTAAGATTATTAATATTTTTTTTTCTAATTCAATTCAAAACATATGCATTGATAGAGGTTGATATTACTAGAGGAAACTTAAATCCTCTTCCAATAGCAGTATCATCATTATTTTCAGAAGGAAAAACATTAAGTGAATTTGAAAAAACATTAAATATAAACAATATTGGACTAGAAATATCAACAGTAGTTGAAAATAACTTAAAACAAACAGGACTTTTTAATCCATTAAAAAAAGATGCTTTTCTTCAAGAACCAGAAATTGCTCATTTAAAACCAAGATTTGAAGATTGGAATTTAATCAAAGCGCAAGCTTTAATAACAGGAAAAGTTGAAATCATTGAAGAAAATTTAAGAGTTGAGTTTAGATTGTGGGATGTTTTGGCAGGGAAAGAAATGCTTGCTCTTGCATTTACAACAGTACCAAAAAATTGGAGAAGAGTGGGACACATAATTTCTGATAAAGTTTATGAACGTTTAACTGGTGAAAAAGGTTACTTTGATACAAGAATAATTTATGTTTCAGAAGAAGGACCTAAAATAAAAAGAATAAAGAAATTAGCAATAATGGATCAAGATGGTTTTAATGTGAAATATTTGACACTTGGAAATGAATTAGTTTTAACACCAAGATTTAATCCCACAAATCAGATGGTAACTTATTTATCTTATTTTAGGAATTTACCCAGAGTTTATCTTTTAGATATTGAGACAGGTATTCAAGAAGTAGTAGGAGATTTTCCAGGTATGACTTTTGCTCCAAGATTTTCTCCAGATGGAAAAAAAATAATTATGAGCTTTGCTTCAGATGGTAACTCAGATATTTATACAATGGATTTAGAAAACAGAGTTGTTGAACGTATTACAAACCATCCATCCATTGATACTTCGCCTTCTTATTCACCAAATGGAAAATACATTTGTTTTAATTCAGATAGGAGTGGTTATCAGCAAATTTATGTTATGAAAAGTGATGGTTCTAATGTTAAAAGAATTTCGTTTGGAAAAGGTTTATATGGTACACCAGTATGGTCTCCTAGAGGCGATCTAATTGCTTTTACAAAACTACATAAAGGGAAATTTTATATTGGAGTTATGAGAACAGATGGATCAGGAGAAAGGTTATTAACTGAAAATTTTTATCAAGAAGCACCCTCATGGTCACCAAATGGAAGAGTTTTAGTTTTTTATAGAGAAACCAAGACAGATGAAAAAGGAGAAGGGTTTTCTGCAAAATTATGGTCAATTGACTTAACAGGCTATAATGAAAGACAGGTTCCCACCAAAACTGATGCTTCTGACCCATCCTGGTCGTCTTTATTAAGCAATTAATAGTAAATATCTTGATTTTTTAACTTGAAACATCTAATTAGTTGTGAAAAAGTTACATTATTCAATTTTAAGGAGCACTAAATGATTTTGAGCAAAATTTTAAAAAACACTTTTTTGATAATCTTAGCGGGTTTTATTTTGACCGCTTGTGCAACTACAAAAAAAGTTTCTACAGGCAGCCAAATGCAAGGAGATGTTTATGTTGGTACGGATACAGTTGAATACTTAGCTTCTGGTGTTCCTGATAGAGTTTTCTTCGCTACAAATGAATCAATTTTAACAACTCGTTCAAGAGATACTTTAAGAAAACAAGCAACTTGGTTGAGAAAAAATCCAGATGTTAGCGTTGTTGTAGAGGGTCATGCTGACGAACGTGGAACTAGAGAATACAATTTAGCTTTGGGCGAAAGAAGAGCTAATGCTGCAAAAGACTATTTAATGACTTACGGAGTTTCTGGAAGTAGAATTTCAGTTATTAGTTATGGAAAAGAGAGACCTGTAGATTCAGGATCAAATCCACTATCTTGGTCAAAAAACAGAAGATCAGTTACAGTTAAAGCTAATTAGCAAGATATATTCTTAAAAGACCCTGGAGTTTAAAACCCAGGGTCTTTTTTTTGCCATCATTATTGTTAGAAATGTTTAAATAATTATGTTTAAAAGAAAAATTACATTTTCATTTTTATTTTTTTTCTTTCTTTTTACTCAAAATTCGTTTTCAGAAGACGAAAATATAAGTGAAGCTATCGAAATAATCAAACAAGATATAAAGACTCTTGAAAAAGCAGTTTATTCAGATTTTGCATCTTCAAATTCAAACTCTTCTTCAGAATTAAATCAAAGTGCCGAAGATGCATTAACACGACATTTATTAAAATTATCTGAAATTGAAAATCAATTCAAATTATTAACTAATAAATTTGAAGAAATAAATTTTAAACTAGATAAATTATCAAGTAGACTATCAAAGGTTCAGGCAGATAACCAATTAAGATTCCAACAATTAGAAAATAATAGAGTCACTAAATTAGAAGATACTCAAGGATCAACGTCACAAACAAATGAGGTAGAAAAAATTTTACCAGGTTCTTCAGAGCCTCAAGATCTAGGGACAATTTCATATAAAGATACTTCCACAAATGAAACAACTCAACAAACACAATCAGTAGATACCACAAGCGCAGTAGTTACCGAGATTTTTGAATCGGAAGAAAAAATTCTACCAGATGAGGTGCCAGAGAAACAATATGAGTTTGCTACAAGTTTTTTAAAAGTTGGAGATTACAACACCGCAGAAAGAGCATTTAGAGAATTTGTTAATACTAATCCAGATCATAATTTAGCAGGTAATGCCCAATACTGGTACGCTGAAACTTTTAGAATTAGACAACTGTATACTGATGCTGCTTCAGCTTATTTAGAAGGATATCAAAAATATCCAAAGAGCGATAAGGCTCCTATAAATTTGTTAAAACTTGGTGTATCATTAGTTCAGATAGGAGAAAAAGATCAAGGTTGCTTGATGATTACTGGAGTTAAAGAGCAATATCCGAAAGCAAATCAATCTGTTCTTCAAAAAGCAAAATATGAAGAAAAAAAGTTTGAGTGCAAAAAAAACAATACATAAATTACTTCTTAATCATTTAAAAAATAAAAAGATTAATAAAGTTTTTAATTATTTTAAAAATTATCTAGATAAAAATTATAAAAAAGATATTAAAATTGGAGCAGCTATTTCAGGAGGACCTGATAGTTTAGCCTTAGCATTTTTAATAAAATGTTATTCAATTTTAAACAAAATAGAAGTTCATTTTTTTATTGTAGACCATAAGCTTAGGAAAGAATCCTCAAAGGAAGCTAATTCAATAAAATTATTTTTAAAAAAATATGATATTAATTGCAATATTTTAAAATGGCGTGGAAAAAAGCCTAATTCAAACATTCAAGGAATTGCTAGAAAAAATAGATATAAACTTTTAAAGGAAGCCTGCAGAAAAAAAAAAATTGCCAATTTACTAGTGGGGCACCATATTGACGATCTATATGAAAATTTCTTCATAAGACTTTTAAGAGGAAGTGGACTAAAAGGCCTTTCATCTTTTGGGCATATTTTTAAAGAAGAAAAAAACAATATAAGTGTTTTGCGACCATTAATAGAATTTGAAAAAAAGGAGTTAATTTATATTTCAAATACTGTTTTTAATTTTTTTGTTAAAGATCCTTCTAATCAAAATTATATTTTTAAGAGAAGCAGAATAAGAAAAATTATTTTAGATTTAAATAAAGAAGGTTTTGATAAAAATAAGCTAAACTTAACAATTAAGAACCTTAAGTTAGCAAATAAAGCTATAAATTTTTATGTGGAAAGAAATATTAAAAATAATGCAAAATATATTAATCATAAAAATGTCTATATTTTAAATAAATGTTTTTTTGATCAGTCAGAAGAAATAATTTTTAGAAGTTTTTCTTTGATTTTAAAAAAAATTGGGAACAAGTATTATTTGCCAAGAGGAAAAAGTATTTCAGATTTAATTTCTAAAATTAATGGTAAAAAATTTAATAGATTTACGCTTGGTGGCTGCTATATCGAAAAAGTCAATGAAACCATATTAATTACTAAGGAAAAACATGAGAAAACTTAATATTTGTACAAAATGGCACTTGTTTAATTTATAATAATTCTTATCTTAATCATATGAATTTAAAAAATTTAGTAATGTGGGGTGTAATAGTTTTTCTAACTATAGGTTTGTATAATGTATTTAAAAATCCACAAAGCGCTGTAAATAAAAAAAACACAATAATATTTTCTGAGTTTTTAACAGAAGTTGAAAATGGAAGAGTAGTCGAGGTACAAATACAAGGAAACAATATTCAAGGAATATTATCTGATGGTAATAGATTTACAACCTACTCACCCAATGATCCCAATTTAATTGAGAAGCTTACTGATAAAGGTGTAAATATTTCAGCGACACCATTAGATGAAAAAATGCCTTCACTAATAGGTGTGCTTTTATCATGGTTCCCAATGTTATTACTAATTGCTGTTTGGATTTTCTTTATGCGACAGATGCAAGGTGGAAAAGGCGGAGCCATGGGATTTGGACGATCAAAGGCCAAATTAATGAATGAACTAAAAGGTAAAGTTACCTTTAATGATGTTGCTGGAGTTGAAGAAGCAAAAGAAGAAGTTGAAGAGGTTGTAGAATTTTTAAAAGATCCAAAAAAATTTAGTAGACTTGGAGGAAAAATACCAAGAGGCTGTTTGTTAGTTGGTCCACCAGGAACAGGAAAAACTTTGCTTGCAAGAGCAATAGCAGGTGAAGCAGAAGTTCCATTTTTTACTATTTCCGGTTCAGACTTTGTAGAAATGTTTGTTGGAGTAGGAGCTTCAAGAGTAAGAGATATGTTTGAACAAGGAAAAAAACATTCTCCATGTATAATTTTTATAGATGAAATCGATGCTGTTGGAAGAAGCAGAGGAGCTGGATTAGGCGGTGGAAATGATGAAAGAGAACAAACTTTAAACCAGCTTTTAGTTGAAATGGATGGATTTGATACTAACGAAGGAGTTATAATAATTGCAGCAACTAACAGACCTGATGTTTTAGATCCTGCTCTTTTAAGACCAGGTAGATTTGATAGACAGGTAGTTGTGTCGCTTCCAGATATTATTGGAAGGGAAAAAATTCTTAAAGTTCATGCAAAAAAAATATCAATGACTCCTGATATAAATTTAAGAACTGTAGCAAGAGGAACACCGGGGTTTTCTGGAGCAGATTTAGCAAACTTAGTTAATGAAGCTGCATTGTTAGCGGCAAGAAAAAATAAAAGGGTAGTAACTTATAATGAGTTCGAAGAAGCTAAAGACAAAGTTATGATGGGTGCAGAAAGAAGATCAATGGTAATGACTCAAGAAGAAAAGAAATTAACAGCTTATCATGAGGCAGGTCATGCAATTGTTACTATAAATGAAAAAGCAGCTCATCCAATTCATAAAGCAACAATAATTCCAAGAGGAAGAGCACTGGGAATGGTAATGCAGCTTCCCGAAAGAGATGAATTGTCTCAGACCAGGGAGCAATTACATGCTCAAATGGCCATAGCAATGGGCGGAAGAGTTGCAGAAGAGATTATTTTTGGGGATGACAAGGTGACCACTGGAGCCTCAAGTGATATAGAACAAGCCACAAAAAGAGCTAGAGCAATGGTTATGAGAGCGGGCTTAAGCAAGGAAATGGGACCAGTCGCATATGGAGAAAATGAAGAGGAAGTATTTTTAGGTAGATCTGTAGCAAGACAACAACATATGTCTGAAGAAACTTCAAGAAAGGTAGATTTAGAAATAAGAAAAATTGTTGACAAAGGCTACGAAAGAGCAAAAAAAATTCTTAAAACAAAAATAGACGATTTACATAAATTGGCTAAAGCACTTTTGACATACGAAACATTGACTGGTGAAGAAATTGAAAATTTGATCAATAAAAATATATATCCAGCAAACAAAGAAGACCTAAAAATTGAAGAAGAAAATCAAGCTTCAGCGCTGGGTTCTATTGGATTAAAACCTAAAATAGTTCATTAATTTCTAATGAAAAAATATTACACAAGAGTGTGTAATTTTTATTATGGTAGAAATTCAAAAGATTTAGTAAAAAATAAAAAAACCCTACCCCTTATTGGTAACCCGGAAATTTCTTTTGACAAAGTAGAAATTCTGTCAAGAGATAGTCATAAAATAATTCACATTAAAAATATTAAAAAACTACCATCAATCATAAAAAAAAAGGTTATAAGAGATTTACAAAATGTCACTAAAGTCAAAAAGAATTTTTCTAATTTAAATTTTAAAAATCTTCCAAATATTATGGGGATACTTAATTTAACACCAGATAGTTTTTCTGATGGTGGAAAATATAATAAAAAAAATTTTGGTTACAATCATGCTATTGATTTATTTAATTCAGGTTCAAATATTATTGATGTGGGAGGTGAGTCTACTCGTCCTAAATCAAAAGAGGTTAAAATTAAAAATGAATGGAATAGAATTGCAACAACTCTTAAAAAACTAAAAAATAAAAAGATACCGGTATCTTTAGACACTAGAAAGTCTCTAATAATGGAGAAAGGAATAAAGTTAGGAGTTAAACTTATAAATGATATTTCAGGATTAAAATTTGATAATCAATCTATTAGAATTTTAAAAAAATATAATAAGCCTTTAGTAATAAATCATATCAAAGGAAATCCATACACAATGCAAAAAAATCCAAAATATAAAAATGTACTTTTAGATATTTATGATTATTTTGAAGAAAGAATAAAATATCTTCGTCATAATAAAATTACACATAACAACATAATATTAGATCCAGGAATAGGATTTGGTAAAAACTTGAAACATAATATTACACTAATATCTAAAATTTCTCTTTTCCATAGTTTAGGTTTTCCTATATTACTTGGTACTTCTAGAAAAAAATTTATTAAAGACACTTCTGGAATAAATGATAGTAGTCGACGTTTAGGAGGAACAGTTGGGTCTGCAGTTTTTGCAATGATGCAAGGAGTTCAAATTTTAAGAGTGCACGATGTAAATGAGGTTATACAAGGAATAAAAGTATTTAATAAAATTTTAAAAAACTAATGTCTAAAAAATATTTTGGAACAGACGGCATAAGAGGTACTGTAAACAAAGGAAATATAAACGGTGAAATGTTTTTTAAGTTTGGTCTTGCAGTAGGAACATTCTTCAAAAACCAAAAAAAAACTAAACAAACAGCAATTATTGCCAAAGACACAAGGTTGTCTGGCTATACTTTAGAACCAGCTTTAGTCTCCGGCTTAGCCTCTGCTGGGATGCATGTATTTACGCTGGGTCCTCTACCAACAAATGGGCTTGCTATGTTAACAAAATCAATGAGAGCAAACATGGGTATTATGATTACCGCATCACATAATCCTTACCATGACAATGGTTTAAAATTATTTGGTCCTGATGGTTTAAAGCTTTCAGAAAAAATTGAAAAAAAAATTGAAGATTTAATTGATCAAAAAATTGCTTTACAACTAAATAAGCCAAAAATATTGGGAAGAGTTAAAAGATTAGAAAACGGAAATGAAGAGTATATTAAAATTATACGAAAAAATTTTCCAAAAAAATTTACCCTGAAAGGACTTAAAATTGTAATAGATTGCGCAAATGGAGCAGGATATAAATCGGGCCCATTATTGTTAAAATCATTGGGTGCAAAAGTTATTTCAATCGGAACAAGACCAAATGGTTTAAATATTAATCATAAATGTGGCTCCACCTTTCCTAAAAAAATGCAAACAGCAGTGAAGAAACATAAGGCTGATCTTGGAATTTCATTAGATGGAGATGCTGACAGAGTAATTATGAGTGATGAAAATGGTAAAATAATTGATGGAGATCAAATTATAGCAGCATTAGCCAAAAGATGGAAAGATAAAAAAATGTTAAAAGGAGGAGTAGTAGGAACACTAATGTCTAATTACGGTTTAGAAAAATTTTTTAAAAAATCGAAAATAAAATTCTTAAGAGCAAATGTAGGCGATCGTTATGTTAAAGAAAAAATGAAAAAAAATAAATTTAATTTAGGAGGAGAACAGTCAGGCCACATAATCCTTGGTAAATTTGCAACTACAGGAGATGGACTATTGGTTGCTTTAGAAATTTTATTTTCTCTAAGAAAAGGAAAAAAAGCTAGTAAGTTTTTTAATGTATTTAAAGGCGTACCTCAAATTTTGGAAAACATTGAAGTTATGGACAAAAGTATAATAGATAGTGTTAGTTGTAAAAAAAATATAAAATTTGCAAATAAATTACTTAATGGTAAAGGAAGACTTTTGGTAAGAAAATCAGGAACTGAACCAAAGATAAGAATAATGGTAGAGTCCAATAATAGTAAATTAAATGCAAAATGCATTAGTATAATAAAAAAAACCATCAATTAAATTGAAACCTAAATCAAAAATTTTAATAATAGCTGGATCAGATTCTTCGGGGGGAGCTGGAATTCAAGCAGATATTAAAACAGTTACGTCATTAGGCTCATATGCTATGACAGCAATTACAGCTATTACAGCGCAAAATACGAATGGAGTTAAGTCAATCGTACCTATAAAACCTAAAGAAATTTTAGAACAAATTATATTTACGTCCAAGGATATAAGGCCTGATGCAATAAAAATTGGTATGCTTCATTCTCCAAAGGTTATTGATTCAGTAATTAGCGCATTAAATAAGATTAAAGTTTCAAGAATAGTTTTAGATCCTGTAATGATATCAAAAGGTGGTACAAGATTAATAGATAATAAAGCTATAAATCTTTTGAAAAATAAATTAATAAAAAAAACAACTTTAATAACACCAAATATTCCAGAGGCAGAAGTTTTAACAAAAACAAAAATAAACAATGTAGTCGATATGATTTATGCAGCGAACATATTGATTGCCAATGGTGCAAAAAATGTTTTGTTAAAAGGAGGTCACTTAAATACAAATTTTGTTAATGATGTATTTGTAAATAAAAATGAAATTAAAATTTTTAAAAATAAAAAAATTGCAACTAAAAATACACATGGAACAGGATGCACCCTGTCCAGTGCTATAGCTACATATTTTTCGTGTGGAAAACCACTAAAGAACTCTTGTGACTTAGCTATAAAATATGTAAACCGTGCCATAGGATCTAAACTTAAGTATGGCAAAGGTCATGGTCCAATAAACCATTTAAATTCGATTACAATAAGTAAAAAATTTAGATAATGAAAAATGTTGTAGTAGTAGGCACACAGTGGGGAGACGAAGGAAAAGGGAAAATTGTTGATTGGTTATCTGATCAAGCCGATGTAATTATTCGTTTTCAAGGGGGCCACAATGCAGGGCATACTTTAGTAATTGATGGGGTAACTTACAAACTAAGATTATTGCCATCTGGAATTGTTAGGAAAAACAAAATATCAATTATAGGAAATGGGGTTGTAGTAGATCCTTGGGCATTACTTGAAGAAATTGAAGAAATTAGTTCAAAAGGCGTAGAAGTAAATGAAAATAATTTGATTATTTCTGAATCAGTAAATCTTATATTGCCTTTCCATAGAGAAATAGATGAGTTGAGAGAGGATTTATCTGGAAGCAATAAGATTGGAACAACTAAAAGAGGAATAGGACCAGCATATGAAGATAAAGTTGGAAGAAGATCTGTTCGATTAATGGATTTAAAATCTGAAAGTGCTTTAGATCGTCAGTTAGAAAATGCTTTATTTCATCACAATGCAATTAGAAAAGGTCTGGGCAAAAAAAAATTTAAAAAAAAAGAACTTAAAAAAGAATTATTACATATTGCACCTAAAATTCTAAAATTTTCACATCAAGTCTGGCAGAAAATTGATGAATTCAAAAAAAAAAAGAAGAAAATTCTTTTTGAAGGTGCTCAAGGAATTTTATTAGACATTGATCATGGAACTTATCCCTTTGTAACTTCCTCAAATACAGTTGCAGCAGCAGCAGCTATTGGATCAGGTTGCGGTCCTAATTTAATTCAATACATTTTGGGTATAACAAAGTCTTACACCACAAGAGTGGGACAAGGTCCTTTCCCAACAGAATTAAAAGATAAAACTGGCAATCTATTAGGGAAAAGAGGAAAGGAATTTGGAACAGTAACAAGTAGAAAAAGGAGATGTGGATGGTTTGATGGAGTACTTGTAAGACAATCTATCAAAATTTCTGGAATTAATGCAATAGCACTAACCAAATTAGATGTATTAGATGAACTTAGTGAAATAAAAATTTGTACTAAATATAAATTAGATGGCAAAATAATTGAATATTTGCCCTCTTCTTACGAAGATCAGATGAAAGTCGAGCCAATCTATGAAAAATTTGAAGGATGGAAAACTTCTACTAGAGGAGTTAAAAATATTGAGGCGCTTCCCAACAATGCAAAAAAATATATTTACGCAATTGAAGATCTTATTGGTGCTAAAATATCTAGCATTTCTACAAGTCCCGAAAGAGAAGATACAATTCTTGTAGAAAACCCTTTTGATTTGTAATTTTAATTAGAAGGTAGCAAATTTTTTGATCTAGCGGAGTTAAGCATATGTTTTTGCACTTTTTCAAACGCTTTATTTTCTATTTGTCTAATTCTTTCTCTACTAATTTTATATTTTTTACTCAAATCTTCTAGTGTTGTTGGTTCTTCATTAAGCCTTCTAGCGTAGAGTATTGATTTTTCTCTATCATTCAGAATTTTGATAGAATCTTTTAATAAATCTTTTCTTTGATTCATCTCTTCTTTTTGAGCAAATTTTAATTCTTGGTCCATCTCTTTGTCTACAACCCAGTCTTGCCATTCATCACCATCCTCACTGATTTGTACATTAAGAGATTTTTCTTTTCCAGATAGTCTTCTGTTCATCGATATAACTTCATCTTTGTTAACATCTAATTTTTCCGCTATTTCTGCAACATGTTCATCTTTTAAATCTCCTTCTGACCTAGGAGCTATTTGATTTTTTATTTTCTTTAGATTAAAAAACAGCTTTTTTTGAGCGGTTGTTGTTCCAATTTTAACAAGACTCCAAGACCTCAAGATATATTCTTGTATGGAAGCTTTGATCCACCACATCGCGTATGTTGCTAATCTAAATCCTTTTTCTGGTTCAAATTTTTTAACAGCCTGCATTAAACCAACATTTCCTTCAGAAATCATTTCGTTTACTGGCAGGCCATATCCTTTATATCCCATGGCAATTTTAGCAACTAATCTTAAGTGACTAGTAACTAATTTTTCAGCTGATTTTAAATTTCCTGTTGTTCGCCAATTTTTTGCTAGCATATATTCTTCTTCAGCATCGAGCATAGGAAATTTTTTTATTTGCGCCAAATACGAAGAAAGACCACCTTCATTTGATAATACTGGCAGATTATAGTTTGTTGTTGTACTCATAACTGTATTTATTTAATAAATAATTTTTTTATTACAATCTTTTATTTGTTAAGCTTTCTAAGCATTTTTAGTATTTTTTCAAGCTCTTGTGGCAAAATTGAGGAAAATTCAATTTCTTTTTCGTTAGTAGGATGAACAAATCCTAATGTTTTAGCATGTAAAAATTGTCTATCTAATTTTAAAATCAATTTTTCTAAATCAGCATTAATATTTTTAAATTTTATAAATTTTTTCTTATATTTTTTATCACCCAATATGTTATTTCCTTTATAACTCATATGAACTCTAATTTGATGAGTTCTACCTGTTTCAAGTCTACATTCAACCAAGCTTAAAGTAGGTGTTTTATTATTTTCAAAAACTTCTAAAGTACGATAATTTGTTATGGCTTTTTTTCCTTTGAAAATACCAACTTCCATTAATTGTCTATTCTTTGAACTTCTAGTAATTAAAGTGCTAATTTTTCCATTTTGTGGCCTAAGTTTTCCCCAAACTAATAATTGATAAACTCTTTTTATTGAATGTTCGTTAAATTGTTTTGATAAATTTTCATGTGTTTTATTATTTTTTGCAACAACAACTAAACCAGAAGTATCTTTATCTATTCTATGAACAATTCCTGGTCTTAATTCATCACCAATATTTGAAAGATTACCAGAACAATAGTTTACTAAAGCATTAACTAGAGTTTTATCATAGTTACCAGCACCAGGGTGCATTGCAATATTTGCAGGTTTATCAATAATTAGAATATCTCTGTCCTCATAAACGATTTTTAGTTTAAGATTATACGGCTTAAGAGAAGCAATTTCTGGTTCTGGCAATTCGAGTTTTAGTTTGTCACCAGGTTTAACTTTTTTTGAAGGATTTATAACAACATTGTCATTAATTTTTAATTTGTTTTTTAGAATTAAATTTTTTATTCTATTTCTACTTAACGTAGGTTCTTTTTTGTTAATAAAGATATCAACTCTTTGAGATTTTTCCTCTATCTTGATAAATAAATT
>CACFWQ010000015.1 GCA_902570055.1 uncultured Pelagibacteraceae bacterium
AATCTGAAGAAATTAAAAATAATTTAAATATAGATGTTTTATTTTCAGACAACAAACAAAATTTAATGATTATACCTACTGAATTTTTAAACAAATATAATAATGAAAAATTATCTCCTGAATTATTAAAAAAAATAATTTTAGCAAGAATTGACGAGATATTAAATCTGAGTTTAGAAACACTCAAATTTAATAAAAATAACAATGAAGACAAATTTAAAATTATTTTAATGGGACAAGGATCTAAAATTTTAGATAATGATCTAATTCCTATTAAAGAAATTATTCCAATTTTTGATGAAATAGATTTTTTTTCAGAATCAAAAAATACTGTATGTGAATCGGGCTTAAAGCTAAATCAAGGCTTAAACAAACATGAGATTTTAATAATTCCAAAACAAAACAAAAAAACCGGTTTTTTTGCTAAATTATTTCATTTTTTTGAATAATAACTTGTATTTTCTTGTAATATTTGTTGTTTTTTAAAGATCCCAAAACATCACTATAAAAGTCCCATGTCTGTTCTCAATCAAAAAACGATAAAGGAGCCCATAAGCATCAAAGGCGTAGGGCTTCATACTGGAGTGATGGCCAACATGAGGATTTGCCCAGCAGAACCAAATACTGGTATTGTTTTTAAAAGAACAGATCTTAAGAAAAAAAATTATATTGTTTCTAGTATATTTAATGTAAGTGACACAACTCTCTGCACAACAATATCTAATGAATCGGGAACAAAGGTTTCCACAATTGAACATTTGATGGCAGCATTATTTGGTAAGGATATTGACAATGTACAGATTGAGGTAGATGCAGAAGAAATTCCAATTTTAGATGGATCAGCCAAAGTATTTGTAGAAAAGATAAATGAGGCAGGAATTAAATCAAGTAATACACCAATAAAAATTATAAAAATTGAAAAAAAGGTTTCCCTTGAAGATGGTTCAAAATCGATTTCAATAGAACCAAGCAAGGTTAGCTTGGATATAGATTTTGAGATTAAATTTAATAATCAATTAATTGGAACTCAAAGGAATTTAATAAATGTTTATCAATCTGATTTAAGAGACATATTTGAATCAAGAACTTTTTGTTTATATGAAGATATAGAAAAACTAAAAAAAATGAATCTAGCAAAAGGTGGAAGTTTAGAAAATGCTTTAGTCGTAAAAGATGACAAAATTGTAAATAAAGAAGGACTTAGAAATAGCAAAGAATTTGTTAACCACAAAATTTTAGATTGTATGGGAGATCTATATTTATCAGGCTATAAGATGATAGGAAAAGTTATTACTTCTCAGGGCGGACATAAACTTACCAATCAACTATTGAGAAAATTATTTGATGAAAAAAGCAACTTTTCAATAATTGAAATTAAAGAAAAAAATATCCCTCATTCCTTTATTAATCGAAATTTCCTTAAATCAATAGCATAAAAGTTTACAGATATTATAAATATCTGCTAAAAACTTATTATGAAGAATTTTATCAGTATTTTAATAGGTATATTTTTTTTATTTTTAACTTCGTGTGCAGGCAATAAAGATAAAATAGATATAATTGAAGAAGAAGATATAGAGTTGCAAATGATAGATGCTTACAGGGACGGTCTGCAAGCTTTAGTAGAAGGAGACGTTTTATTTGCGGCAAAAAAATTTAATGAAGCTGAACTAGTATATCCGCAATCTGATTGGGCGCCCAGGTCAGCTTTAATGTCAGCTTACTCATATTATGTTCAAGATTATTATGGCGATTCAATTTATGAATTAAAAAGATTTTTAAAAACATATCCGAAAGATAAAAGATTAGATTATGCCTATTTTCTTTTAGGCATGTGTTATTACGAACAGATCATAGATGAAAAAAAAGATCTTGGTCCTATTTTAAAAGCTCAAGATAATTTTAATTATATTATAAAAAACTATCCAGATACAGATTTTGCTTTAGATGCAAAATTTAAATTAGATTTGATTGACGATGTTTTGGCATCTAAAGAAATGTACATAGCAAAACATTATATGAAGAAGAAGAAATGGATTCCAGCAGTTAATAGATTTAAAAATGTGGTTACTGATTATGATACTACGGCCTATGTTGAAGAAGCATTATTTAGACTTGTTGAAATTTATTATACCTTAGGTTTAACCGAAGAGTCTAAAAAGTATGCAAAAGTATTGGGATATAATTATTTGTCTAGCAAGTGGTACAAAGAGTCTTACAGAATCTTTAACAAAAAATATGAGAGTCCAATGGAAAAAATAGAAAGAAAAAAAAGCAATTTTGTTATCAGAAAATTTAAATCAATTTTTAATTAATATATGAATAATAATTTAATTAAAAAAAATTATTTAAAAAAAATTAAACTAATAAATAAATATGACAAATTTTACTATGATAAAAATGATTCAGTTGTAAGTGATCAAGAATATGACAAATTAAAAAAGGATATAATTGAAATTGAGAAAAAATACCCAAATTTAAAAAACAAAGAATCTCCTTCTTTAAAAGTTGGATTTAAGCCTTCAAAAAATTTTAAAAAATTTAAACATAAAATTCCCATGCTTTCCCTATCTAATGCATTTGATAGAAATGATCTAAAAAATTTTGAAAAAAAAATAATAAATTTTTTAAGCTTGAAAGAAAATGTAGAAATAGAATATAGCACAGAACCCAAAATTGATGGAATTTCAGCTTCACTAATTTATGAAAAAGGAATATTAGCAAAAGGACTTTCTAGAGGCGATGGGATAGAAGGAGAAGATATTACTGAAAATCTTAAAACCATATCAGATATTCCAAAAAAAATATTATCAAAAGATTTCCCTAATGAAATTGATATTAGAGGGGAGGTGTTTATTACAAAAAAAGATTTCAAAAAAATGGATGAAAAGTTTGCTAATGCCCGAAATGCTGCCTCTGGTTCTTTAAGACAAAAAAATCCGAACGAAACTAAAAAAATTCCACTTAAATTTATAGCTTATACTTTTGGATATATAGACAATGACAAAATTAAAACTCAATCAGATTTTTTATCTAATTTAAACAACTGGGGTTTTAAAACTAGTCAATTTAATAAGATAATTAAAGGTATTGAAAAATTAACTTTACGTCACAAAAAATTTGAAGAGAAAAGGTTTGATTTAGATTATGACGTTGATGGTTTGGTTTATAAAGTAAACAAATTTGATTTGCAAAAAAGATTGGGCTTTGTGGCTAACGCACCTAGATGGGCAGTGGCTCATAAATTTTCTGCAAATAGTTCAACTTCAAAAATTCTAAATATCGATATACAAGTTGGTAGAACAGGTGCATTAACACCAGTTGCAAAAATTGAACCCGTAAATATAAGTGGTGTTGTAGTTTCTAATGCAACCCTGCATAATGAGCATGAAATAAATAGAAAAGACATTAGAATAGGCGATGTTGTTAAAGTTGAAAGAGCAGGAGATGTTATTCCGCATGTAGTCTCTGTAGACATAAGCAAAAGGCAATCTAATTCAGAAAAATATATTTTTCCTAAAAAATGTCCTTCATGTGGTTCAAAAACAACAAAAGATTTTAATGCAACTACTAACAAATTTGATGCTGTCAGAAGATGTCTAAATGAAGATTTTAAATGTGAAAAGATTGCTATGGAGGGCATAAAACATTTTGTATCAAAAGAAGCATTAAATATAGATGGTTTTGGAAAAAAAATTGTAGAAAAATTTTGGGAACTTAAATTAGTTAAATTTCCACAGGATATTTTTAATTTAAATTTTGGAAAAATAAAGGAACTTGATGGCTGGGGCGACTTATCTGTTTCAAATTTAAAATATGCTATAGAAAAATCAAAAAAAATTAGTCTTGATAAATTTATTTATTCATTAGGAATTCGCCATATTGGACAAGAAAATGCAAAACTTTTATCACAACATTTAAGAAATTTTGAAAACTTTTATAAATTATCAAAAGCTAACAACGTGGAAAATTTATCAAATATTGATGGAATTGGAGAAACACAAATTAATTCAATTAGAGCTTTTTTTTCTAACAAAATAAATCTTAATGTTTTAGAGGAACTAAAAAAAACTATGAAAATTTTAAATGCTACATCTGAAAAAAAAGGTGGAATTTTAATGAATAAAACCTTTATGTTTACAGGAAAATTACAAGAAATAAGTAGAGCAGAAGCTAAATCTTTAGTGGAGGAAAATTCAGGAAAAATAATAAGCAATGTTAATAAAAAACTTAATTACTTAGTTATTGGAGAAAAGCCTACTATTAAAAAAATTAACAAAGCAAAAGAATTGAACATAAAAATACTTACGCAAAACGAATGGATAAAAATGTTAAATAAGACTAGCTAACCATTTTCTTTCATTGTCATTTAAGTATCTAGATATTTTTGAATAAACATTTAAATGGTAATTAAATAAGTAGTTTTTTTCATTATTATTCAACAGGTTAGGATTGATTAAATCTTTTTCAATTGGAGCTAGTGTTAAATTTTCAAAATATAATTTATTGTTAATTTTTTTTATATAAACTAAGTTTTCTATTCTAATTCCATAATTTCCCTTATTATAATAGCCAGGTTCATTACTAACAATCATTCCCTTTTCAAGCTTAATATTATTAATTTTGGTTATTGATTGAGGGCCTTCATGCACATTAGAAAAAAAACCCACACCATGTCCTGTTCCATGAGCATAGTCAAGTCCATCCTTTTTTAAAAATTGTCGAGCTCTAACATCAACTTTTTTTCCAGTATTAAATTTTTTTAAGTTAGTTGTAGCAACAGCAATGTGACCTTTTAATACTTTAGTAAATATATTTTTAATAGAATTTTTTTGTTTAGAAAAACAAATAGTTCTAGTTACATCTGTAGTTCCATATTTATATTGTCCTCCTGAGTCACATAAAAAAATATCATTTTTTTTTATAGTTCTATTAGATTTTTTAGATGCCCTATAATGTACAATAGCACCATTTGGACCTGAGCCAGCTATTGTATTAAAACTTGGAAATAAATAATTTTTATTTAGCTTTCTAAATTTTTCTAATTTATTTTGTGAATCAATTTCAGTTAATTTTTTTTTATTTATATTTTTTATCCAATAAATAAATTTAGTTAATGCAACACCATCTTCAATGTGGGCATTAATCATATGTTTAATTTCAGATGAGTTTTTTATTGATTTTAATTTATAACAAGGGTCACCCATATCAATTGTTTGAAATTTTGATTTAATAATATTTTCATTTATAATTGAACATGACAGAGGATCTATTACAAATTTTTTGCCTTTTAATTTTCCAATTAAATCTTCAAATTTTTCTGGATTTATTAATTGCTTTCTAGACAATTTTTTATTTTTAATTATTTTTAAAGCTTTTTCTTTTTGGGTAATTAAAAATAATTCTTTTTTTTTTCCAATTATTAAACGGCAATTAGGTATAGGGCTATTAGGATTGTCTAATCCTCTAATATTTAATACCCAAGCAACATTTTCAGGAGCACTTACAAACAAGTAATCGGCTTTATTTAATTTTAATATACTTCTAATTTTATTTATTTTTGATTTGTGGGTTTCACCAGCAACTTTATTGCTCAAAGAAAAAATTTTTTTTTTTTTATTAATTTTTCTTTTATGAATTTCATCAATTAAGTTTTTATTTATTTGCTTCAGTATAAAAGTTTTACCAAAATAGGCGCTTAATTGCTTTTTTGTATGTAGACTTGGATCAAATCCTAGTGTTAGTTTTTTAATTATTTTATGTGGTAGATACTTATGAATCTCAACTATTTTAAATTGTTTTCCAGATTCTTTTTGTGCTTGGATTGTATACCTTCCATCAACAAAGAGATAATTTTGTTTTTTAAGGATAATTGCCAATCCGGCTGATCCACTAAAATTGGAAATAGTTTTTAACCGATCGATAACGGCATATTCAGAAAAAAATTCATCATTTTTAGGGATAATATATCCATCAATATTAAATTGATTAAATTTATTTCTTAATTTCTTGATTCTTTTGTTAATCATTTAATTCTTTTAAGATACCTTATCCAGCCAGGACTTCTTTTTTTTTCATCTATTTCAAAATCTTGATTAAATTCAAAGTCATCATCATTTTGTTCATCAAAAAAATTATTTTTTTTGATATTATGATTTGGTAATTCTTCTATAAATCTTGAAGCCAGAGTGTCTATCCAGTCACCTTGATAAAATCTATTCATTGAAAAAGATATATTTGCAATTTTTTTTGCCCTAGTAATAGCTACATAAGCTAATCTTCTTTCTTCTTCCAGTCCACTTTCACCTTTTTCTTCAATTGATTTTTGATGAGGAAAAAGATTTTCTTCCCAACCAGGCAGAAAAACTACGTCAAACTCCAAGCCCTTTGATCCATGCATAGTCATTAAATTAATTTTTTGACCTTCCCAATCTTGATCTATTGATGTTGCTAAAGCCACATGATCTAAAAAACTTTCTAAATTGTCAAATTCTTTCATTGCATTTAATAATTCTTTAATATTTTCTAGTCTGTTTTCATTTTCAAAGTCTTTTTTATTTTTTAACATTTCGCTGTAGCCAGATTCATCAAGAATAGTTTGCAAAAGTTTTATATGTCCCATTTTTTTTATGTTGAAATCGTTTCTCCATTTGCTGATGAAATTCAAATAAGAATTTAATCCAATTTTTGTTTTAGGTTTTATAAGATTTTTTTCTATCAATATTTTTGATGCAGATTCCAAGGAGTATTTATTTTTTTTTGCAAACTCATTTATTTGTTTTATAGTTGTATTACCGATTGATCTTTTTGGATTATTGATAACTCTTTCAAAAGATAAATCATCTTTTATTTGAAAAACAATTCTCAAATAAGCAATACAATCTTTTATTTCAGCTCTTTCATAAAACTTTGTACCTCCAATAATTCTATAAGGTAGTCCAATTTTTAAAAATCTCTCTTCAAACTCTCTAGTCTGAAAAATTGCTCTTACAAGAATAGCAATATTGTTTAATGGGTTTTTTTTTTTTAATTTCTCAATTTGATCACCTATGTTTATTGCCTCATCTTTTCCATTTCTAAAGCAGTTTACAGAAACTAATTCTCCCAATTCTCCATTTGTATACAAATTTTTTCCAACTCGGCTTTGATTATTTTCAATTAGTTTCGATGCTACTGATAAAATGTTTTGTGTTGACCTGTAGTTCTTTTCTAATCTTATGATTTTTGTATCCTTATATATTTTATCAAAATCTAAGAAATTTTTAATTTCAGCTCCTCTCCAACTATAAATCGATTGATCGTCATCACCTACACAGCAAATATTTTTATTGTGCTTAGCCAAATAATTTAACCAATTACTTTGTATTAAATTTGTATCTTGGTATTCATCAACCAAAATGTATTTAAAATTTTTTGAATATAGCTCAATAATATCAGGATATTTTTCAAAAATCTTTACGCAGTGCAATATTAAATCACTAAAATCACAAGCATTAAGATCTATTAGCTTTTGTTGATATATTTTATAAATTGACAAGAAACTTTTTTCTAATGCATCTTTTTTTTTAGCAACAACCTGTTCTGGATACCATCCTCTATTTTTCCAGTTGTCAATAATAGCCAGAATGTATTTTGGTGAAATTTTTTTAATGTCAATGCTTTCTACTTTGCATATATTTTTTATTAATCTTATTTGATCATCCTGGTCTATTATTGAGAAATTTGATTTTAAATTAGCAGCTTCGGCATGTTTTCTTAATAGTTTGGCACTAATGGAATGAAATGTTCCAAGCCAGGACAATCCCACAGCTTCTTTTCTAAGAAGATTGCTAACTCTATTTTGCATTTCTTTTGCCGCTTTATTTGTAAAAGTTACCGCTAAAATTTGATTAGGATAAGCTTTTTTTTCTTTAACAATGTGTGCAATTTTAGAAGTTAATACTTTTGTTTTTCCAGAACCAGCTCCAGCAACTATTAATAAAGGGCCATCTAAATAAGAAACTGCTTCTTTTTGTGCTTCATTTAGACTATTTAAATATTCTAAATTTGTCATTACAATTCAATTATATATCTCAAATTTTTTAATTTATGAAAAAAGTAAAAATAAAAAAAATAATAAGTTTTTTACATGAAATAAGTCATTTTAATCGATATTTAATTTTATCAATTTCTTTTTTATTTTTATTTTTCTTTTATATATCAATACCAACTTTCTATAATTTTGAAAGTCTTCAAAAGCAATTGGCAACTAAAATACAAGAAAAATATAAATTTAATGTAAGTTTATCAGACAAAATTAGTTATAGGATATTACCCTCGCCATTTTTTGAAATAACTGACAACAATTTGTATTTAGAGGAAAAAGATAAATCGACAGAATTTGGAAAAATAAAAAAAATAAAAATTTTTATTTCCGCTCGTAGTCTTTATAAACAAGAAAAAATAAAAATTAAAAAAATTTTATTTCAAGATTCAGTTTTTGATTTAAATGAAGATTCATGGAAATTTTTTGAAAACTATTTTCGAACTCAAATTTCAGAAAAAAAAATAATTATCAAAAAAAGTAAAATATTTATAAAAAAAAATCTCGACTATGGTGCTTTAGCTATATTTACAATAAATAATTTAGAAACCTTTTATGACTATAAAAAAAATCAGAATGTTCTTAATGCTGTGGGCACTATGTTTAATACGCCATTTAATATAAAATGGAAAAATGATTTAGATATTTTTGGAAATTTAGATTTTATTGTTAAATTTAATGAAATAAATGTTGCTATAAAACATAATTTGAAAAAAAAAATTTTAAAGAATAATTTTCAGTATGAAGGAAACCAAACATTAAATTTTATTGGTTCTGAAATTAAAGCAAATTATAAACTTATTAATAAATTATTAAGTTTTGAATCGGAAGACTCTAAAATAAATAATAAACCTATTTCATTACATGGAACAATTAATTTTAAACCATTTTTTTTTGATATTCATGTTGATATGAAAAATGCTGATTTATTTAAGTTATTTAAACCAAAATTCTTAATTAATGATTTAATAAATAGTAATATTTATCTTCATAATAATTTTAATGGAAAATTATCAATTAATATCAACAAGCTCACTAGAAATAAAATTTTTGACTTTGCAAAGTTTAATATTAATTTTAAAAATGGAAAATTGATATTTGACAAAACAGAATTGAGTTCAAAAAAATTTGGTACCATGCAATTATATGAAAGTCAGTTAATTGAATTAGATAAAAAAAATGTACTAAAAACTAAAGCTATAATTAATATTGATGATCAAAAAAATTTTTATCAGAGATTTCAAATTTCAAAAAATCTAAGAAAACCATTAGATAAAATTTATTTAGAAATAGAAAAAGATTTAAATTCGGAAAGTTTAAAAATATTTAAATTTAATGTTTCTTCTCAAGGCAAGAATTATTCAGATGAAAATATAGAAATCTATCTAAAAAATATTAATTATGATCTTAATATCAATAATATTTATGACTTAAATAAATTTTTTAAAGAAATTTTTAAAGAAATTAGCTAGGTCTAATCATTTTTTTTGGATCTACTATTTTATTATAATCTTTTTCGTTAATTAAACCTGACTTTATAGCTTCTTCTTTTAGAGTAGTCCCATTTTTGTGAGCTTTTTTTGAAATTTTGGCAGCATTATCGTATCCTATTTTGGGAGCTAAAGCAGTGACAAGCATTAATGAATTTTCCAGATAGCTCTTTATTTTATTTTTGTCAGCTTTGAGTCCTTTAATACAATAAATAGCAAAATTTTTTGAACTATCTGACAATAAATCTATTGATTGTAATATGTTATGTGCAATTAAAGGTTTGAAAACATTTAATTCAAAATGACCATGGGAACCAGCCATTGTAATACCGTTATGATTTCCAATAACTTTTACACAAACCATTGTTACCGCTTCTGATTGAGTTGGATTGATTTTTCCTGGCATAATTGATGAGCCCGGCTCATTTGCGGGTAAAATTAATTCTCCATACCCAGCCCTAGGTCCCGACCCTAAAAATCTTATATCATTTGCTATTTTCATTAGACACACAGCAGTAGTATTTAAAGTTCCAGAAAAATTCACTATCGCATCATGAGCCGCTAAAGCAGCAAATTTGTTTTTTGCAGGTCTAAATGAAATTTTTGTTATTTTTTTTATCTCTTTAACAATTTTTTTATCAAAATTTTTCTGAGTATTGATACCAGTGCCCACAGCAGTCCCACCTTGTGCTAAAAAAAAAATTTCATTTAAAGCATTTTTAATTCTTTTAATACAGCTTTCCAATTGTGATTGGTAACCAGAAAATTCTTGACCTAAAGAAATTGGAGTAGCATCTTGCAAATGCGTTCTTCCAACTTTAACTATATTTTTAAATTTACCTACTTTTTTTTTAAGCTCTTTATCTAGAGTAATTAAAGAAGGTAGTAATTTTTCTTTTGTTTCTAATGCAATAGCTATATGCATTGCTGTTGGGAAAACATCATTTGTTGACTGAGATTTATTTACATGATCGTTAGGGTGCACAGGTTTTTTTGATCCTTTTTTTCCACCCAACATTTCTATTGCCCTGTTTGCTATAACTTCATTTAAATTCATATTTGTTTGTGTTCCCGAACCTGTTTGCCAAACTTTGAGAGGAAAATTATCATTTAATTTACCTTGTATAATTTCATTGCTAGCTTTTATAATTGCATTAGCAATTTTACTTTCTATTTGTTTATTTTTTCTATGAACAATTGCTGCTGATTTTTTTATTATTGCAATTGATTTAATTAAAACAGGCCTTACTAAAAATTCACCAATATCAAAGTATTTTTTTGATCTTTCAGTGGATGCACCCCAATATTTATCCCCAGGAACGTTAATAACTCCAATACTATCATACTCTTTTCTTTTTTTCATAGTTTTAAAAACAATAACAATGCAATATTTGTTATACATTAAATAAATAAAGAATCAAATTAGACAAAATTTATTTACTGATAGGAGTATTATGACAAATTTTGAAAAAGTAGGTCTCTTTATGAAAACATTTGGCCAAGAGGTAAAAAATAAGCCTGAACTAAGCACAGAAAAAATAAATTTACTAAGAATAAGCTTAATAAAAGAAGAGCTAGAAGAACTTCAACAAGCAATGCACGAGAATAATATTTTAGAAGTTGCAGATGCACTTACAGACATTCTATACGTTACTTATGGTGCGGGTCATGCATTTGGAATAAATTTAGATAAGTGTTTTAATGAAGTTCAAAATTCAAATATGAGCAAATTGGGAGAAAATGGCAAGCCCATTTATAACGAACATGGAAAAGTAATGAAAGGTCCAAAATATTTTAAACCCGATCTAAGTAAATTTATAAAATAAAAAATAATGATCATTTGGTTGGCATCTTATCCTAAAAGTGGAAATACTTGGGTTCGATCATTACTTTCTGCTTATTATTATTCTGAAAATGGAAATTTTAGTTTTGAATTATTAAAAAATATTGATCAATATCCACAAAAAAAATACTTTGATGTAAAAATTAATAAACCAGGAGAAATAAATTCTTATTGGGATATTTCTCAACAGAAAATAATTAGTAAAAAAAAAATAAAAATCTTAAAAACTCATAATTGTCTTCTTGCACTTAATGGAAAAAATTTTACAATGCCACAATATACGCTTGGAATAATTTATGTAGTTAGAGATCCAAGAAATGTTATTACATCATTAAAAAATCATTATGATTTGGATTACGAACAATCATTAAATTTTATGATGAATGAAAAAAAATATATTTTCAATAGTTTAAGAAATAGAGATTTTGCGGACTTTCATTTTTTGAGTTCTTGGTCAAACCATTATAAATCTTGGATTAATAATAATTTGTTTAGAAGAATAGTTGTAAAATATGAAGATTTGGAAAAAGATACATTCAAAACCCTAAAAAATTTAATTAGATACACAAACAATTTAAGTAAAGTAAATGAAAAAATTGATGATGTTAAAATCAATAATTGCATCAAAACAACTAATTTTGAGATTTTAAAGCAGAAAGAAATAAAAGAAGGCTTTATAGAAAACGTTTATTCCTCAAAAACAAAGAATAAAATTAATTTTTTTCACCTAGGATCTAAGAATAAGTGGAGAAAAGTACTTCCAAAAAAACTTCATAATAAAATAAATAATATTTTTAGAGAAGATTTAAAAAATCTCAAATATTAATTTTTTAAATTAAATATTTTTAAAAGCTTTA
>CACFWQ010000016.1 GCA_902570055.1 uncultured Pelagibacteraceae bacterium
TATTTTTTTTGAAATACTATAATAAATATCATTAAGAGTTTCTAAATTCTTTATTTTATAAACAGGCCTAAGCATTAAATGATCTGTAAGATTAGCACCAACTGAAGAATGATCTTTAACTACTTCAACATTATTATCTTTTAATAGTTTGCCTGGGCCAACACCAGAAGCTTGTAATATATGAGGTGAACCAATAGTTCCTGCCGACAAAATTATTTCTTTTTTTACATCGACAGAAAATAATTCATTATTAATCCAGTAATTGACTTTTATTGCTTTTTTATTTTTGAAATCAATATTTTTTATATGTGCATTAGTAATAATTTTTAAATTTTTTCTTTTCTTTATAGGATTTAAGTAACCAACAGCTGTACTACATCTAAAGCCATTTTTAACTGTGAAAGGAAAATAGCCCATACCTTCATTATTTCCAGTATTAAAATCTTCTGTTTTTTTATAACCAAACTCTTCCGCAGCTTCTAAAAATAAATCTAAAACTTTGAAGGTTGCTCTGATTTTTTCAACTTTTATAGGACCACCAGAACCATGAAATTCGTTCGCACCAAATTGAAAGTCTTCAGATTTTTTAAAGTATGGCAATACATCTTCCCAAGACCAACCAACATTTCCTAACTGTCTCCAATAATTATAATCGTTAGATTGACCTCTTATATATAGCATTCCATTTATAGATGAACTTCCACCAAGAGTTTTTCCTCTTGGATAAACCATTTCTCTATTATTACAGTTTGACTCTTTCTCTGTTGTAAAACACCAGTCCGTTTCAGGGTTATGCATTGTTTTGAAATATCCTCCTGGAATATGTATCCAAGGGTTTGAATCTTTTCCACCTGCTTCCAATAACAAAACATTAATTTTTGGATTTTTTGTTAGCCTATTTGCTAAAACACATCCTGCTGATCCAGCTCCGATTATAATGTAATCGAAATTTTTCATGTTAGAATGCTTATAATCAGTTATTTAAAAAACTCCAGTATAACCAAGGTTTAATCAGGTTGTATTTGATAAAATTTTTACTTGTCATAATTATAATATTTGAAACACTTAGTTTTTTAAAAATTAACTAAAGAGGGAAAAACATGAAAAAAATCATTTCGATGTTGTTTGCTATTACTTTAGTATTTGGTTTTATCTCAAATGCTAATGCAGCAAAAACTTTAAAGTGCCAAACTGTTATCAGTGCTAAAGCTGATGAAGTAGTTATGTTAAAAGACTTCACAGATACAGTTACTGCTTTAACAGGTGGATCACTAAAATTTGAAATTATGCCTGCTGGTACAGTAGTTGGGGTTAAAGAAACTCTAGATGCAGTAGATAAAGGTTTGATTGACTGTGGTTTTGCTTGGACACACTATTGGTCTGGCGATCATCCAGCGGCGATGCTATTTGGCTCGCCAGTAGCAGGAGCAGGAGTAGGAATCGACAACATAGCATTCTTATCTTGGTTCCAATATGGTGGTGGAAAAGAGCTATATGACCAACTTTGGTCAGAAATGGGAAGAGACATAAAAGGATTTATGCTTCAACCAGTTGGACCAGAAGCTTTAGGTTGGTTTCCAAAACAAATTAAAAATATGGATGATTTCAGAACTTATAAATTTAGAACTCCTCCAGGAATTCCAGGACAAACATATAAAGACATTGGTATTGCGTCTGTAGCAATGGGAGGTGGAGATATTCTTCCAGCTCTTCAAGCAGGAACAATTGATGCTGCTGAATGGTGTTGTCCAAAACCTGATTTAGTGTTTGGTTTCTACAAAGTTTTAAAACATTATTACTTACAAGGCTTACACCAAGTAGTGGTTAATGCTGACTTTTACATGACAGGTAAATTATATAATTCTTTAACTGCTCATGAGAAAAAATCACTAGAAGTTGCAGCAAATGCATCTTTAGCAAAATCATTAAGCTACAGAATATATGAAAACGGTAAAGCTCTTGCTGAGTTAACAACCAAGCATGGCGTTATATTAGAAGACACTCCCTCAGATTATTTCAAGGAGTATATGGCAGCTGCTAAAGCTACTTTGAACAAAAATGCATCAGAAAATGCTTTTTTCAAAAAAGTTTGGGATTCCCAAAAAGAGTTTGCAGATATAGCTGTTCCATTTTGGAGTGGAGCCCAAATGTCTAATGCTAAGCTAGGAATGGCTCACGCAGCAACATTGAAGTAATATAGTTTTAATATAAAACTATAATCTATTTAGAATAAAGCGGACTTTAATAAGTCCGCTTTATTTTTTTACGAGGAATTATGGAAGAAGAACCAGGTAGATTAGATAGTTCAGATGAAATGATTGCCGAGAGACGAGGTGGCACAGGCAACATGCCTGAAGATATGCCTAAATGGATGGCAAAATCTATTACTTTAATTGATAAATTTAGCAAGATAACAGGCAATATAGTTTGTTGGATTTTAATGCCATTAATTTTAGCAATGACATATGAAGTTTTTGCAAGAAAATTATTTTTAGCACCTACAATTTGGGCTTACGATATTAGCAGATTTCTTTATGGAGCTTTATTTATGTTAGGTGCTGGCTATGCACTCTCAAAAGGAGTTCATATAAGAGCAGACTTTTTATACAGAAATTTTAAAGTAAAAAATCAAGGTTTAATTGATTTTGTTTTATATATTTTATTTTATTTTCCAGGACTAATTGTGTTTCTATATATGACTACTGGATTTCTCCAGGAGTCAATAATGCGAGGTGAAAGAGGCATGGATACTACTTGGATGCCATATATGTGGCCCATAAAATCATGTTTATGGTTTGGAATTGTTTTTTTATTAATACAAGGAATTTCAGAATTATTTAAAAGTTATTACGCAATGACCAGAGGAAAGTGGCCAGGTAATGAATGATTGCTGAACTTATTGATCCAGCCATATTAGGTTTTATTTTAATTGGAGTAATGTTGTTTTCTATATTTATAGGTTTTCCAATATCTTTCACATTAATTTTTTTAGGTTTTGTTTTTGGATATTTGGGCTTTGGAAAATTAGTTTTTTATTTGATGACATTACAATTTTCAATGGTCATGACAGAGCAAACCTTAGCCGCCGTTCCACTCTTTGTATTTATGGGAATTATGATGGAACAAGCTGGTTTAATGGAAAGATTATTTTCTGCATTTCAATTAATGTTGGCAAAAGTTAGAGGTTCACTTTATTACGCAGTTTTATTTGTTTCTGTAATATTTGCTGCTGCTACAGGAATTGTTGGAGCGTCAGTTACAATATTAGGAATTATGGCTGCAAAATCTATGAATAGATCAGGTTATAATGTGAGATTAGCTGCTGGAACAATTACTGCAGGTGGAACTTTAGGAATTTTAATTCCTCCAAGCATTATGCTTGTTGTTATGGGACCCATAATGGAAATTCCAGTAATTGATTTATTTGCAGCAGCAATTATTCCAGGAATTTTATTAGCATCACTTTATGCCGCCTATGTAACAATTCGTTGTTGGATGGACCCAAGTTTGGGACCAGTTTTACCAGTTGAGATGAGAGCAGCAAGCATGAAAGATGTTTGGATTGAATTTTTTCTTGGTTTAGTTCCACCTGCCGCATTAGTCTTTGCTGCTCTTGGAAGTATTTTATTTGGTTTTGCAACACCAACAGAAGCTGCTGGGTGTGGTGCTTTGGGTGCATTACTGTTGTCTCTTGCTTATAAAAAGTTAACTTTATCAAAATTACAAGATGCTTTAGTAAAGACTTTAGAAATTTCTGCATTAATTATGGTTTTAGTTGCAGCTTCTAACTTTTTTGGAGCAGTATTTGCTCGACTTGGCACTCCAATGCTTCTTACAGAATTTTTATTATCTTTAGAAATGAATAGGTATTTAATTTTAGCAATAGTTATGGGTGTGATTTTTTTATTAGGTTGGCCCCTAGAATGGGTTCCTATTGTTATGATTATAGTACCAATAATATTACCTCTAATCGAAGCATTAGGTTTTAATCTAACTTGGTTTGCAATTCTTGTCGCTGTTAATCTTCAAACCGCCTGGCTCTCGCCACCAGTCGCTTTATCAGCTTATTTTTTAAAAGGAGTGGTCCCAGAGTGGGATTTAAAAGATATTTATTTGGGAATGATGCAATTTATGGTGCTTCAAATAATTGGTTTAATAATAATTATTGTATTTCCTAAGATTGTTCTATGGCTTCCAACAGTCCTATATGGACAGTAGATTTTATTAGTTTAATATAAAATAGTGATTCAAGAAAAAAGCAATAATAAGCTTATTAATTGGGAATTGGTTTCTATTAATCCAGGCAATAAAATTTGGAACTGGAAAGATTTATTTTGTCTTTGGGGAAATTGTATTCAAAGTATTATTGGATTTACTTTAATTGCATCACTTTATCTAGTTTATAAAATTAACATAGCAGTTGTTTTTTTAGGGACATTTGCAGCTGTAATATTAGTTGCCATTTTATCAAATTTAATTGGCAAACCTTCACAAAAACATGGAATACCATTTCCAGTTTTCTTACGAACTTCAATGGGAATAATAGGAGCAAAATATATTGCAATGTTAAGAGGACTGGTTGCAGTTTTTATGTTTGGAGTACAAACTTTCTTTTTGTCAAAATCTTTTGGTTTTTTGATAAGAATATTTTTATTTTCTGTTGATAAAAATATTTTAGAAAAAGAAGTATTTAATTTATTTTATTTTGGTCTAAATATTATTGACTGGTTTTCATTTTTATTTACAATTTTTTTACAAATTTATTTATTTAGAAGAGGGCAGATTTTTAACAAAAAGTTTATAAATTTTTCAGCAGTTTTTGTTTATATTGGATTAATATTACTTTGTGCAATGATTGTGCCAAACAATTTAATTGAAATAAATCAATCATTTAAAAAATTTTTTGTTCTCAATAATATTATATCTACATCTAATATTTCACCTTTTATTGCAGTTTTTGGAACCATGTTTGCTTATTTTTCAATTATAATTCTTAATTTTGGAGATTATTCAAGATTTGTTAAAAATGAAGATGAATTAAAAAAAGGTAACTTAAGTCTTATTATTAATTTAGTTTTATTTTCTATATTTGCTATTTTTATAGTTTTAGGCTCAGATGTAATTTTGAATAAAAATTTTACAAATTTGGATCAAATTCTTGTAAACCCAACCGACATTATTGGAAAACTTGACAATATTTTTCTAAGTATTTTAGTCTTAGTTTTAATTTTATTTGCTACAGCTTCAACAAATTTAATTGCAAATTTTATTCCTTCTCAAAACTCTTTAATTAATTTTTTTCCAAACAAATTAAATCCCACAACATCAGGAATAATAATTGGTATATTAGGTTTTTTCATTGGAGCCTCATGGATTCCAATATTGAGTCAAATTGGTATTTTATCTATAATTGATACCATAGGTGCTTTTTTTGGCCCAATCTTTGGAATTATTATTGCTGATTACTATCTAATTAAAAAAAAAAATATAATCAGCAAAGATTTGTTTTCAGCAAATCAAACAGGAACATATTATTTTTCTGGTGGTTGGCATATTAAAGCAATATATTCTTTAATTATTGCATTTATTTTTTCTGCTTCAACTATTTGGAATCCGGATTTCAGATCTTTACAGTCCTATGCTTGGTTAATCGGTGCATTTATAGGTTTTGCAATGCATTATTTATTATCAAAAAAATAAAATGCAAGCTCTGGTTTATACAGGTACAGAAAAATTAGAATATAAAGAATTTAAAGATCCAAATCTTATAAAAGGTGAAAGCATAATTAAGGTTTCAGCTTCTGGTATTTGTGGATCTGATATGCATGCTTACCATGGAAAAGATGAAAGAAGAATTCCACCATTAATACTTGGACATGAGGTTAGTGGTATTATTGAAAAAGGAGATAAAAAAGGAAAAAAAGTTGTTTTAAATCCCCTTATCACATGCGGTAAATGCTATTACTGTATAAACGGAAGAGAGCATCTTTGTGGAAAAAGAGTACTTTTGGGAATGAATAGACCCATTGAAAGGCAAGGATGTTTTGCTGAATTAGTATTAACTCCAGATAAAAATATTTATGAGTTGCCCTCTGGCCTTGATATAAAGCAAGCACCAATAGCAGAACCAACTGCTGTAGCTCTTCATGCTATTGAATTAGGAAAAGAGTCGTCAAAAAAATCCTTAGAAGAATCAAGAATTTTAGTTATAGGAGGAGGCGCTATTGGATTATTATGTGCTTTAATACTGGAAAAATATAAAAAGTGTAAGGAAATTACGTTAATTGAAACAAATAAAAAAAGATTAAAAGTATGTGGGGATCATCTGGAATCCAAGACTTTAAGTTCTGAAGATTTAAAAATTAATGATGGATCTTTTGATCTGGTCTTAGATACTGTAGGCCTTGAAATTACAAGACAAAATTCAATTAAATGGGTTGATGCTGGAGGGGTTATTATTCATATAGGGCTTTCGCAACCATCAGGAAATTTTAATTTTAGAAAAGCAACACTTCAAGAAGTGACATTCATTGGAACTTATTGTTATACAAATAAGAATTTTAAAGATACTCTTCATTTACTTTCAAACCATATTCTTGGCAAACTTGATTGGATTGAGTATAGAGAATTAAAAAAAGGAGCTGATGCTTTTAAAGAAATTCATGATGGAACTTGTTCTGCACCGAAAATTATATTAATACCTTAAACCAGAGGTTTTTTTTAAAGGAAAAAAAATTTTTTTTTGGTCTTTTTGACTAATATTTTTTGCTAGCACTGGCGCAAGTATTATTATACTCCAATAAACTAAAAGGATACAGATGGACGCGATTTTCAAAGCTTTTCCCCATTTATCTCGCAATTTTCTTTGCTAATTTTATCACCAAAGGTTTTTAAGTTTTTTTGGTCAACTATCCATATAAAAGATTTTTCATAGGTGCTATCAGCAGCCATTTTAGTACATTTTCTTCCAAGTTTTACAGAGTGACTACTGCAGTTTGTTAAAAATATTGAAAAAATAATAAGTGTAATAAGTGTTTTCATTACAACAACTTAGAACAAAATTTTGGATTTAGATTGTTCTAAAAATGTCGAAAGTATGATTTTTTAATAATTTATTGAAAAATAAATTTTCTAGTTTATATGAGATTTATGTATAAAAAATTTCTAATGATCTTTCTTATAATAGCCACATATTCTATACCAGCCTTGGCCGAAAAAGTTATTGTTTTTAAGTTTACCGAGGAAGAAAAAAAAAATTTAAAAGTTAAAAAAGTTAAAAAGGAAACAACTTATACAATTGGATCTAATGAAAATGGCAATTTTTTAAGGGCAGAAGCTCAGGGCAAAGCATCTGGACTTGGAATAGAAAAAAAAATAGACCTTCTAAAAACCCCCTTTATTAATATTACATGGAAAGTCGAAAAAGATTTATCTGGCATAGATGAAAAAAGTAAGCAAGGGCATGATTATGCAGCAAGAGTTTTTGTTATAAAACAAACAGGAATCACTGCCTTATCAAAAAAAGCTATAAATTACATATTTTCTAGCAATAATTCTGTAGGAAAATATTGGACAAGCCCATACACAAAAAAATCTATTGATTATGTTTTAGCCTCCACTCAAAATAATATTAACACATGGGTTACCGTCAAAACTAATGTTAAAGAAGATTTTAAAAAACTTCATGGTATAGATGTAGATGAAATTGAAGGTGTCGCGATTATGACCGATACTGATAACTCTAAAAAAAATGCAATCGCATACTATCAAAATATATATTTTTCTTCAGAATAACTTTCTTTTTTAAGCAAAGGTTTAAAAAAAATAAATTATAACTGACAATATTTACTTCGTTAATTTATCGAATATAGTTCTTCAATATATCCTAGTCTTAAAAAATCCCTTGAACGATAAATTAATTTAAAATTTTCAGATAAATTCAATAAGTCATAAACTGCGTGTTGTTTACCTCCAACAGCGTCATCATTTCTAGCTTCTTGGTTAATAGAAAGTAAATAACTATTTTTAGATTGCATGATTTTTTTTATATAATTTTTTGCTAAATCAAAATCTATTTCTGGAAAACTATCTTGGTTAATCCACAATGAATCTTTATTATCATTTTTATTAAAAATTTCCCAATATGGGTATAAGCTAATTTGAGAATCTTTATTTTTATTTTCACCACTTAAATAAACTTTACTTTCGCCAATTGAGGACATAATAAAATAAGCTTGTAGAATTAAAACTGTAGGTAGATCATATATATTATAGATATTGTGATTAATTCTAGAGAAATAATATGCGGTATATCCCAAACCAGCACCTATTTCATTTACTTCTTTTAGACCGTAAATATTAAATAGTTCATTTAATCTTAGAGATGTATAGAACATTTTAAAGTCTTTAAAACTGTAAAACTCTTTATTCGAATTAAATCCAAACGTATAGTTAGGTGATTGAAAAGGAGATATTTTTTTATTGTTAAAAGTAAATATTTGCTCAACTAATTTATTATAATCCAGGTCTTCAGCTATCCATCCGCCTTGCTCAGGATTAAAAACCTTAATTAGCTTTCTGTATTCTGAAAGTGAAATTAACTTATCTAAAAGAAGCATTGATTCTTTATATTTTGCTTTATTGGATGAAAATAGTTTTTTGTAAGGTAACCAGGTTAAAAAACCGTGTACCAAGTTTGTTTTACCTGCTGATAATATAAGTTCTAAAAATTTTTTTTTATTTTTATTTAAACAATAATCTAAAAGATTTTTATGATCACGATTTTCGACAATATTATTCCACATGTCTTTTTTTTTAGAATTTTCTATTTTATCTCTCATATGTTCAGCAAATGAAAAAATTCTTTTAATTCCGTTATCTGACAAGTTATTTTCATTGTAATTAAAATTGAAATTTTTTTTAATATAAGAATTGGGAATATCTATTAAATGTAAATTCTTTTTGTCTTTTTTCAATTTTAATAAAGCTCTATTTATACTTTTTTTAAATTTAATAAAATTTGACATTTAAACTTTTCGAATATTATAATATTGTAATCATCATAAATTAAGTTTTTTTTTTAAACCTATGCTTAAAAAAGAAAGTGCGATAGCTACTAATACATCTTCCAGAGGAGTTGCTTGGGGAACTCCAAAATTCCAAACGATTACACCAATTAACCAAATTAAATAAACTTTCATATTACATTCTCTTTTGCATTTTTTAATAATCGTACCATTTTATTTAAATTAATTCTTTTTGTATTAACATTTCTTGGACTCGGATGGTAGCAGCCTATTAAAATTTTTTTATCAGGAAGATTATACTTAACACCATGAGCAAAAAAATAATCTTTATTTTTTAAAAAATAAATCTCTTTATAAAATTTAATACATGCATCAAAGGCTATTTTTCCTAAAGCAATTATAATTCTAACATTTTTTAATAAATCTATTTCCTGCTTAAAATATTTAAAACAAGTTTTAAGTTCTGTAAGCGTAGGTTTATCACCAGGAGGAACACATTTTAAAGCTGTTGTGATATAAGCATCGTAAAGTTTTAGACCATCGTTTTTATTTATTGAGTTTTGTTTATTAGACATCTTAGCTTTATATAAGCATTTATATAAAAACTCTGCTGATCTATCACCAGTAAAAACTCTACCAGTTCTATTGCCACCATGAGCTGCTGGAGCAAGACCAACTAATAATATTTTACCATTTAAATCACCAAATCCTGTAACCGGTTTTGCCCAATAGTTTTCATTTATATATTGTTTTCGTTTATTAGTACCTATTTTATTTCTAAATTTAACCAATCTTGCACATTTTGTGCATTTAATTATTTTAATATTTAGTTTTCTAAAATTAGTAACCATAAATAAATTAGCTTAAGTTATTAAACATCATATTTATATTTTATTTTTTTATTGATAAGAATAATTATTTACTTATCTATATATTAAATGAGTAAAAAAAAAATTTTTTTTGAAAAAAATTTCATTTTATTTTTAATTATTTGCCTTATTGGCTTATTTTTAAGACTTTATAAAATAAACTTTGAAGACTACTGGTTAGATGAGCAGGCAAGTTTTTGGGTTGCTGATCCCTTTTTGTCATTAGATGATACTGTAAAAAGAGGTCATGATTTAGATTTTGGCACCCATATAATTTTTAATATAATTTTAAAAAAATTTTTTCTTATTTTTAACTATGAACCACAAGTTGGAAGAGTTTTACCAATGATATTTGGTTTTCTTTCGATTCCAGCGATCAGCTACTTAACGTTTCAACTACAAAAAGGCAATGCCTATATCTTAGTAGCTTTTTTAAGTTCAATAAATTTTTATTTAATAAGCTATTCTCAAGAACTAAGATCATATTCTTTAATATTTTTATTAGTTATTTTAAGCATTATTTTTTTTTATAAAATAATTGGAAATAAAATTTCTTTGAGAAATAAATATATTTATTCAATCTTATACATTTTACTTTCATTACTGGGTATTTGTGTACATATATTTTTTTTTATTGTTATTATTTCTCAAGGTACCTACTTAATATTAAATTATTATTTTAATAAAAAAAAAATTATTTATAGTTTTAACTGCATTGCAATTATCATTATTTTTTATTTTATTTTTATGCTTGATTCTCTTTTGTTGCAATTAACTATTGATGATTTTTGGATACCACAAATTGAGATTGATTTTTTTATAAATTTTTTCTTTTCAAGATTTTTTGGGTCAAATATAATGGGTCTAATATATTTATTAGTCTTATTGTTTTTAATATTTTTAAACAAAAAAACAATTTTTAAATTCTCAGATAAAAATTTTTTATTAATACTTTTACTCTTTTTTTCATATTTTTTACCTATTTCTTACAGTTTTTTAGTTGAACCAATCTTAACTGATCGTTACATAATTTATGTTCTGATTCCGATTTTTATACTAATTGTAAATTTAACCTTAAGTTTAAAAAATAAAAAAACAAAATATCTTATATTATTTTTAATTTTATCATCGTCCTTGGTAAACAATTATATAGAAATTTTCGAAAGAAAGATTTCTAAACCAGAATTTAATAAAACATTTCAATATATTGCAAATTCAAATATTAAAAATGTTTTAATAAAATCACCTATTAGTGTAGAAAAAATAATCATTAACTATTCAAAAAATACAAAGACTGCAAAAGGAAATAATATAACTTTTTATAAATCAAATGATAAATTAGTAGAACTTAACCAAATCTGGATGACATGTTATGAGCCTATAAATTCGTTTGATTGTTCTCATAAATCTAATCTTAAATCTTCATGGATTAAAGTTGATAATGTGAAATATCATTTAATTAATTCAACACTTTTTAAAAAATAGTTTATATTAAAAACTGTATAACTTAAGTGATTTATAATTTTTAAAAATAACAATATATGACCGAACTTTCTATTGTAATACCAATTTTAAATGAGGCTAAAAACATTTCATTATTGATTCCAGAAATAGATAAAGTTCGTGTTAAATTGAAAATTAAAAAATTTGAAATTTTGTTAGTTGATGATAACTCAACCGACGATATTAAGCTTGTTGTAAAAAAACTACAAAAAAAATACAGATATTTAAAATTTTTTATTAGAAAAAATAAAAAAAAAGATTTGTCTAAATCATGTGTTTTAGGTTTTAAAAAAGCTTTCTTCAAAAATATAGTAGTTATGGATGGAGATAATCAGCATCATCCTAAATATATAATAAAATTGTTTAATACATATATAAAAGGTCATTTTGATATAGTGGTTGGGAGTAGAGATTTATTGGATAAAAACAATATTGGTTTATCTTATGCAAGAAGGTTATTTTC
>CACFWQ010000017.1 GCA_902570055.1 uncultured Pelagibacteraceae bacterium
CTATTAATCCTATTTGGTTAATGAGACAAGCTGGAAGATATTTACCAGAATTTAGAAAAATTAGAAAATTAAATTCAAATTTTATTAATTTATGTTTAAATGACAATTTATCCTCTAAAATAACACTTCAACCTATAAAAAGATTTGAACTGAGTGCAGCTATTATCTTTTCAGACATATTAATGGTGCCTTATGGTCTTAATCAAAAAGTAAATTTTAAAAAAAATTTTGGACCACAGTTAGGTAATATTAATTTAAAAAATTTATCAAATATAAAAAAAGAAGAATTTATAAAAAAATTAAATCCAATATATAAATGTATTAAAAAAGTTAGATCTAATAATTTAATTAAAAATAAAAATTTAATAGGTTTTGTAGGAGCGCCCTGGACTTTATTAGTTTATATGATTAATAAAAAATCTCCCAAAAATAAAATTTCCAATTTTTTTTTTGATAATGAAAGTTTAATTAATAAAATATTATGTAATTTAGATAAATTTTTAAAAATTCATATTGAAAATCAAATTAACAGTGGAGCAGATGTAATACAAATTTTTGATAGTTGGGCAGGTTTGCTTGATAAAAAAGACTTACCAAAATACGTTTATGAACCAACTTATAAACTTGCACAATTTATTAAATCAAAAAAAGTTCCAGTTATATGTTTTCCGAAAGGAATTAAAAATTATAAAGAATATATAAATAATGTTAAACCAGATGTTATTTCTATAGATTATCAAGTTAATCCAGCAAAAATAAAAAAACAAATAAAAATACCAATCCAAGGAGGACTAAATCCAAATATATTATTAACCAATAAAGAAAATATTAAAAAGGAAGCATTAAAATATTTAAATTTATTTAATGATCATCCATATATTTTTAATTTGGGCCACGGTGTTTTGCCTGAAACAAATCCTATGATGGTTGATTATTTGGTTAAACTTGTAAATGACTATTAAATGAAAAAAGCAGTTATTTTATTTAATTTAGGAGGACCAGACAAATTAGAAAGTGTCGAACCTTTTCTTTTTAATTTATTTAATGATCCCGCAATAATCAGCATTCCTTCAATTATAAGATATCCATTAGCAAAATTTATTTCAAAAAGAAGAGCACCAATTGCAAAAAATATTTATAAAGAAATAGGAAACAAATCCCCAATTCTTGAATTAACACAAAAACAAGCTGGAAGTTTAGAAAATAATTTAATAAAAAAAGGTGATTATAAATGTTTTGTTGTAATGAGATGTTGGCATCCAAGAGCCTCTGATGTATTTAAAAAAGTTAGAGAATATAGTCCAGATGAAGTAATACTTTTACCTTTATATCCTCAATATTCAGCTTCAACTTCTGGATCTTCAATTAATGAATGGAACGATTTATGTAAAAAAGAAAATTATAAAGTTAAAACAAAAACTATCTGTTGCTATCCTACAGAAAATAATTTTTTAGAATCTCATGCTAGCCTTATTAAAAAAACACTCAAAACTTTAGAAAATAAAAACTTTAAATTACTTTTTTCTGCACATGGTTTACCTGAAAACAAAATTAAAAAAGGCGACCCCTATCAATGGCAGGTAGAGAAAACAGTTGAAGGCATAATGTCTAAATTAACCAGTGAAAATTTAGATTTTTTAATAAGTTATCAAAGTCGAGTAGGTCCTTTAAAATGGATTGGACCATCTACAGATGAAATGATTATTAAATATTCCAAAGAAAAAAGAGGCATCGTTATAGTTCCCGTGGCCTTTGTATCAGAACACTCAGAAACATTGGTAGAATTAGACATTGAATATAAAAAATTAGCAGAAAAAAATGGTTGCAGTTTTTATAAAAGAGTACCAGCATTAGGAATTGAAGAAAATTTTATTAAAGGACTTACAGAGTTAGTTTTACAGAAAGAAACAAAGGGGAATTTTGTTTCATCTATAATGTGTTCAAATAAATATATAAAATGTCCTTGTTTAGGATTATGAAAAAACTTTTAGGAATTTTATTTTTTTGTTTATTGTTTTTTAATTCTCTACAAGCAAAAAATATTTCACTTTCAAAAGATTTAGGAATAGGTTTAAAAGCTAAAGTTTCTTCAGTATCTCACAAAAAAAAATATGGATTTAAAAAAGTCAAGGCAAAAGACGGTCATCCTGTAAGAGCAGGAGAAATGAGTATGAAGTTTGAAGTCAGACCGGGCGATTGTGGTAAAAGCAAAGGAGGATATAGTGACTGTAAAAATGATGCAGAAAGATGGGAGCTTATGAACAAACCTATTTCATCAGGAGAATATTGGTATGCTTGGTCAATTTATTTTCCTAAAGAGCACCAGCATTTCAGTGGTCGCGGTTGGCTTGTTGCTTCTCAATTTCATCAAGATAATACAAATGGAAAAGATGATTTTCCTATTTTTATGTTTTGGGACCATGTAGGTGGTTATTGGCTCTGTATAGATTATAGAATGGGAAACCCAAATAAATTAGCAAAAAGAAGTTATGGTTCAAAATATAATGTTTTGCAACTTTTATCAGAAAAAGAAGCTTTAGGTAAATGGAACGATATTATTATTAACGCTAATTGGTCAGCCAAAAAAGACAAGGGTTTTTTTAAGGTTTGGGTAAACGGACAACTGAAACTTACACATTTAGGAAAAACTAAAATGAAAGGCTCCCAACCTTATTGGAAGTGGGGATTGTATAGAGGAGGTTTTAAAGAAGATTTTATTCCTAAAGATCTTTATAAAGCACAAGTAATTTATTACGACGAATTAAGAAAAACTAAAAAAACATGTGAAAAACTTAAACTAGAACACATTGGTTATAAATGTGTAAATGGAAATGAAATTCAAAAAATAAATTAATGAATACATACTTATTATTTAAATCAATTCATCTGATAGCAGTTATTTCTTGGATGGCTGGGCTTTTGTATTTACCAAGAATATTTGTTTATCATTCAGAAAATATAGAAAATATAAATTCCTCTAACATTTTTAAAGTAATGGAAAAAAAATTATTTTATTACATTATGACACCAGCAATGATTTTGTCTTGGATATTTGGTTTATTACTAATACATTACTTGGGTTTTTCTGTTTTTAACGAGTTATGGATGCAAATTAAGTTTATTTTAGTTATTTTTTTGACAATTTATCATTTTTATTTAGGTTTTTGCGTTGGTAATTTTGCTATCAATCAAAACACTAATTCATCAAAGTTTTATAGAATTATTAATGAAATACCCACAATATTACTAATAATTATTGTTTTTATTGTAATTTTTAAACCTTTATAGACCTTGAAAAAAAAGCGATAGCATATATATTAGACTTATCAAACTGATAACAATCCCATTACATGAATATACAAGAGTTAAAAAAGAAAACTTCAGAAGCACTTATTAGTCAAGCAGAGGAACTTGGCGTTGAAAATGCTAGTACTCTTAGAAAACAAGAGATATTATTTGCCATATTAAAGAAATTAGCTGAAAAAGGTGAAGAAATTACGGGAAGTGGAGTTCTTCAAATGCTCCAAGATGGTTTCGGCTTTTTAAGAGCAATGGAATCAAATTATTTACCAGGTCCTGATGATATTTATATAAGTCCAAGTCAAATTAGAAGATTTGGTTTAAGAACCGGGGATACAGTCGAAGGTCCCGTTAGAGCACCCAAAGAAGGTGAAAGATACTTTGCATTACTACAAGTAGGTAAAATTAATTTTGAAGATCCTGAAAAAGCTAGGCATAAAATTGCCTTTGATAATCTTACTCCACTTTATCCAAATAAGCAGTTAGTTATGGAAGTTGAAACTAATAAAGTTTCAAAAAATCCTGATTTAACACCAAGATTAATTGACTTAGTTAGTCCAATTGGAAAGGGACAAAGATCTTTAATTATTTCACCTCCTAAAGCTGGAAAAACAATGATTTTACAAAGTATTGCGAATTCAATAACTGCAAATCATCCAGAATGTTATTTAATGGTGTTACTTATTGATGAGAGGCCTGAAGAAGTAACTGATATGCAAAGAAATGTTAAAGGCGAAGTTATTAGTTCTACTTTTGATGAGCCTGCACAGAGACATGTCGCGGTAGCTGAAATGGTTATAGAAAAAGCAAAAAGATTAACAGAACATAAAAAAGATGTAGTAATTTTATTAGATTCCATAACAAGACTTGGAAGAGCATATAATGCAGTTGTACCAAGCTCAGGGAAAGTATTAACAGGTGGAGTTGATGCAAATGCGCTTCAAAGACCAAAAAGATTTTTTGGAGCTGCAAGAAATATTGAAGAAGGAGGTTCATTAACTATTATTTCAACAGCTTTGATTGATACAGGTAGTAGAATGGATGAAGTCATTTTTGAAGAATTTAAAGGAACTGGTAATAGCGAAACAATTCTTGATAGAAAAATTTCCGAAAAAAGAATTTTCCCAGCCATTGATATTACTAAGTCAGGAACGAGAAAAGAAGAGCTTATTTTTAATAAAAATGATCTTCAAAAAATGAACGTATTGAGAAGAATTATTGCTCCTATGGGCACCATGGATGCAATTGAATTTATAAATTCAAAACTTAAGAATACAAAAAGCAACGATGAATTCTTTAGTTCTATGAATAAACCTACCTAATTAAAGTTTTAAAATTTGAATATAATATTTGTGAACATTTATTCATTTGAGACATATGTAAATTAGCTTCTTTATCAAATTTTTCTAAAGCTTTATTCCCAAATTCTTTTTCTAGAGCAGATTTATACTCTATTACACAGCCCCAGTCATTTACCGTTGTATCTTTAACTTCTATGTGAAATTGAATTCCATAAGCATGATTTTGATATTTAAATATTTGATATTTAGTCGTTGAAGATGAAGCCAACAAAGTTATATCTTTGTTATTTTCAAGATTTACAACTTCATAAGAGTGCCATTGAAGAGCTTTAACTTCCTCAGGAAAATTGAAAAAAAGCAAATCATTTTTTTTTTCTTTAGAAAAATTAATATCCAACATTCCAATTTCTGGTTTTATAGATTTGATAACTTTTCCCCCAACTACTTCTCCAAGTAATTGGCAACCTAAACAAAATCCTAAATAAGGTTTTTTTAGATTAATAACAAAATTTTTAATTTTTTCTTTTTCTTCAATTAACCATGGATATTTATCCTCCATCCATGTATCCATTGGTCCACCCATACAAAACATAGCATCGAATTTGCTAAGATTATTTGGAATTTTTTCTCCTTCATCAAGCTCGATGGTTGTTAGTTTAACACCATCAGATAACATTAAATCTTTAATATATCCTGGATCTTCAACTTTTATATGTTGTAGAACTATTACTTCCATATATTCTTAATTTAATAAATTTTGCTAATAAATTTATAAGGCACTATACTAAATTTTATGACTATTTACGCCTTATCATCTGGAGCCGGTATAGCAGGAGTAGCTGTTGTTAGAGTATCTGGAAAAAATACTTCAACCGTAGTTAAACTTATAACAAATGAAGATTTACCAAAACCAAGAGTAGCCACACTAAGAAAACTCAATAAAATCAACACAAATGAGCTAATTGATGAAGCCATAGTAATATGGTTTCCTGGGCCCCAGAGCTACACAGGAGAAGATTTAGCAGAATTTCATATTCATGGTAGTCATGCAGTGATTAGAGCTCTCCATTCATCTATTTCAAAAATTCAAAATTGCCGTTTAGCAGAACCAGGTGAATTTACAAAGAGAGCTTTCCAAAATGGTAAAATAAATCTTTTAAAAGCCGAAAGTATTGGTGATTTAATTTCTTCCGAAACAGAAATACAGAGACAACAAGCTATAAAAATTATGTCAGGAAAAAATTCTGAAATTTATAATTCATGGCGTGAAAATTTACTAAAAATTCTATCTAATATTGAAGCAAAAATTGATTTTCCAGATGAAAATCTTCCTTCAGATATTCTAAGTGATATTAAAAAAAATTCTGAAAAAATTAAAAAACAAATAAAAAAAATATTGGATGATCAAAAAGTTGGCGAAATGATAAGAGAAGGGTTTAAAATTGCGATAGTAGGACCAAGCAACGCTGGAAAATCAAGTTTATTAAATTATTTATCTCGTAGGGAAGTTGCTATAGTTTCTGAAATTGCCGGAACAACAAGAGATGTTATTGAAACTCATCTGAATATAGATGGTATGCCTGTTGTGTTATCTGATACTGCAGGAATACGAGAATCTAAAAATGAAATAGAGAAAAAAGGAATTCGTTTAGCTTTAAAAAAAGCAGAAAATGCTGATTTAAATATTGTTGTTATTGAGCCTAAAAGTGCCCATTTTACTGGTTTTTTAAAGGATTTAGTATCTGAAAAGTCAATATTGGTCATTAACAAATCAGATCTCGGAATTGATAATATTATAGATGATTTTAAAAAATTTAATCCAATATATATCTCAATAAAAAAAGAAAAAAATTTAGATAAATTAATTAATGAAATTAAAAATAAAATAAAAGATCAGTTTATAAATTCAGAAAATATTTTGATTACAAGAGAAAGGCATAGGCAACATTTAGAACAATGTGTTTTACATTTAGAAAAATTTCAGCAAAAAAACGAATCTAAAGATTTTGATATTGCAGCAGAGGATCTAAGATTAGCAACAAGACATTTAGGGATAATTGTTGGTAAAGTAGATGTAGAAGAGATTTTAGGTTCCATTTTTAATGATTTTTGTATAGGAAAATAAGCCTTGTTTTTTCGGGCTTTTTTGTCATTTTTTAGAGAATTCTTGTAAAAAAATAGATCAAATATAAATTATAATAATGAAAAAAGATTTGTCATTTGATGTTGTAGTTATTGGTGGTGGACATGCAGGATGTGAAGCTGCCGCAGCATCTGCGCGACTAGGAATGAATACTGCCCTGTTTACACATAACATAAAAAAAATTGGTGAGATGTCTTGTAACCCAGCTATAGGTGGATTAGGAAAAGGACATCTTGTAAGGGAGATAGATTCACTAGATGGAGTAATGGGAGAAGTAGCAGATAAATCTGGCATACAATTTAGATTATTAAATAGAAGTAGAGGCCCAGCTGTTAGAGGACCACGGACTCAATCTGATAGATCATTATATAAAAAATATATGCAACAAAAGCTTCTAAACTATTGTAATTTAAACGTTTTTTCAGATCCAGTAATAGATTTTATATTTGGCAAAAACTCTGTAAATGGATTTGTAACTGAGGAAGGTAAAAAGATTATTTGTAAAAAAATAATTTTAACAACAGGAACTTTTCTAAATGGTTTAATACATGTTGGTGAAAAAAAAATTCCAGCTGGAAGGATAAATGAAAAACCATCAACAGGATTGAGTGAGCAATTAAAAAAACATGATTTTAAAATTGGTAGATTAAAAACTGGTACACCTCCCCGATTAGATTCTCGAACTATTAATTATAAAAATTTAGAAGAGCAACATGCAGATGATGAACCATATTTTTTTTCCTTTTTAACAAAAAAAAAATTTAATAAACAAATTTCATGTCGAGTTACATATACAAATGAAAGAGTTCATAAAATAATTTTAAGAAATTTAAAACGTAGTGCAATGTATTCAGGATCTATCAAAGGAGTTGGGCCACGTTACTGTCCATCCATTGAAGATAAGATAGTGAAGTTTTCTGACAAGAGTAAGCATCAAATATTTTTAGAGCCAGAAGGCTTGAATGATCATACTGTATATCCAAATGGTATTTCTACGTCGCTTCCACATGAGGTGCAGCAAGAAATATGCAATAATATCAATGGTTTAGAAAATGTTAAAATTATACAACCAGGATATGCTATAGAATATGATTTTGTAGATCCTAGAGAACTATTTTTAACTCTTGAAACAAAAAAAATTAATAACCTTTACTTAGCAGGACAGATTAATGGAACTACTGGATATGAAGAGGCAGCAGCTCAAGGATTAGTAGCTGGAATTAATGCTGCTCTATCAGTCAAAAATTCTGAACCATTCATTTTGGATCGATCAGATGCCTACATTGGGGTTATGATTGACGATTTAGTTACAAAAGGAGTTGCGGAACCATATCGTATGTTTACTTCGCGTGCAGAATATAGACTATCATTAAGAGCTGATAACGCAGATCAAAGATTGACAAATAAAGGTGACAAAATAGGCCTAATATCCAAAGATCGCATGAAATATTTTCAAGATAAATCATCAAAAATATCTATTATTAATAATAAAATGAATAATTTAAAAATTACGCCATCAAAAGCTCAGGAATATTCAGTTAAAATAGCAAAAGATGGAATTTCTCGAAATGCAAATGAAATTTTAACTCAAAAGGGTGTTGATATGAATAAAATAAGGGAAATTTGGAGTGAAATTCCTTGCTATAATAAGGAAATTGATGAGCAAATCGAGATAAATGCCCATTATAGTGGTTATTTAAAGAAACAAAAGGCTGACATATTGGCATTTAAAAGAGACGAAAACCTTATAATTCCTAATGAAATTAACTATGATGATTTAAGTGGCCTTTCAAATGAGGTTAAAACAAAGTTTAAAAAAATAAGGCCAAAAACTATGGGTCAAGCTTTAAGAATTGATGGAATAACACCAGCTGCAGTATATATTTTGTTGTCACATGTAAAAAGAAAGTCTATTAAGCAAATAGCTTAATGGATATAAATTATCGAAAATATGAATTTTTAGATAGATTTAACGTTTCACGTGAAACATACCACCTATTAGAGCATTACCAAAAATTAATAATAGAAAAAAATAAGGAAATTAACCTAATTAGCAGGAAAAATAATTATGATTTTAAAGAAAGGCATATTGCAGATTGTGCACAAGCCATTGATTTTATTGACTTAAATGAAAAAACATGTACAGATTTAGGATCAGGTGCTGGGTTACCAGGGTTAGTATTGGCAATACTTCTGAAAGGAAAAAAAATTAGTATTACAATGAATTTGTTTGAAAAAAGCCATCGCAAAAGCGATTTTTTAAGAGAAGTTATAGAAAAATTTGAATTAGATGTTCATGTTTTTGAAAAGGATGTATTTAAAGAAAAAAATTTAATTTCAGGAAGTGTAGTTGCTCGTGCCTTTAAACCTCTTCCAATAATTTTAGAGCTTGTTAAAAAAAATTTTCAACATTATTCAAATTTAGTTGTCTTTATGGGGAAAAATGGAAAACAATTAATCAAGGACTCTATTAAGGAATGGGAATTTGAGTATAAGAAGAATAGGAGCTTAACGAGCAAAAATTCATTTTTAATAAATATTAAAAATATAAAAAAAAAATGAGCAAGACGGAAATATTATCAGTCATAAACCAGAAGGGTGGAGTTGGTAAAACTACAACAGCAATAAATTTAGCAGCAGGGTTAGCTCTTAAAAATAAAAAAGTTTTAGTTATAGATTTGGATCCTCAAGGTAATGCTACAACCGGTTTAGGTTTATCGAACTCTGAAAATTCTGATGAAACAATTTATGCAGTTTTAAATGGAACAAAGAAAGTTTTAGATGTTATAAAAAAAACTCAATTTGAGAATTTAGATTTAATTTCATCTAATGTAGATTTGTCAGGCTTAGAGGTTGAGACCGCTGGTGATAGCAGAAGAGCCTTTATTTTAAAGGAAAAAATAATGGCGTATTTAAACGATTCTAGCGCTAAATATGAGTATATCTTTATAGATTGTCCCCCATCACTTAGCTTACTAACTGTAATGTCTCTAGTTACATCTCATTCACTCTTAGTACCTCTTCAAACTGAATTTTTTGCACTTGAAGGTTTAACTCAACTAATGAAAACCATTGATAGAATTAAAATAAATTTAAATCCTGAATTAAAAATTAAAGGAATACTCCTAACTATGTTTGATAAAAGAAATAAACTATCTTCTCAAGTTGAAAAAGAAGCAAGAGACTATTTTAGTGAAAAGGTATATTCGACCGTGATTCCTAGAAATGTAAGACTATCAGAAGCTCCCTCACATGGAGTACCAGTATTAATTTATGATAAATCCTGTCCAGGTAGTAAATCATATTTTAATTTCACTGATGAGTTTTTAAGCAAGCATGAACATTTTGTGAGTGCTGCCTAATGAGTACATTTAAATTAAAAGGTCTTGGTAGAGGTTTATCTTCTTTAATTGGCGATACTAAAGTTAATACTGGCATAAATAAATTATCTGTAAGTGATCTAGTTAGAAATAAATTACAGCCAAGAAAAATTTTTGATAAGCAAAGTTTAGAAGAGCTAACAAATTCAATTAAAGAACGAGGAGTTATTCAACCAATTATTGTTAGAAAATCAGAGGATATTAATGACAAATATGAAATCATTGCTGGAGAAAGACGTTGGCTCGCAGCCCAAAATGCTGGTCTGCATGAAATTCCAGTAGTTATTACAGAAGCAAATGATCTAAAATCATTAGAATTTGCAATCGTAGAAAATGTTCAAAGACATGATTTAAACTCAATTGAAGAGGCCACAGGCTACCAAAGATTGATTGATGAATTTCAATATGATCATGAAAAAGTAGCAAAATTTATAGGAAAGAGCAGAAGTCATATATCAAATTGCTTACGATTACTAACTCTACCAAAAGAGGTAATAGATTTAATTGAAACTAACAAACTTTCACCTGGTCACGCAAAAATATTAGTTGGTTTAGAAAATGCTTTTTTTGTTTCAAAAAAAATTATTGAAAAAAAATTATCTGTAAGACAGGCTGAAAATTTAGTTAGACTTTTTAAAACAAAAAAAATAAAAAAATTTATTCACAAAGACTCAAATGTAAAACAGCTGGAGTCTTCTTTGGTTGATAAAATAGGGTTAAATGTTTCAATTAAAAATAAAAAAAATAATTCTGGCTCAATATCTTTTGATTATAAAAATCTTGAACAATTGAATAGAATTATTGAAATAATAAAATCTAATTATTAATTCATTTAGATTGTCCTAATATAAAATCAGACAATATATTCATTGAAGTTGAAGAGTTTTTTTTAATTAAAATTTCTACTTCGTTAATTCTAACTATTAATTCTTTAATTTTTTTTAAAGGCCATTTTTTGATTTGCTCTTTGACAATTTCCTTATCTTTCCAAAAGATTGGTGGTTTAAATGATGAAATAACTTGTTCTAAATTTACTTCTTTATTGATTTCTTGTTGTATTTTAAGCAATCTTTTTGATTTATTTAAAAGTGTTCTAATTATTAAAATACAATCCTCAATTGGAAAGCTGTTTTCATTTAAAATATTTGCTGTCTTTTTTGAATTTTTAACAAGACAACTATCTGTAATTTCTGCCACATTATAATTTTCAGCAAGATTTGTTAGTTTTAAAATTTCCTCAATGCTAATTTTTTTTTTGTCTATTAAATAATTTTCTATTTTATTTAATTCATTATTTAAATTTTGTCTATTAGCTCTACATCTTTCAACTAACAAATTTATAGCTTGTTGTGATATGGGTATTTTTTTTTCTTTAAAAAAGTTGACAGTGATTAAATTTAAGATTTTATTATTATCAGCATAAAAGGGAATACAAATAGTGTTTTTTTCTTTTTCAAAAAATGTTCTTAATTTGGATTTTTTTTCAAGAATTTCAGCAGATAAGACAAATTTAATATCTTCAATTTTTTTATCTATTATTTCCTCTATAATGG
>CACFWQ010000018.1 GCA_902570055.1 uncultured Pelagibacteraceae bacterium
ATAGTCAACCAATCCACCAATTATTAACTGGATAGCTACTATTAAAATAACAACTAATCCTACATATCCTATCCATTTATTTTTTTGTATGTATTCAGCAAAGTAGGTAGCTATTGTACCAATTAGTACAACTGATAATAATAAGCCAAAGATCATTAAACCAAAATTATCTTTAGCAGCTCCCACGACTCCAATAACGTTATCAAAGCTTAAAGTTAAATCTGCAAAAATTACTTTATACATGCTTTGTAAGAAAGAAGGTTCTTTTGATACTTTTTTTGGAGACTTAATTTTTTTTCTTTTACCAAATAAATCTTGCTGAAGATCATGTACAATCCAAATTAACAAAGCACCACCAATGATCTTAATCATTGCAAATTTAAATAAATATGTAGCAGAAAGAGCAAAAATAATTCTAAAAATAAATGCTGCTAAAACTCCATACATAATTATCTGTTTTCTATTTTTTGGAGTGAAATTTGCAGCTATGAGACCAATAATTATGGCATTATCTGCGGCCATAATTATATCAATAAAGATAATTTGTACAAATATTATAGATTGTTCTATCAATTTAATATGATTTTATTAAATTTTTGAAATTATTCAATTGAAAGTAGTGAAATTTAGTGAATTTTTTATTGCAATTAATTGATCTTCATAATGAAATAGCACAATAAAAAAGGGAGGAATAATGAAATTATTAAATAAAATTTTAGTAGTGTTGTTTGCAATTCTATTAAATACAAATTTAGCATTATCTGGAGAAAAATGGGACATGGCTCTTGCTTATGGAGCTGGTAATTTTCACTCCGCAAATGCTACTGAATTTGCAAAAAACGTTTCAGAAAACAGTGGTGGAAAACTGACAATTGTAACTCATCCAGGCGGATCACTTTACAAAGGTGGAGAAATTTTTAGAGCTGTAAGAACTGGCCAAGCCCAAATTGGAGAAAGGTTTATGTCGGCTTTAGGTAAAGAAGATCCTTTATTGGAAGTTGATTCTCAACCTTTCTTAGCAACAAGTTATGACGATGCCATGAATCTTTATCAAGCTTCAAAACCTGAAATAGTAAAAGGTCTTGATTCTAAAGGACTTGTGTTTTTATATGCAGTTCCATGGCCAGCTCAGGGTTTATACAGTAAAAAAGAAATAAATAGTGTTGCAGATCTTAAAGGTTTAAAATTTAGAGCATATAACTCTGCAACAATTAGAATTGCTGAGCTAACTGGAATGGCACCAACAAAAATTGAAGCGGCAGAAATTAGCCAAGCCTTCTCGACAGGAGCAGTAGAAAGCATGATTACATCACCAACAACTGGAAAAAATAAAAAAATTTGGGAAAATGGAGTGAAGTATTTTTATGATATTGCAGCCTGGTTTCCAAAAAATATGGTTATTGTGAATAAAGATGCTTGGAATAAGTTAGATTCTAAAACACAAAAAATAGTTATGCAGGAAGCTTCAAAAGCTGAGAAAAAAGGTTGGGCTTTATCTAAAAGAGGCAATAAAGACGATAAAAAAGCCCTTGCAGATGCTGGAATGAAAGTTGGAAAAGTTAATGCAGAATTAAAAAAGCATTTTGAAGGAGTGGGTGCTACCATGTCCAAGGAATGGGCTGATAGAGCTGGATCTCGTGGACAAGGCGTTTTAGCTGCATACAAATAATAAATTTAATTTTTAAAAGAAAGGCCGTATAAACAACGGCCTTTTTTTATGCTTTGTAAAATAGATAATTATTTAAGAGTTCTTTATAGGTTGTCAGGGTATACCGCAGCCTTTTTTTTAATATTAGTTGCATTGTTTATTTTAACAGGAATTGCTTCAAGAATATTTGGTTTTTATATAAGAGGGCTAGCAGAATATTCAGGATATAGCATGGCCGCATCATCATTTTTAGCACTTGCCTATACGTTTGGTGAAAAGAGTCATATTAGAATCACTTTATTTTTAGAAAAATCAAAAAAAAATATTAGAAGAATATTAGAATTGTGGTGCTTGCTAATTGCAACATTCTTTTCTGGTTTTTTATTTTATTACTTTATTAAAATGTTAATTATTTCAATTAAATTTGGAGAAAGAAGTGAAGGAGCAGATGAAATATTAATATGGATACCACAACTATCTGTAGCTATTGGTTCAACCATATTTTTTATCTGCGTAGTTCACAATTTTATATTGTTAATTTTTAAAAAAAATAAATTATAAATATGCCAGAATTATTCCTAACAATTTTTTTTATATCGATACTGTTATTTTTTTTAGGAACAGGAGTCTGGGTTGCAATAAGTATGATTGGTGTTTCATCAATTGGAATGCTAATATTTACTTCTAGACCAGTTGGCGATGCAATGGCAACTACAATATGGGGAACAAGCTCTTCATGGACTTTAACAGCATTACCTTTATTTGTATGGATGGGAGAAATACTCTTTAGAACTAAACTTTCCGAAAATTTATTTAAAGGACTTGCTCCTTGGATGTCAAGTCTTCCTGGCGGATTAATTCATGTTAATGTAGTTGGTTGTGCATTATTTGCAGCAATTTCTGGATCCTCAGCTGCTACAGTTGCTACTGTTGGAAAGATGTCAATTCCTGAACTTAGAAAAAGAAATTATCCTGAAAAATTATTACTTGGTAGTTTAGCTGGATCAGGAACTCTTGGTTTATTAATACCTCCGTCAATTATTTTGATTATATATGGAGTGACAGTTCAAGAATCTATAGCCAAATTGTTTATAGCTGGAATAATTCCTGGAATAATGATCGCAATTATTTTTATGCTTTATGTAATTTTTTGGTCAATAATAAATAAAAAGCTAATGCCAACTTCTAATGAAGTTTTTTCATTTAATGATAAAATAAAAGGATTAAAACAATTATTACCAGTAATAATATTAATTACCGGAGTAATTGGATCAATTTACATGGGAGTTGCAACTGCTACGGAAGCAGCCTCTCTAGGAGTAGTTGGTGCATTAGCTTTATCTTTTTTTCAAAAGACACTTACAAAAGAAACTTTTAAATTATCTCTACTAGGTGCAACAAAAACATCATGCATGATTGCATTCATATTAGCAGGATCAACCTTTCTGTCACTTGCTATGGGCTTCACTGGTTTACCAAGAAATTTAGCAATTTGGATACAGGAAATGAATCTATCTCCCTATCTATTAATTTTTGTTTTAACAATTTTTTATATTATTCTTGGCATGTTTTTAGATGGGATATCTGCCGTAGTTCTAACGATGGCTATTATTGAACCAATGATAAGACAGGCAGGCTTTGATATGATTTGGTTTGGAATTTTTTTAGTTGTGGTAGTTGAAATGGCCCAAATCACTCCTCCTGTTGGTTTTAATTTATTTGTTCTTCAAGGTATGGCGAAAAAAGATATGGGCTTTATTGCAAAAAGTGCTTTTCCATTATTTGTATTAATGATTTTAGCAGTAATTATTATAATAATTTTTCCTGATATTGCTTTATGGTTGCCAGAACAAATGATTCAAAACATATCTAAGTGACCATTATAGGTTTTTTTTTAGTATATTTGTTATTAAATTATTAATTTTTTTAATTTATAGAAAAAAACAATTTACATGATTAAAAAAAAATCATAGCTTTCTCGATTAAATTGTAATGACAAATAATAAACAGGGAGAAATTATATATGAGTAAGTCAATAAAACTTTACAATAAAGATTTAGCGCCCACACAAAGCAGTCAAAAAAAGTGGGGATGGTTTGAAATCTTTAACGTATGGGCTAACGATGTTCAAAGTTTGTTTGGATATACTTTGGCCGCATCATTATTTTTGGCCTCAGGTCTAAATGGTTGGGCCGTGTTTCTTGCATTAATTCTTGCAGGATTTTTTATAATGTGGCTTGTTAATCTATCAGGCAAACCAAGTGTTAAGCATGGTATTCCATATCCAGTATTTGCTAGGGTTAGTATGGGTGTATTTGGAGCAAATTTTCCAGCTATGGCAAGAGGACTTGTTGCAATGTTCTGGTATGGAGCACAAACTTATGCAGCATCAACAGCTGTTGCGCTTTTAATCACTGGAATTACAGGTGCTAGTGGAGGAGCTGAATTCTTAGGAATGAATACTATAATGTGGGTATCATTTATTTTTGTTTCTGCTTTTCAAATTTACTTATTTTGGCAAGGAATAGATCTTATTAAAAGATTTTTAAATTTTGCTGGACCAGCAGTTTATGTAGTTATGATAGTTTTAATGATAGCTATTTGGGCAAAAGCTGGCGGAGGTCTTTTATCAGAAGTTGGAAATATATTTTCTGGAGGAGCACGTTCAGGAGGTTTTGAAGGCCTAGGATCATTTGGAGCTTTTCTTGCAGTATTTTCAATTATGGTTGGATACTTTGCTGCAGTGGTAATCAATTTTGGAGACTTTGCTAGATTTGTTAAAAATGAAAATGAAATGAAAAAAGGAAACCTATGGGGATTAGTAGGCAATGTTGTTTTCTTTTCTTTCATTACGTTAATGATTACAGGTGGAACCATAGCAGTGTTTGGAGAGTATGTTGCACAACCAACAGAGATGGTAGCTAAAGTTGATAATATGTTACTAACTATTATTGCAGCATTTGCATTCTTTTCAGCTACAGTTGGAATAAACATGGTTGCTAACTTTATACCCCCGGCATATGACCTTGCTAATTTAATACCTAGCAAAATTAATTTTAGAATAGGTGGATTAATTACAGCAATTTGCGGTTTTGTTGTTGGAGGATTATGGGTTTCAGTAATAACACAAATGGGAATGTTTCCTTTTGTAAACACATTGGGAGCAATTCTTGCGCCAGTGTTTGGTATAATGATTGTTGATTATTATATTATTAAAAAAGAGAAACTGAGTGTAAAAGACTTGTTTAGTGAAAGTCCAAGAGGGAAATATCACTACCAAAATGGTTTTAATCAAAAAGGAATGTTAGCTTGGATAATATCTGGCTACATTGCTGTTGGAACTGTTTGGCCAAACATTTTAATTACTGACGGATTAACAAATTTCTTTGCTAATTTAGGCGGAGGAGGAGGATATGCTTGGATGATAGGTGCAGCTTTAGGTGCTATAATTCATCTTGGTATTTCTAAAAAATAATTTAAATCTTTATTAAAAGGTAATTTAAGAAAACCCGCTGTAGAAATACGGCGGGTTTTTTTTATTCACCAATGTTTATTAAAGTTCCTTTTTTACGCGCTTGCCCAAAGGAATAGTAAAATAATGATATTGCTAATATTAAATAAACTCCGTTTAAATAAAATGCATTCATTATATTTTTGTAATTTACTGTGTGGTCAATCAGAATACTTCTAGCTTCTTCAAAAATGTATACCAGAGGAAGCAAGTAAGCTATTTTTTGAAAAAATTCAGGTAAAATTTCTACTGGGTAATAAATACAACCAAAAGGAGCCAATAAAAACATTGTTGACCAAGCTATATTTTCAAATGAAGGACCAAATCTTAATAATCCTGCTGAAACTAAAATTCCAAGCGTGATTCCAAATATGTATAAACTCATAAAAAGAAAGAATAAATAAATACCAAGATCTAATATAGATATTCCAAAAAGAGGAGAAGTGAGCAAAATTGCTGGAATAAGCCCAATTAAAGCTCTGATTAAAGCTGTAATAACTAAAGATGTAATTATTTCACCAATTTTAATTGGTGCAATAAATAAATTTGTAAAGTTTCTACTCCAAATCTCTTCTAAAAATAGCATATTAAAACCAATGCTTGTTCTAAAAAGAAAATCATAAAGAATAGCACATGTTAGAATCACGCCAACAGCGTTATTGTAATATGCGCTATGAGATGCAAAAAAATTTGAAATAAATCCCCACAAAGTTATCTGGATTGATGGCCAGTAAATTAAATCTAAAATTCTTGGGAAAGATCTAGTAATTAAATAAAAGTGTCTTAAAAAAAGACCATAAATTTTAATAAAGCTCATCTTTACTCCTTGAAAGTTTTAAAAAAACTTCTTCTAAGTTTTTTCTTCCGTGTTTTCTTATCAACTCTTCCGGATTGCCTTTGTCAATAATGCTGCCGTCTTTCATCATTAGTACTTTTTTGCATAATCTCGTTACTTCATTCATGTTATGGGATGCCAATAAAATTGATATTTTTTTTTCTTTTTTATAATTTTCTAAAAAACTTCTAATAAAATCTCCAATTTCCGGGTCAAGTGAAGCTGTTGGTTCATCTAGAAATAAAACAGTAGGATTATTTATTAGTGCTTTGGCTAAACTGGCTCTATTTTTTTGTCCTGAAGAAAGTTCTCCAGTTACTCTATCCAATAAATCTTCTAATCTTAGTTTTTCAACGAGGTATTCAATTCTATTTTTTATATTCAAGACATTATATAACTTGCAGTATACAATTAAGTTTTGTCTTACTGTGAGTTTTTTTGGTAACTCAATATAGGGAGAGATGAAATTTATTTTTTGAAGAGTTTCTATTCTATTTTCTTCGATTTTTTTTCCATCTATTAATATTTCTCCATACGTGGGTTTTAGTAATCCAAGCATCATTCCTATGGTAGTTGTTTTTCCAGAACCATTAGGTCCAAGCAACCCTAAGATTTCATTTTCTTTTATGTTAAATGAAATATCTTTAACAGCTTCCTTTGAGCCATATTTTTTTTTAAGATTTATAACTTCTACTAAGTTTTGCATTAAAATTGAGACGCTCTAATTAGTCTGTCGTTTATTGTTAAACCCAAACCATAATTATTTATTTTTTCTACTGATATAGATTTATAACCATTTTTTTTAATTTTTCTTAAAATTCTATACAAATTTTTTGCAGCTTCATTTAAGTTTCCATTTTTACTTAAATAAAAAAAATTTTTTTTTTTATTTTTTCTTCTTTTTAAAGCTAAAAAAGCTCCATTTTTTTTTTCTCTTTTAGCATTCATTCTCAAGGGGATCCCAGGAGAATAGTGTAATTTTGATTGACCTGGAGCACTCTTATTTTTTGGATTTAAATTAAGGGTTAATGGTTTATTTAATGTTTTTTTTATTTTTAAAATATCTAAACCACCAAGTCTTAATATTTTTGGCACTCCAACAAGATTTATAATTGTTGATTCGAGCCCAATTTTGCACTTGCCACCATCTAAAATGAATTTAATTTTATTACCAAATTCTTCTTTAACATCAACAGCCTCCACAGGACTTAATTTACTAAAAATATTTGCACTTGGTGCTGCAATTGGATATTTTAATTTTTTTAAAAGTAATTTTAGCATAGGATGTTTTGGAAATCTAACTGCTACAATTTTTTTGTTGTTGGTTACAAGTTTTGATATTTTTGTTTGCTTTTTTAATTTTAATATAAAAGTTAAAGGTCCTGGACAAAATTTTCTATATAGCAAAAAAAAATTTTTGTTCAAAATACAGTCCTTCTTAAGATTAGAAAGACCATGATAATGAACAATTAAAGGATTATTTTTAGGTCTTTTTTTTAAACTAAATATTTTTTTTACAGCCTTGGATGAATATGCATTTCCGGCTAATCCATAAACTGTTTCAGTAGGAACGCCAATACATTTATTATTATCAAGATATTTCTTAGATTTTTTGATGTTTGAATGAATGCTGCTCATGTATTATCACTAACTAATATATGAAAAAAAAAATTTTTCTAGGTGAAAATAGTTCGAAATCCTTAAAACAGTTAACTTTAGAAGCTAACAAAATTGTAGAACAGCTAGAAAAAGAACTTGATTTAAAAAATTCACTAGATAGTTATCAAAAATTAATAAAATTAAACAATATTATTGAAAAAAAATTTTATACAAAGTCAAAAAAAATCGGTGAAAATATAAAAGAAAAAATAGGCAATATAAAGATAAGAAAAAATGCAAAAAAGCGTAAGTAAAATAGCAAAAGACGTAAATTTTTTTTTAAAAAAATATTTAAAAACTCAAAAAAAATCTAATCTACTCCTGCCAATGAAATATGGGATTTTTCCTGGAGGAAAAAAAATTAGATCCAAAATTTTAATTGATATAGGAAAAATGTTTAAAATTAATTATAACACACTTATTAGAATAAGTGCAGCAGTTGAATGCATTCATGCATATTCTTTAATTCACGATGATCTTCCTTGCATGGACGATGATCTAGTGAGAAGAGGCAAACCTTCTATGCATATTAAATATGGAGAATCGACAGCTTTACTAGCCGGAAACTCTTTGCTCACACTTGCTTTTGAAGTATTAAGCGACAAACAATTAAAATTAAATGAAAAAATAAAAATTAAATTGATAAAAAAATTATCTCAATGTTCTGGGCACGCAGGCGTAGCCGGAGGTCAATTTTTGGATTTAGATTTTGAAAAGAAGAATATATCTATTAAAAAAGTAATAAATATGCAGTTAAAAAAAACAGGACAATTATTTAGCTTTTGCTGTATGGCACCTTTAATTATTGCAAAAAAAAATGAAAAATTAATTAAAAAATTTCAATTTATTGGTTCAGAAATTGGTTTTTTATTTCAAATTACTGATGATTTAATTGATGCCAAAGGAAGCTTAGAAAGCGCCGGTAAAAAAACAAAAAAAGATAAAAAAAAAGGAAAAGCTACACTTATACGTTTACTTGGATACAAAAATACTATTAAATATGCGGAGAAATTAAAATTCAACATAAAAAAAAAATTTAAAAATTTTGGATATGAATCTAATAATATTAATCAGACTTTGGAATATTTTTTAAACAGAAATAAATGACAGATTATCAATTTTTAAATAAAGTAAATTTTCCCTCAGATATTAAAAAATTATCAATTGAAGAATTAAAAATTTTATCTGGTGAGGTTAGAAGAGAATTAATAAATGTAGTATCCGAAACAGGAGGACATTTAGGTGCAGGCCTGGGTGTTGTTGAGCTGACAATTGCATTGCATCATATTTTTGATACACCCAATGATAAATTAATATGGGATGTTGGTCATCAAACTTATCCACATAAAATATTAACTGGGAGAAAAGATAGAATTAAAACTTTAAGAAAGGGAAATGGTTTATCTGGTTTTACGAAAAGAGCCGAAAGTGAATACGATCCATTTGGAGCAGCACATAGCTCAACTTCAATTTCGTCTGCACTTGGTATTGCAATTGCAAATAAGCTATCAAAAAAATCTAATAATGTAATAGCTGTAATTGGTGATGGAGCAATAAGTGCCGGGATGGCTTATGAAGCAATGAATAATGCTGGAACCTCAAAAACAAAGATGATTGTTGTTTTAAATGATAATGATATGTCCATTGCAAAACCAGTTGGTGCTATGAAAACTTATTTAGCAAAACTGCTTTCAGGCAAAATGTATTTAGGTTTAAGAGAAACTTTGAGGTTTATTATTTCTTATTTTTCTAAAGGATTTAGTATCAAAGCAGGAAAAGCCGAAGGCTTATTAAGATCTGCTGTTACTGGCGATACATTATTTAATTCATTAGGTTTTTACTATATAGGTCCAATCAATGGTCATGACTTAGATGCTTTATTACCAATATTAAAAAATGCCAAAAATTCAAAGCATGAAGGTCCAATAATGATACATATAAAAACAGAAAAAGGAAAAGGCTACTCTTTTGCTGAAAAAGCTGAGGACAAATTTCATGGTGTAACTAAGTTTAATGTTAAAACTGGAATACAAGAGAAACCCAAATCTATTGCACCATCATACACAAAAATATTTGCAAATACGTTAATTAAACATGCAGAAAAAGACAGCAAAATTATAGGCATAACAGCTGCTATGCCTTCAGGCACTGGCCTTGATTTATTTGGAAAAAGATTTCCAAACAGAATGTTTGATGTTGGAATTGCTGAACAACATGCGGTAACTTTTGCCGCTGGACTGGCAACAGAAGGATATAAGCCTTTTGCCGCCATATATTCTACTTTTCTTCAAAGAGCATATGATCAAGTAGTACATGATGTTGCTATTCAAAATTTGCCAGTTAGATTTGCAATTGATAGAGCTGGACTTGTTGGTGCAGATGGACCAACTCATGCTGGATCATTTGATATTACTTATTTATCAACTCTACCAAATTTTGTTGTAATGGCAGCAAGCGATGAGTCTGAATTAGTTAAAATGATAAATACAGCAGCAACTATTGACGATAGACCATCCGCTTTTAGATATCCAAGAGGAGCAGGAGTTGGAGTAGAACTTCCTTCAATTGAAGAAAAACTTGAAATTGGAAAAGGAAGAATTATTCAGGAAGGAAATAAATTAGCAATTATAAATTTTGGTGCAAGATTAACAGAATGTATTAACGCATCAATTAACTTAAAAAAAAGAGGAATCAATATTACTTTAGCAGACGCAAGATTTGTTAAACCACTTGATGAAAATTTAATTTGGCAATTAGCTACAAATCATGAGGCAATAATTACAATTGAAGAAGGTTCCATAGGAGGATTTGGTTCACATGTTTCAAAACTACTATCTGAAAAAAATCTTTTAGACAAAGGTCTAAAGTTCAGATCTATGATTTTGCCCGATATATTTATAGATCAGGATAAACCAGAGAAAATGTACAAGCTAGCAGGATTAGACTCTCAATCAATAGAAGAAAAAGTTATAGATCTATTAGATTCAAATATTGTGTTACAAAATCAAAGTAAAAAATAAACTATTCTTTGCATTGAGCCTTATGCATAAGGTAATGATCAAGCAAAACACAATTTAACATTGCTTCACCAACTGGCACAGCTCGTATTCCGACACAGGGATCATGTCTTCCTTTAACTGATATTGATGTATTTTTACCAAATCTATCAATTGTTTTTCTACTTTTTAAAATTGAGGAAGTTGGTTTTACAGCAAATGAAACTACAATCTCTTGACCAGTAGAAATTCCCCCAAGAATACCTCCCGCATTATTTGAATTAAACTTTATTTTTTTTCCTTTCTGAGAAATTTCGTCTGAATTTTGTTCCCCGGTTAACTGCGCTGAAGACATTCCTGATCCAATATTAACTCCTTTTACAGCATTAATACTCATCATTGCAGATGCTATGTCCATATCTAATTTTGAATATATAGGAGCACCCAATCCAATAGGAACTCCCCTAGCTCTTACTTCAATTACAGCTCCGCATGATGAACCAGATTTTCTTATACTTAGCAAGTATTTTTCCCAAAGCTTAGTGATTGATTTGTCTGGACAAAAAAACGGATTTTTTCTTATAGTGTTATCACTCCATTTTTTTACATCACAACCGAGAATTCCTAGCTGAATAACAGCCCCAATTACATTAAATTTTTTCCCAATTTTATTTTTAAGTACTTTTTTTGCAATTGCGCCTGCTGCAACTCTACTAGCTGTTTCCCTAGCAGATTGCCTCCCACCTCCTCTGTAATCTCTGATGCCGTATTTTTTTAAATAAGTAAAATCAGCATGTCCCGGTCTAAATTTATTTTTTATTGTCTCGTAATCTCTTGATCTCATATCTTTATTGTAAATTATTAGAGATATTGGGGTACCAGTTGTTTTACCTTCAAACACACCAGACAGAATTTGAACTTTATCATCCTCTTTTCTTTGAGTAGTAAACTTTGATTGACCAGGTTTTCTCTTGTTTAATTCAATTTGAATATCTTGCTCTTTTAGGTTTATATTTGGAGGACAA
>CACFWQ010000019.1 GCA_902570055.1 uncultured Pelagibacteraceae bacterium
TTGGGATTAGATATTGCTAAAATTAATCTTAAAAAAGTTGAACAAGAAATTTTGTATAAAGCAGCTGGAGCATATACAGGACTTGTATTAGCAAGCAAAAAATATAAAATTAACCAGTCAAATGTAAACTTGCTGGAGAGACAAGTTGAAACTGATCAAGCGAGATTGGAAAAAGGACAAATTAGTTTAGCAGATTTGGCTCAATCCGAATCTTCACTTGCGGGCGCTAAGGCTAAGTTTATTCAAGCAGAAAATGAAGTTGTGACGGGCAAACTAATCTATGAAAGTGTAATTGGTTCTATTAATAATATAGATAACTTAAGTGAAAAATTAAATTTTAATCTTAAACTTCCTGAAAGTTTATTAGCAGCAAACAAAATATCTCAAAAAAATAATCCAGAATTAATTATTGCAAAGTTAGAGTTGCAACAAACCAAAAAAGATATTAAAATTTCACAAGCTGAACTTGGCCCTTCAGCTACTTTATCTTTTGAAGCTTCGCAAGTGGAAGATTTAAGTTCAACTTATGACGAAAGAGAAAAAAATGTAGTTAAAGCTACAGTAAAATGGCCTTTTTACACAGGTGGAAAAAATAGAGCAACACTTAATAAAAATAGAAATTTAAGTAACCAAAAAAAATTATTACTTGAAGATGCAATTACTTCAAACAAAACAAATGTTGCAAGTGCCTGGTCAAGTTATCAGTCTTCAAAAAGTTTATTAAATTCTGTTAGATCTCAAGTTAAGGCCGCTGAAATTGCCAATGAGGGAATTACAGTGGAGTACGAGTCCGGTCTTGGAAGATCTACTTTAGATGTTATTCAATCGAATACTTTACTTTTAGAATCCAAAACAAGTCTTGCTAATTCTGAAAGAAATTATCTTTTATCTCAGTTCAAATTGTTGCAATCAATCGGATTATTGACAACAAAATACCTTCAAATTAACTAGCTAAATAAGCTATTTTTTAAGTTTTATTAATTATTATATTGATAATGAGAACAAAATGTGTACATTTAAACACATGATTCGAACACTAATTATTATAAAAAAAGAGGTAAAAAATGAGCAAAAATAACCTGAAAGTGGTTAAATCTACAAAAGATCAGGATTTAGAGAAAAAAGAAAAGAACAAAGCCTTAGACGCAGCAATTAATCAAATCACTGATACCTTTGGTAAAGGCTCGGTAATGAAACTTGGCCAACAAAAAGCCATGGATATTGAATCTGTTTCGACAGGTTCTTTGAGCTTGGATCTTGCACTTGGAATTGGTGGATTACCAAAAGGAAGAATTATTGAAATTTATGGACCAGAATCTTCTGGAAAAACAACATTAGCATTACAAGTTGTTGCCGAAGCTCAAAAAGCAGGAGGTATTTGTGGTTTTGTTGATGCAGAACATGCATTAGATCCTGTTTATGCAAAAAAATTAGGTGTAAATACAGAGGAATTATTAATTTCCCAGCCAGATACTGGAGAGCAAGCATTAGAAATCACTGATACTTTAATTAAATCAGGGTCTATGTCAGTTATTGTAATTGATTCTGTAGCAGCATTAACCCCAAGAGCAGAAATTGAAGGAGATATGGGCGATCATCATGTTGGTCTTCAAGCAAGATTAATGAGTCAGGCATTAAGAAAATTAACTGGTTCAGTTTCTAGAACAAACACAATGGTTATTTTTATTAATCAAATAAGAATGAAAATCGGCGTTATGTTTGGAAGTCCTGAAACAACTTCAGGAGGAAATTCACTTAAATTCTATTCCTCTGTAAGAATGGATATTAGAAGAATTGGAGCAATAAAAGATAAAGAGCAAATCGTTGGAAACTCTACTAGAGTTAAAGTAGTGAAAAATAAAGTTTCCCCTCCATTTAAAGTTGTTGAATTTGACCTGATGTATGGGAAAGGAATTAGTAAATCAGGAGAATTAATTGATTTGGGGGCCAAAGCCGAAATAGTTGAAAAGTCAGGTGCATGGTATGCATATAAAGGAGAAAAAATAGGACAAGGTAGAGAAAATGCTAAAGTTTATTTAGAACAAAATCCAAAAATTGCTGCAGAAATTGAAATGGCAATTAGAGAAAAGGCAGGAGTTATTTCTAAAAAAATAGAAGGCAATCCTTTAGATAAAAACAAATCAGATTCAAAGGAAGAAGTTCCACAAAAAAATTAGCAAAAAGTCATTTTTAGTTAATAAAAGGCGCTTATTTTAAGCGCCTTTTTTCCCTTACAGTTGTCTAGACATCAATTAAAAAAGCTGTATTTTAAAAATATGGCAGGCAAATCATTAAATGAAATAAGAAATGCTTTCTTAAAGTATTTTGAAAAACACGATCATCAGATTGTAGAGTCAAGCAATTTAGTTCCAAATAATGATCCCACATTAATGTTTGCTAACTCTGGCATGGTTCAGTTTAAAAATGTTTTTACTGGACTAGAAAAAAGAGATTATAAAAGAGCAACTACTTCACAAAAATGTGTAAGAGCTGGCGGCAAACATAATGATTTAGAAAATGTAGGCTATACACCAAGACATCATACATTTTTTGAAATGCTTGGAAATTTTTCTTTTGGTGATTATTTTAAAGAAAAAGCAATTGAATTATCATGGAACCTAATAACTAAGGAATTTGGAATAGATAAAAACAGGTTGTATTTTACTGTTTTTAGCGAAGATGATGAGGCATTTAATCTTTGGAAAAAAATTTCTAGTTTTGGTGAGGATAGAATTATTAGAATTTCAACTTTTGATAATTTTTGGTCCATGGGAGAAACAGGTCCATGTGGTCCTTGCTCAGAGATTTTCTTTGATCATGGAGAGCATTTAAAAGGAGATCTTCCTGGAACAAAAAACGAAGATGGTGATAGATTTATTGAAATTTGGAATCTTGTTTTTATGCAATTTGAACAGATTTCAAAAGAAAAAAGAATTAATCTACCAAAACCTTCAGTAGATACTGGAATGGGACTTGAAAGAATAACAGCACTACTTCAAGGAACGCATGATAATTATGCAACAGATCATTTTAAAAAGTTAATTCAATCAACTTCTGAAGCTGTAAAAACAAAACCAAATGAAGATAATATAGCAAGCTTTAGAGTTATCGCTGATCACCTTAGGGCAAGCTCATTTTTGATAGCAGAAGGTGTTTTACCTTCAAATGAGGGAAGAGGATATGTTCTAAGAAGAATTATGAGAAGAGGAATGAGACATTCTCATTTGCTTGGCGCTAAAAAACCAATTTTTTTTAATATTTTTAAAACATTGCAAGAAGAAATGTCAGTAAATTATCCCGAATTAGAAAGAGCACAATCTTTAATTAAAGAAACTTTAAAAATGGAAGAGGAAAAATTCCTAATTCTTCTTGACCGTGGAATTAAAATATTAAATGAAGAAATCTCAAAAATAGATAAAGTTTTACCTGGAGAAATAGCATTTAAACTTTACGATACTTATGGATTTCCATTAGATTTAACTGAAGATATTTTAAAAAATAAATCTTTAAAAGTGGATCATGAAAAATTTAAATATTTAATGAAGCAGAGCAGAGAACTTGCTAAGAAAAATTGGAAAGGTTCTGGAGATAGTTTGGTTGAAGAAATATGGTTTGCAATTAAAGATAAGTTGGGTCCAACTGAATTTTTAGGATATGAAACAAATCAAGCCGAAGGTGTAATTATTAATTTATTAAAAGACAATAAAGAAGTTGAGTTTTTAAATAACGGCGAGGAAGGAATAATAATAACTAATCAAACACCTTTTTATGGAGAATCTGGAGGACAGGTTGGAGATACAGGAACTATTTCTTCAGAAAAATTTAATTTTGAGGTCAATGATGTTCAAAAAAAATTAGGTGATCTTTTTGTTCATTATGGAAAAGTAGTAAAAGGTTCAGCAAAATTGAACGATCATGTTGAAATGAAGATAGATGTTAGGAGAAGAGAAAATATTAGAGCTTATCACTCAGCAACACATTTATTACATGAATCACTAAGAAGAGTTTTAGGAACTCATGTTATTCAAAAAGGGTCATTGGTTGCTCCCGATAGACTAAGATTTGATTTTAGTCATATGAAACCAATTTCTTCTGAAGAAATTCAGAAAATAGATACTTTTGTAAATTCAATGATTGAAAAAAAATCCGATGTAAGAACAAGAATGATGACTCCTAAAGAAGCAGTTGATAATGGGGCCTTAGCTCTTTTTGGAGAAAAATATGGTGACGAAGTAAGAGTTTTATCCATGGGAGATGAAAAAGATGAATATTTTTCAACAGAGTTGTGTGGTGGAACCCATGTTAGAAACACTGGTGATATTGGAAAATTTAAGATAATTAACCAATCATCAATAGCAGCTGGCATTAGAAGAGTTGAAGCTTTAAGAGATAAACAGCTTCATGAATATTTAAATAAAAAAGAAAAATTATCTGAAATTTCAAGTAAAAAAAATGAAGAAAAAATTAAAGATTTATCAGAAAAAATTGTGAAGTTTGGTGAAAAACCAAAATTAGAAAACAATAGTCAACAAAACTTAATAAAAGATTTAACCAAACAACATGAACAACTCTTAGTTAAATCAATTTTAAATGATAAGAAAAAAAATGTAATTAATGATCAAAATATTAATAATATAAAAGTCAGGTTCCAAAAAATAAATGATTTGCCTCCTAAAGATCTAAGAAAAATTGTTGACATGGGAAAGAAAGAATTAGGAGAAGGAATAATAATAGTTTTTACATATAAAGATGGAAAAATTGGTTTGGCAGTTGGAATAACAAATAAACTTACTGATAAATATGATGCTGTAAAATTTGCAAAAACTGGTTCAGAGATAGTTGGGGGCAAGGGTGGTGGTGGAAGGTCTGATTTTGCACAAGCCGGAGGTACAGAAGCTAGCAAAATTGATGAAGCTTTTGAAAAAATAAAATCTTTAATTTAATTTTTTTTTAAAGTTATTATTTATTTTATCTAAAAACTGATTTGTTGTCAGATATTTATTAGTGGGTCCGATCAAAATAGCTAAGTCTTTAGTCATAGAACCGCTCTCAACTGTTTCTATACAAATTTTTTCTAAAGTTTTCACAAATTTTTTTAAATCTTCGTTACCATCTAATTTTCCTCTATGATACAGACCTCTGGCCCATGCAAAAATAGACGCTATGGGATTTGTCGAAGTTTCTTTTCCTTGTTGATGTAACCTATAGTGTCTCGTTACAGTACCATGAGCAGCTTCAGATTCTATAATTTTACCATCTGGAGACATTAGTACGCTTGTCATTAAACCTAATGAACCAAATCCCTGAGCAATTGTATCTGATTGTACATCTCCATCATAGTTTTTACATGCCCAAATGTAATTTCCATTCCATTTCATCGCACAAGCCACCATGTCATCTATTAGTCTGTGCTCATAAGTTATTTTTCTTTCTTTAAATTTTTCTTTAAACTCTTTTTCGTACACTTCTTGAAATAAATCTTTAAACCTACCATCATATTTTTTTAAAATTGTATTTTTAGTGGAAAGGTAAACTGGCCACTTTCTATTAAGTCCATAGTTCATACACGATCTTGCAAAATCTTTAATGGATTGATCTAAGTTGTACATTGATAGTGCAACTCCTGGACCTGGAAAATTAAACACATCATATTTTTTTTCATCACTTCCATCTTCAGCCGTCCATTTAATTTCTAGCTTGCCTTTTCCTGGCACTTTAAAGTCAGTCGCTCTATATTGATCACCAAATGCGTGTCTTCCTATACAAATTGGGTTAGTCCAACTCGGAACTAATTTTGGAATATTTTTACATATTATTGGTTCTCGAAAAACAGTTCCACCTAAAATATTTCTAATGGTACCGTTTGGGGATCTCCACATTTTTTTTAAATTAAATTCTTTAACTCTGTTCTCGTCAGGAGTTATTGTTGCACATTTAATTCCAACACCATTTTTTTTAATTGCATTTGCACAATCGATTGTTATTTGGTCATTGGTATTGTTTCTGCTTTTTATTCCAAGATCATAATATTCAATTCCTAAATCAAGGTAAGGCAGAATTAACTTATTTTTAATAAAATCCCAAATAACTCTTGTCATTTCATCTCCGTCTAGCTCAACTATTGGGTTTTTAACCTTAATTTTGCTCATATTTGACTATAAATCTTAATAATTGAATATTAGAGTTTTATATACATATTAATGTAGGATTATCAAATTAAAGATTATGTTAGACAAGGTTTTTCCAAAAATTCACGATGAGGGTTATAAGTTTATAGTTATAGCCATTGTAATCACAATAGTTTTGTATTCTTTAAGCACTTTTTTTGGATTATTGTCTTTAGTTCTCACAATTTGGGTTTATTATTTTTTTAGAGATCCCGAAAGAATTTCAATTGATAATGATAATTATCTCGTTAGTCCTGCTGATGGATTAATTTTGGATGTTTCGGAAATTGCAGGACCCAAAGAACTTAATCTAGAAAATAAAAATTTTAAAAAAATTAGTATTTTTATGAATGTTTTTGATTGTCATGTAAACAGATCACCTTGCTCAGGAAAAATTTCAGAAATACTTTATAAACCAGGAAAATTTTTAAATGCCTCACTTGATAAAGCTAGTGAGGATAATGAAAGAAATTACTACAAAATAACAAACAATAATGGAGAAAACATTATTGTAGTTCAAATAGCTGGTTTGATAGCAAGAAGAATTGTTTGCGAGGTTTCAAAAGATCAAGAAATAAATCAAGGTTCAAAAATAGGCATGATAAGGTTTGGGAGTAGGGTTGACATATATTTTGAGAATTATAGTACTATTGTAAAAGTTAACCAAAGAACGATCGCTGGGGAAACTTTATTAGCTAATAGATAAAAATTATGGAAGAGCCCAAAAAAAATTTTAGAATAGTTTCTGACAAAAAAACTAGAGTGATTTTGCCAAATACACTTACATTGATAGGTGTGTGCATTGGATTAACCTCAATAAAATTTGCAATAGATCTAAAGTATGAGCTTGCAATTATAGCAATTATTTTGGCGGCACTCATAGATGGTCTAGATGGACGTATAGCAAGATTAATTAAAGGAGTTTCTAAAGTCGGAAAAGAACTAGATTCATTAACTGATGTTATCAGTTTTGGAGTTGCGCCAGCTTTTATAATGTATTTTTGGTCATTAAATAATTTAGGTAAATTTGGCTGGTTGTTGTGTTTAATTTATGTTGTATGCGTAGCTTTGAGATTAGCCAGATTTAATATTACCTCAAACGAAGAACCTTCTTGGAGAGATAATTTTTTTGAAGGGGTGCCATCTCCAGCGGGTGGTATTTTAGTTTTGACTCCATTAGTATATAGTTTAAGTGGATTTGAATTTTTTAAGTTAAATTTTGAGATTGTGGTTCCAATATTTTTTATAATGATTTCAATTCTGTTAATTAGTAAATTTCCAACCTATTCTTTAAAAAAAATTGTTGTTCCAAGAACTATGACTATTTTTTTACTTTTTGGAATTGTTTTATTTTTTGGTCTTCTATTAATATATACTTTTAAATTAATAGCCGTGACCTCTGTAGTTTATCTGTGTTTTATACCAATAAGCTTAATTCATCATCAGAAATTAAGTAAAAAAAATGATGGACATATTGATAGAACTGATAGTCATGAAGATATTTTATAAATGAAAAAAAACACAATTGTCTCATTAGCAGATTCTAATTATTTTGATTTGTTAAATGAATTAGTTGACTCAGTTAAAAGATTTGAAACAAGCAAAAATATAGCAATTTGTGTTTTAGATGCTGGCTTAAATCAAGAACAAAAAAATATTTTAAAAAAGAAGGTTGATGAAATTAAAAATGCAGAATGGGATATTGATGTCCCTGCATTTAAGGTTAAAAATAAGGAATGGCTTAAAAGTCAAGTATCAAGAGCATTTCTTCCAAAATATTTTCCAAATTATGAAAAATATCTATGGATTGATTGTGATGCATGGGTTAATGACTGGACATCTGTTGAATTATATTTTGATGCCTGTGAAAATGGTAAGCTTGGCATAACTCAAACAATAGGACCAGGTTACAAAATTACATCAAAAGTTAAATGGCTTTTTGGCAAAATAGCTATAATTAAATCTCAAAATTTTAAGCACGCAATTAGTTCAAAAATTGACTTAAATAAAGCTAGAAAACTTGCGTTTGCACCACATATAAATATTGGTGTTTTTTCACTTCAAAAAAATTCACTTTGCTGGCAAAGCTGGCAGAGTAATCTTGCTAAAACTTTAAAATCTGGAAAAGTTTTTGGTTCAGAAGGACTTGCTATAAATATGTCTGTTTATATAGATGATATTGAAACAGAATTTTTACCTTTAAATTGTAATTGGATTGCAAGCAATCTTTTACCAAAATATGATAACAAAATTCAGACGTTCGTTGAACCTTATTTGCCAAATTACAAAATAGGAATTATGCATTTAGCAGCTGGGATTTGGAAAGATAATAAGGATATGAGGTTAGATAAAAACATTAAAGTTGATATCAAGAGCTTAGATGGTAGCACAATTGTTAAAAGCCTAAGGTTTAATCAGTAATTGAAAAAAAATAAAATTTCAAAAAATTGGATTAATAAACAAAGAAGAGACATTTATGTTAGGCAATCAAAGGTTGAGGGTTATAGATCTAGAGCAGTTTATAAGCTTCAAGAAATAGATAATAAATTTAAAATTTTTAAAAATGGGATTTCAGTTATTGATCTTGGCGCCGCACCAGGTAGTTGGTCTCAATATCTAGCAAGAAATGTTCAAAATGCAAAAATTTTATCTATAGATTTGCTAGAGATGGAAAAGATAGAAAATACATTTCAAATTGAAGGTGATTTTATAGAGATTGATTGTCAGGAAAAGATAAAGGCATATTTTAAAGAAAAAGTTGATGTTGTACTTTCTGATATGGCTGTAAATACAACTGGAAATAAAAACGTAGACTCCATAGTTACTGGAGAATTATGTATAGAGGCAATGAATTTTGCTAAAAAAATATTAAAAATAAACGGCCAATTTGTCTCAAAAATTTTTATGGGATCATCATTTAATGAGATTTTGTCAAAGGCCAAGGAAAACTTTAAAAAAATTAATATATATAAGCCTTCAGCTAGTAGAAAAAACTCAAAAGAAAGTTTTATTATTTGCAAGTTTTTAAAATAAATTATGATAAAAATATCTAATAAATATATATATGAATCTATTGTCTAAATTTTTATTTTTTTACTTTATTATGCTATTGACAAATATTTTAGCCAGTGAGAATTTTTCTGCAAAAGCAAAAAATTTATTTGAACAAGAAAAATACAATGAATCAAAATTTTTATTTCAAAGAAATATTGTATTTAACCCAAAAGATGCGGAGTCCTATTTATATTTGGCCAAAATTTATAATTTTGAAGAAAATGAAGGAGAGGAAATTAAATATTTAAAAACTGCTTTATTATTAGAACCAGATAATGAAGAGGCAATGTATATGTTAATTGATATAGAGCTAAAAAAATCAAATTTTTCAGAGGTAAAAGAATTAACCAAAAATTTTGAAATTATTTGCTCAAATCTTTGTAATAAAACTTCAAGCATAAATGAAAGATTAAAAAATATTGAAGTCAAAGATGAGTCCAAACAATAATCTGAAAAAAATTTTAATTATTAGTTTTAAATCTTAATTTATAAATTTAATTATGTGCAGAATTAAAAAATCAGAATAAAAATGATAACTAAAAAAATACAAAAAATTATAAAAAAAAAAAATAAAAAGAAAATCGTTTGTCTTACTGCTTATTCAAAAAATATAGCAGAAATTTTGGACAGACACTGCGATATAGTTTTAGTTGGAGACTCATTGGGGTCAGCACTTTATGATTACAATAGTACAAAAAAAGTTTCACTTAATACAATAATAGAACATTCCAAAAGTGTGAAAAAAGGAATAAAAAATAGCCTTATGGTTGTTGATATGCCTTTCAAGACATATAGAAATAAGAAAGAGGCTCTTAAAAATGCCAGACATATTATTTTGCAAACAAAATGTGATGCAATTAAATTGGAAGGAGGAAAAAAAATAATAAAAATAGTTAAGCACCTGATAAAAAATAAAATTCAAGTCATGGGACATGTAGGTCTTCTCCCCCAGTCACAAAAAGGAAAATTTACTTTTAAAGGAAAAAGTAAAATTGAAAGAAATAAAATTTTTAACGATGCAAAAATACTTGCTTTGTCAGGTGTTTTTGGAATTGTAATGGAATGTGTAGAAAAATCTTTAGCAAAAAAAATTACAAGTTCAATTAAAATACCAACAATAGGCATTGGATCCTCAGTTCATTGCGACGGGCAAATTTTAGTTACTGATGATTTATTAGGTTTAAACGACAAAAATTATAGATTTGTAAAAAAATATGCAAATTTAAAAGCCAATATAGATAAAGCTGCAAATTATTTTAAAAAAGATGTAATTAAAAAATTATTTCCAAGAAATAAAAATTCTTATTAATATTTATTAACATAATGATAAAATTTAAAAAATGAACAATAATGATACCACAATAAAAGAATTTTTTAAATTAGCTATAAAAAATCACAAAAATAATAATTTCAATAAAGCAGCAAATTTTTATGAAAAAATCTTAAAAATTAACCCTAATCATTATGAGTCAATTTTCTGTTTAGGAACATTGTCAGCACAAATTAAAAACCACGAAAGGTCAATCAAGCTTCTTGAGAAAGCAATTAAAATTAATCCTCTTCATGCAGATGCAAATAATAACCTTGGATTATCACTTAAAGAAAAAAATAAAAATAAAGAAGCAAGAAAATATTTTGAAAAAGCAATTGAAATTAACCCTGAACATATTGAAGCACATAATAATCTTGGAAAATTGTTCAAAAAATTAAATCAAAAAGAAAAAGCAAAACAATATTTTGAAAAAGCAATTGATATTAAGCCTCATGATTCAGAATTATATAATAATCTTGGAATGGTATTTTACGAACTACGCGAAAATGAAAAGGCAAGAAAATGTTATGAAAAAGCAATTGAAATTAATTCAAATTTTACTCCAGCATATAATAATTTAATGGAGCTGTTTGTAACTACTAACCAAGATGAAAAATTAAATTATATAATTTTAAAAGCTGAAAGATCTATAAAAACTGAAATATTTAAAGAAAATGAACCAATGATCAATTTATTTAAAGGAAAAATTTTATATAGAAATGATAAATTTCACGAAGCAATAAATAGACTAGAAAAAATTTCATTTAAAAATGATAGATCACTGGAAGAAAAATCAAGATTATTAACATTAGCAAAATGTTATGATCGTATTAGAAATATAGATAAATCTTTTAATAATTTTGAAAAAATTA
>CACFWQ010000020.1 GCA_902570055.1 uncultured Pelagibacteraceae bacterium
AGATATCTGTTGATTTAAATTAATTATTGATATTAAAAATGTATTACTTAATAATTTTCCAATAAATCCTCCATTACCATTTATTGATAACCAGAAAGAGTCAGGATAAAAAACAGTAAAAAATAAAGATCCTAAAATAGAATACAAAACTAAATAAAAAGAATTTTGCAATATAAGCAATAATTTTTTAGATTTAATAATATTGCCACCTGTAATAAAAAATGTAATAGAAATTAAAATTGAAATTAATCCTAAAGATTGAAAGAATAGGTCCGAAACATAACTACCTCTAAATCCAAGAAGATTGTTAATCTTAGCATTATCAGGAAATATAAAATTTGGGTCTTCAGGTGAATAGCTTATCAATGATATAAATAATAAAATTGATAAAATTGAGATTAATAGACCAAATAGCTCAATAAACCTTTTAATAAGAAAATTTGTTATATTTTCTAATATTTTTTTTATTTCCATAAAGATGAATCAAATTAATCACTTTGTATCATTTAATAATTATTGTTAAAATTAAATTTTAATTATGAATGTATGTTTATTAGGCGATGGTTTGATTAGTCTTACTTTGGCTAAAACTTTAATTAATAATAAAATTAAAGTTTTTATGTATTACAAGCATGATAAAAAACCATCAAAGCAGACCAGAACAATCGGTATATCATCAGATAATTTAGATTTTTTACAAAAAAGAGTAATAAAAATTAAAAAAAAAGAATTTTGGGAAATTAATAAAATTGAAATTTACAACGATAAAAATAAAGAAAAAAGGATGTTAGATTTTAAAAATTCAAATAAAAAATTATTTTCTGTATTTAAAAATAATGATTTGTATAAATTATTAGAAAAAAGTTTAAAAAAAAATAACTATTTCAAAAAAATTAAAATATCTAATAAATTTTCTTATAACAAAGTTATAAATAATCATAAATTTAATTTAATTATTAATTGTGATGCAAATAACGAAATAAGCAAAAAATATTTTTATAAGAAATTTTTAAAAAATTATCAAAGTACAGCATATGCTTCTATAATAAATCATAATATATCAAGTAATAAAAAAGCAATTCAAATTTTTACAGAATATGGTCCTTTAGCTTTTTTACCAATTTCTAAAACTCAAACTTCAATTGTTTTTTCAATTAAAAATAAACGTATGAAAAATCATTTAAAATTATCAAAGGAAGAATTTAAAAAATTAATTATTAAAAATAATAAAGAATATAAAATTAATTCAATTAACACATTGGAAACTTTTAAATTAAATCTAAAAATTTTAAGAAATTATTATTATAAAAATATTTTAGCGTTTGGTGATATTCTTCATCAAATTCATCCACTTTCTGGACAGGGATTCAATATGACCTTAAGAGATATTAAAGTTTTAATTGATTTAATAAAAGAAAAAGAAAACTTAGGACTTCCTATTAATAGTTCTGTTTATCAAGAATTTGAAAATAAAACTAAACATTTAAATTTATTATTTGCATATGGAAATGATTTTATTTATGAATTTTTTAATTATGATAATTATTATTTGAATTTTTTTTCCAAAAAAATATTAAATTATTTTAATAATAATAAACTATTAAATAATTTAGCTATTAAATGCGCTGATAAAGGATTAATAATTTAATATTATTGAAGAGTTTTATTACTAAAATTATCAACAACATAAGTTTGTAAAATTCTTTCAAATTCTACTTTTCTATTTTTAATATCTGTTGTTTCGAGCAATATTTGTTTTTCCTCTAGAGAAAAAGGCGAAGCCATAGCTAGGGTATTAATTGTTTGATTTATGTTTTGTTTTTCTAATTCTTTCCAATTTATTATATAACCCTTTTTTTTAAAAAGATATTTTAGGTTTTTAAGTATTGTTTCAAGATTTAAAAATTTTATTTCAGTATAATTTTCTTTTGTATCTTCACTATATTCATCAAAACTAATTTCACATTCTCTATAAGGCTTATTATTATCTATTTCTTTTAATACTTTAAATCTACTTATTCCACGAAGAACTATTAAATACCTTCCATCATCAGTTTCATTAAAACTTGTAATTTTTCCAGCACATCCAACTGTAAATAAATCTGGAATATTTTTTTTTGTTTTTTTTGGTTGTATCATGCCTATTATTCGATTACTTTTCATAGTATCATCAATCATTTCAATGTATCTTGGTTCAAAAATATTTAAAGGTACTGAAGTATTTGGAAAAATTATAAAATTAGATAAAGGAAAAACAGAAATTTTTTTTGGAAGATTTTCTTTTTTTTTCATTAATAACAATGTTAACAAAATATTTAATTACTTTCAAAAAAGTTTGATTACAAATAAAGCCGCAGTCTACTTTTAAAAATTAAATTTTTGTTATTACTTGATTATAAACAAACGTTTATTTATAATCCTTTTTAAAAATGCGGGTATAGCTCAGTGGTAGAGCGTCTCGTTGCCAACGAGAAGGTCGTGGGTTCAAGTCCCATTGCCCGCTCCATTAAGGAATTATGACTGATTTAGCTAATAAAAAATGTATACCATGTGAAGGAGATATACCAGGGTTTAATATAAGTGAAATACACAAATATCTTAAAATGGTAGACGGATGGGAAGTTAAAGCAGATGAATCTAAAATTTTTTATTTAATTAAGGAATTTAAATTTAAAAATTTTTTAGAAAGTCAGAAATTTGTGAATAAAGTAGGAGAAATTGCCGAAAAAGAAGGGCATCATCCAGATATTTGGTTTGGCTGGGGTTACGCAAAAATAAAAATTTTTACCCATGCAATAAAAGGTTTACACGAAAGTGATTTTATTCTTGCAGCCAAGGTTGATAAAATATCTTAGTGTTTGAAATGTCTTGTTTTAGAAAAAACTAATATTGTACCTGTTTTATTTGCAAATTTAATAATTTCTTTGTCTCTAATTGATCCAGAAGGTTGTATTACTGCCCTTACTCCCGATTGAACTAAGGTTTCAATTCCATCGACAAAAGGGAAGAATGCATCAGATGCAGCAATAATTTGTTCATTTATATTAATTTTCTGAAACTTATTCATTTTATCAATTGCAATCTTGCAGCTGTCTAGTCTACTTGGTTGACCAGAACCAATTCCAATTGTAGAACCATTTTTTGCTAATACTATAGCATTTGATTTAACAAATCTGCATACATTAAAAGCAAATAACAAATCTTTCATTGTTTTTTTATTTGGTTTAACTTTTGATACAATTTTAAAATCTTTGAGTGAAAAAACTTCAGTATCTGAAGATTGAATTAAAATAGAATTTAAAATCGATACAGAATTTTGAATTGTTTGTAAACTAAGGCTAGTCGCATCTATAATTCTTAAATTCTTTTTCTTTTTTAAAATTAGAATAGCATCATTTTCAAATCCATTACCTATTACAACTTCTAAAAAAATTTTACTAAGTTCTATTGCTAATTTCTTATTTATTTTAAAATTACATGAAACAATTCCACCAAAAGCACTTATTGGGTCACAAGAAAGAGCTGATTTATAGCTTTCTAGTTTATTTTTATTAATTGATACGCCACATGGATTTGCATGTTTAACAATTACAGTACCAACATTTTTTGGAAGACATTTTGAAATTATAAGCGAAGAAAAAATATCGTTATAGTTGTTGTAGCTAAGTTTTTTTCCACTAATTTGTTTTATATTTAGATTATTGTCTAAAGAATATATTGCACTTTCTTGATGAGGATTTTCTCCATACCTTAATTTTTCAATTAAATTTCCTGAAATTATTTTTCTTTTCGGAAATCTATTATTTGACAGATTTATAAAATAATTTGCGATTAAAGAGTCATAATAGCTAGTTTCAGAAAATGCTTCTTCAGACATTTTTTCTCTAAATTTTAAAGTTGTACTACCCTTATTATTATTTAATTGTTTTATTAAGTCGTTATACTGATTAATATTTGTTAAAATTGTTACGTCGTTATAATTTTTTGCTGCTGCTCTAACCATTGCAGGACCACCAACATCAATATGTTCAATAATTTTTTTATGATTATTTGTTTTTTTTAAAGTTTTTTCAAATGGATAAAAGTTTACAATTACTAAATCAATTTCATCAAAATTATATTTTTTCATATCTTTTTTATGAGATTTATTATTTCTTTTACTTAATATTCCTGCATGAATTTTAGGATGTAATGTTTTAACTCTACCATCTAATATTTCTGGTGATTTAGTAAATTTTGAGACTTCTATGCAATCAAAACCTTGTTTTTTTATTTCTTTAAAAGTCCCTCCAGAACTTATTAGTTTAATTTTATATTTTTTAAGATTTTTTAAAATTAAATTAAGATTTTTTTTATTATAAACAGAAATTAATGCTTTTTTAATTTTTTTCATGCTAACTTTTCCAATTCCCATTTTATAATTTGATTTTCATTTTTTGTAATGCCTGAAATAAATATGTTTTGATTTTCAGTAAAAGAATTTTTTTTACCAAAATACAATCCAGTTTCTATATCAATTTTATAACCTTCTGAACTAAATTTCCAACCTTCATTTTCTATATCAATTAATATTGATTTTTCATCCTGGGTCTTAATAATTTTTGTACTTGGTTTAAGATGAAAACGTATTTCAAAATTTGAACTTTTAAAATTTTTTTTCTTTAATAGTTTATCATGACCAATAAATTTGTTGTTTTCAGGAAAAAACTCTATTTGTCTTTCATGTATTACACCATATTTTTTGTTATAACCATCATGTGATGCAGAAATATTCCAATATTTTTTTTCCATTACTAAATTTTTTTTTATTATTTTTAATCCAGTTTCAATTTCCAAATTTGTTGAATTAATTGTGCATGATGAATTATTGTCTATAATTAAGGTGCTGTGATTTGCAGTTGACCTAGATATTTTGTTGAGCTTATGTTTAGTTTTTTGAAAATAACCAGAATTACAAATTAATTTTTTACCATTTGAAATAATTTCAAATGATAGGGCACCAAATTGATAGTCTTTTGAAAATTTTTTTTCTGGTGAAGAACCAATATCCATTATTAAATTATTTTTTTTGTTTTTAAAAATAGCATACCCCCCAGTTTCAATAAGATTACTTTTAAATTTATAACCATGTTTTTCTAGATATTGATCAAAATCTTTATTTTCAGTTTCATGATTTCCATTAAAAAGAATACTTTTTTTAATTCCTTGGCATAAACATGAGTAAGATTTTCCTAAATAAAAAATAATTTCATCCAAATACTCAGGTATTTCATTTTGTGATTCTTTAAGCCATTCTCTTATTAAAACAAAATGTTTAAGATAAAAAATTAGTTGATTTATATTTCTTGATTTAGGAAAATTTTGATTATCAAATGAAAAATTTATAATTTTTTTTAATAATGAAAAACCAAAATTTAAGTATTTTTCTTTTTCCTTAAAAGAAAGACCAGTTAAAACTATTGCTGCACATCCAATAATTTTATCATCAATTCTTTTAGAAGTTTCTATTTCATTAATTAGATGATTTATTTGTTTTTGAATTATTGTGTTAAATTTATTTTTATATAGCGCACTTCCATCCTCATAAGTCAATTTAGAATTTGAAATCCAAGCTATAATTCTTTTAGATAAAATATCATTTTCCCAATTTTTTTTATTATAATTATCATTTTCTTCTATCCAGTTTAATACTACTGACTGGGTAATTTTTTTAGAAGATTTTAAATCTAAACTAAATAACCAAAAGAAACTATGTAAGTTCTTATGATCTTTTTTTGGTAAATCTTTATTTTTCCATATAGAGCTTAAATATAAATCTTCAATTTTAATTTTCTTTTTTTCATATTTTACTAAACAGTCCAATAAATTTGCACTTGGTTTATATTCTAAAATCTTATTTGGAACTTTAGAAATTTTTTTATTATAAATTTTTGAACTTAAATAAAAATTTTTAGCTTGATTAAAAATGAAAAAAAAAAATTGAACAAAATAACTTAATGAATCTTTTAAAAACATTTTTAATTTTAAGTTAATTTAAGTATTTCAATATTTTTTTTTATATTACCCTGATTACTTTTAAATATCGTTGTTCCAGAGACTAAAATATTTGCACCTGCTTCTATAACTAATTTACTATTATCAAAGTTAATTCCACCATCAACTTCAATATCAAAATTTAGATTTTTTTTGACTTTTATTATTTTTAATTCTTTAATTTTATCTAAAACTTTATGTATAAATTTTTGTCCTCCAAAACCAGGATGAACACTCATAATTAATACTAAATTTATTTCAGTCAAAAACTCTTCAATGAGATTAATTTGTGTATCTGGATTTAGAGAAACGCCTACTTTTTTACCAAGATTTTTTACGTGTTGAATTGATTCTTTTAAATTATTTGTTGCTTCAGGATGAAATGTTATTATATCTGCTCCTGCATCAGCATAATCCTTAATATACTTGTGAACGGGTGATATCATTAAATGCACATCAAAAGGTAATTTTGTATTGCCTCTTAAAGCTTTAATTACTGGAGGTCCTATAGTTAAGTTTGGAACAAAGTGGCCATCCATTACGTCTACATGAATCATATCAGCTCCTCCGTCTTCAAGTCTTTTTATTTCATTACCTAATTGACTAAAATCAGCTGATAATATTGATGGAGAGATTTTTATTTTATTCATCTAACTTCACAATAAACTAGTATCAACTTTTTTTGAAAAAAAAATTATTTTTTACCAAATATATCGTAAATAAGTCTAGAAATTTCGCTATCTAGTGGAAAAGAAAGCATTCCCATCTCTCCATATCCAAGCAAAACTGGTAATAAATAAAATCTTATCATAAATATAAACCAAGCTATATACAGCGGAACTACTCCTCTAACAAGAAAGCTTGGCGTCATAAATTTAAATAAATTTAATATTGGATTAGTTAATTTAACAAATGCTTTCATAAAGAAAAACTCAGAATCTTCTTTTTGAAAGATATTCATAGCCGATCTACCAATCAGAGTGTACATCACAACACCTAGCAAATAATCAATTACATAGATGTATAAAGGTATATCCATTTAAATTTGGAAAAAAAGTTTAAAGGGGCGAAACAAATCGCCCCTTAAAATTAAGTTATTTAGTGTTGTTTACCAAGAATAGTCTTACCACTTGGTATTCTAACTTCATCTATCATCTTTTGAGTGGCACTGTCTGGCGCAGGTGTCATTAAACTAACAACAACCATAACAATTAGACAAACGCTAGCTCCAATGATACCGAATCTTAAGTGGTCAATACCTAACCATGCAGGGTTACCCATAAACTTAGGATACACATAGATTAGATAAGCTGTTCCTGATCCAAGACCTGTAATCATACCTGCTATTGCACCTTGTCTTGTTGCTCTCTTCCACCATACTCCAAGTACAAGTGGGAAGAACAATCCTGACATTGCAAAATCAAATGCCCAAGCAACTGCTCCAAGGATACCAGTTATCCTCATAGAAGCAATGTATGCTCCAAACGCACCAATTACGACTAAAAGTGAACGAGCTACAATTAATCTTTTTCTTACGTCTGCTTTTGGATCAATGATTTTAAAATAAATATCATGTGATAAAGCATTTGCAATTGCAAGAATAAGGCCATCAGCTGTACTCATAGCAGCAGCCATACCTCCAGCAGCAACTAGCCCTGAAATTACATAAGGTAATCCAGCTATTTCAGGTGTTGATAATACTACAACATCACCTCTCATGAACCATTCATTCAACTGAAGAATTCCATCTCCGTTAAAGTCAGCAATGAAAGCTTGCTTTTGTGCTGTCCATGCAGATACCCAATCAATTGCCATAACGGCAGATATTTCTTTTCCAATAATACCAGTTGGCAAAGTTGGATCCATTAATGATAGTTTAGACAGTGTTGCTAACATTGGTGCTGATGTATAAAGTAGTGCAATAAAGAATAGTGACCAACATACTGATTTTCTAGCAGCTTTTACACTCGGTGTTGTGAAATATCTCATTAGAATGTGTGGCAAAGAAGCAGTTCCTACCATCATACATAAAGCTAATGAAATAAATTTCCAAGCAGCCATTCCACCTGCAGGTACCTCAGAGTGTGGAAGTGATATTGATTTTAGTCCACCAGGTACACCAGCTTCTTTTACAGCTGCTGCAGAGTTTTTCACTAAGCCAAATTGAGCTTCAAGCTCTCCTAGTCTAGCAACTTCTTCTCCCAACATTAAATGTGGGAATAGACCATAACCACCTTTGTTACTTATCCAGAAAATTGGAATTAAATAAGCTATAATCAATACTATGTACTGAGCAACTTGTGTCCAAGTAACCGCTCTCATACCACCTAGCATCGAACATAATAAAATACTTATTAATCCAACCCAAACACCTAACTCAAATGGTATTTGAAGCGCTCTAGCAGCAATAGTTCCTGTTGCGTTAATTTGAGCTGTAACATATGTGAAAGATGCTAAAGTAAGTACACAAACTGCACAGAATCTAGCAAAGTTTCCGCCATATCTTGTTCCAATAAAATCTGGAACAGTGTAACAGCCAAATTTACGTAAGTATGGTGCTAAAAGAGAAGATACTAATATATAGCCACCAGTCCAACCGACCAAGAAAGCCATATAAGTGTATCCACCGAAGTAAATTCCACCAGCCATCGCAACGAATGAAGCGCCCGACATCCAATCAGCTGCGGTCGCCATACCATTAAATACTGTTGGAACTTGACGTCCAGCAACATAGTACGCATCAACTTGTACAGTTCTAGATAACCATCCAATAAATGCATAGATACAAACTGTAAAAGCTACAAACAAAATACCTATTGTTTCTTTAGTCATACCTGCTGATTCTGCAATAGCCATCAAAATGATGAATACTAAGAAACCACCAGTGTATGTTCCATAGATTTTAGGTAAATTATCGATAAATTTTCCTTTAAACATTAGTCATCCTCCTTTTCGGTGAAACCAAACTCTTCGTCAATCTTTTCTTGCCTACCAGCAGACCAAAAAAGGATTACAACAAATGCTATGATAGATCCCTGAGCACACATATAATATGCTAAAGGATATCCAAGAAAGCTTGCGGAGTTAATATTTTCACCAAACATAAAGATGACATAACCAAAAAAGAACCAAAGAATCATAGTAATTATCATCTGACCTTTAGTTTTTTCCCAGTGTTTTGCCTTGTTTGACATTTTTTCCCTCCCTATAGGTTAAAAATCGGGATTCATGCATATTTATGAGGATAATGAAAGGTTAAAAAATTTAATACAGCTGTGCTTTTTTTTAATAATCAGTAAAAATATGGAAAAAAATGGTAATAAAATTCAAAACAAAACTTAGGGATTTAAAACTAGCGTATTTAAAAGAATACATAGCACCAATGTTTAATTTTTTAAAACCAAAACGTAAAATTACTAATATTTCTGAATTAAAAAGTTTTATTCAAAGACAATCAGCTTGGGTTTCCCAGGAAACTTTGTATGGATACTTAAAAACTAGAATGGGAGCTAAATATATTTTGATGTTTGAAGATGAAATTTTTTTAGGATCTATAAATAAAGCAAAATGGAATATATATGCAGTAGCTTTACAAGATCTTACTTTTTATTGTGTTTCTTATTTAAAAAATAATTTAATTATTGATTATACTTCGAAAGCAAATAACATTTACCAAGAAATTTTAAACGAAGAAAAAAATAATCAAATGCCAATAGATATTATAGAAAAATCAATTAAAAAGTTTAATGAAAGGATAGTAAAAATTGATTGGAAAAAATATTATCTAGAATTACCATTTAATGAAAGTGCTTTGGCATTATATCACTGGTCACCAGTAGCTGAAGAATTAAAAATATTAGACAGAAAAATAGTTTTGAATTCAATGATTTTAAAATGGGAAAATATTCAAAAAGAATTTATAAAATTAATTAAATTTTAAATATTTTTTCTATTATTAACTAAATTCTCTACAACGCTTGGATCTGCTAATGTCGTAGTATCACCTAATTGTTCATGTTCATTTGCTGCAATTTTGCGAAGAATTCTTCTCATAATTTTTCCAGATCTAGTTTTTGGTAATCCAGGAGCAAATTGTATAATGTCTGGTGTTGCAATTGGACCAATTTGTTTTCTGACCCAAAGTTTTA
>CACFWQ010000021.1 GCA_902570055.1 uncultured Pelagibacteraceae bacterium
TAAAAGATTTAGAAATTTCTAAAGAAAAAGGTTGTATTAAATTAACAAAAAAATTTGATAATTATAATGGTAATATAATTGTTACAAAAGAACAAATTAAAAAAATTAAAAAAGATTTAGATCAAAAAACAAAAGACGATATTAAATTTTCATATGATAGAGTAAGAAAATTTGCTGAAGCACAATTAAAAAATTATGGAAAAGATTTTGAAATAGAATTATCGAAAGGCTTATATGCTGGACAATCATTAATACCAGTAAATACAGCGGGATGTTATGTGCCTGCAGGTCGTTATGCACACATAGCTTCTGCTGTTATGAGCATTACTACAGCAAAAGTTGCTGGTGTTAAAAATATTATTGCTTGTAGCTCGCCTAAGCCAAGCATTGGGGCTCATCCAAAGATAATCTATACTGCTGATCTTTGTGGAGCTGATGTAATTTTAAATTTAGGTGGGGTTCAAGCTATAGCTGCAATGGCTTTTGGTTTTTTTGGAAACTCTCCCGCTGATATACTGGTAGGACCAGGAAATCAATTTGTGGCAGAAGCTAAAAGAATTTTATTTGGGAAAGTTGGTATAGATTTATTTGCAGGTCCAACAGAAATAGCAATTATTGCTGATAAATTTGCAGATCCAGAAATTGTCTCGTATGATTTAGTTGGTCAAGCTGAACACGGATATAATTCACCAGCTTGGTTATTTACTACAGATAAAACTTTAGCAAAAAAAGTTATGAAGAGAGTCCCTGAACTAATTAGTGATCTTCCAGAATTGCCTAGAGTTAATGCTGAATCTGCATGGAGAGATTATGGAGAAGTGATTTTATGTAAAAATAATGAAGAAATAGCAAAAATTAGTGATGAATATGCTCCTGAACATTTAGAGGTTCAGTCTGAAAAACTGGAGTGGTGGTTAAAAAGATTAAAAAATTATGGATCTTTATTTCTTGGTGAAGAAACAACTGTAGCCTATGGAGATAAATGTTCTGGGACAAACCACATATTACCAACAAAAGGTGCTGCAAAATATACAGGTGGTTTATTTGTTGGAAAATTTATTAAAACATTAAGCTTTCAAAGAATGAATAAAGCTTCTACCAAAAAAGTTGGAGCTACTGCAGCCAGATTATCAAGATATGAAGGTATGGAGGCTCATGCGAGAACTGGTGATGTGAGATTACGTAAATATGGTTTTTCAAGTAAATAATTTATAGATCAACTATGCTTTTGAAAAATTTATTGGCGCGCTCTGAAGGATTCGAACCTTCGACCCTCGGTTTAGAAAACCGATGCTCTATCCAGCTGAGCTAAGAGCGCATTAATTATTTCTATATAATAGTAATTTAATTTTTAAAAAGAAATTTTTTTATTATTATTAATAAAGTTAATAATTCAACCCTTCCGATTATCATAAAAATTATTAGTAAATACTTAGGAAAATAGCCAAGTTCACTAAAATTGAATTCATTTAATCCATAAATACTTGAATTTACTGTATTCATAAGAGTTAAGATAGACAGTTTAAATGAACTTTCTAGGTTAATACCTGACATTGTTAGCAATGAACATAAGATAAAAAGAGATAATATAAAAATTAATACAGAGATAAAATATTTATTAATATCTTTTGTTTCAAATACTGAATTAGAAAATTCAAGTTTATTTATAAATATATTAAGAGGCTTAGTATGAGAAAGAAGTTCATTAATAGAAAATTTGAAAAGTGAATAAAGTTTAACAAAACGAATTCCTGAACTAGTAGAAAAAAAGGAGCCTCCAATAATAACGGTAATTAGAAAAAAGATTGAAATATTATCATATGAACCATCTAAAGAAATTCCGACATTTGAAATACTGCTACATAAAGCAAAAAAAATCACACTAAAATCAAAAGATGAATTAAATAGTAAAAAAAATAAAACTACTAAAAAACATAAATAGATTAATAGATATGAATCTTCTTGAAAAAAATTCATACTTTTTCTTTTAATTGTTATTAGATTATAGGTTAAAAAAAGACTAAAAAAAGAAATCAGCATTGAAAATGATAGGACAACTTGTTTTACTTTTGTGTTTAAAATAATCTCTATGTTATTAGTTGGTAGAAATCCACCAGAAGAAATGACGCTCATAGCTAAATTAAAAGAATTAAATGATCGTATACCAGATATATTTAATACTAGAAAAATAGCCATAGTAAGAAATGAATATAAAATTAAAATTTTAAAAGATTGTTTGAGTGTCTCAGATGTATTAAATGATAAAAAATTGGTTAAAGTTTTTTTCAAATTTACATCAAAAATATCAATTAAAAGAATTATGGAAAATAAAAAATAAAGACCTCCAATCCATTGTGTAGACGATCTCCACAAAATTAGGCTTTCATCAAGATGTTTTATATTTTCAAAAATTGAAAAACCCGTTGAAGTAAATCCTGATACTGCCTCAAAATAAGCACTGGTAAAAGTTATATTATATATACTAAAATAATAAGGCACAGATAATAATACTGGTAACAGCAAATATCCTAAAATTACGGTTATGATTTTTTCATAAATACTAACTTTAATTTCTTCCTTTTTTTTAATTAAAAAAACTAGACCAATTAAAAATGAAAAAATTAATGAATAAATATAACTATCTAAATTTAAATACAAATTAAAATAGTTTGAATAAATTAAATTAAAAAAAGAAAAAATTGAGATAATTATGGAAAATATGCCAATATAAATTAAACTAAATCTGCTCATTTTTAGAAATTAAAAAGAACTTATTCTAAACATGCTTTCAACTGTAGATAATTGATCTCTTTGAGCTAGAAAAACTACTATATCTTTTTTTTTAAAAACAAAGTTTGATCTTGGAATAATAATTTCTTTTTCTCTTAAAATTGCACCAATTCTTATTGAATCGGGTAAATTTGTTTCTTTAAGTTCTTTATTTATTAATTCGGAAGTTTCTATAATTTCAGCTTCTATAACTTCATATTCGCCATCAAGCAATGTATAGGCTGTTTGTATTGTTCCCTTGTGCACATGTTTTAAAATACTTGATACAGTATTCATTCTTGGATCAATTAAATCGTCAATTTTTAATGAAGATTGTAGTAATGAATAGTTAGGTTTATTTATTAAAGCCATAGTTCTTTTATTTTTAGAAATTTTTTCCACCATCACACTAACCATTAAATTATCCTCATCATCATTAGTTAGAGCTATTACAGTTTCAACTTCCTCTATATTGGCTTCGGTAAGAACATTTTCATCTAAACCATTACCATTTATTATAATTGAGTTATTTAATTCATTAGCTATATATTCTGCGCGCGCTTTATCTTTTTCGATTATTTTGATTCTTGCAGATTCGAGTGATTGTTCAATATTTTTTGCTAAATTGAAACCTATATTTCCTCCACCAATAATAAGTATTTTTGTAGAAATTTTTTCTTCATGACCAAATGCCACTAGAGTTTGGGACATTTGATCAGAATTGACAACAACATATGCTTTATCGTCTTTTTTCATAACATCATTTTTTTTTAATATTAAGAACTTTTCACTTCTTATAACTCCTAGGATATTTGCTTCTAATTTAGGAAATTCTTTTGTTATTTTGTTTAAAGGTGTATCGATTAATTTACATGTATCATTAACTAATATTTCTAATAATCTAATTTTATTTTGTGCAAATGTAACATTATCTAGTGCTCCTGGTGCCTCTAGTTTTCTTTGTATTGATTTAGCTATTTCAATTTCTGGCGATATAATAACATCTATTGGAAGATTTTCTTTGTTATAAACTTTTGAAAATTTTGGGTTTAAATAATCTTGTGATCTAATTCTTGCAATTTTTTTTGGAATATTAAAAACTGTGTACGCTATTTGACATATAAGCATATTAATTTCATCATTTTTAGTAACTGCAATAATCATATCAGCATCTACAGCATCAGCTTTTTCCAAAATTGATGGATAAGTAGCTTTTCCAACTATACCTTTAACATCCAAAGAATTATTAATTTTTTGGATATCCTCACTAGATTGATCAATAACTGTTATTGAATGTCCTTGTTCTGATAAAAGTTTGCAAATGGTAAAGCCCACTCTACCTGCCCCACAGATGATTATATTCATTAGTTTAGATCCTTAACACCAAGAGTTTTAAGTTTTCTGTGTAAAGCAGCTCTCTCCATCCCAACAAATTTAGCTGTTTTAGAAATATTTCCACCAAATTTTTTTAACTGGGATGTTAGGTATTTTTTTTCAAAATCCTCCCTTGCTTCTTTTAGCGGGATTGAAAGATTATCTTCAGTTTTAAAATTTAAATCTTCATTTTGTTTTAAAGATTCTTTAATTATACTTGAAATTTTTTCCTCATCATTATTTGGAGATAAAATAGCTATTCTTTCTATTAAGTTTCTTAATTCTCTTACGTTTCCAGGCCAATTATAATTAACTAGATAATGATAATTTTTTTCTAAATTTATTTTTTTTATATTAAGTGATTTAAATATTTTCTGAGTAAAATAATCTACTAAAAAAGGAATATCTTGTGTTCTCAATGACAAAGGATCAATATTAATCTGAAAAACATTTAATCTATGAAATAAATCTTCTCTAAAATTTCCAAGTGAAATTTCATTTTTTATATTTTTACTGGAAGAGCAAATAATTCTCACATTAACTTTAATATCATGATTTCCACTTATTCTTTTAAATTTTTGATCTATTAAAACTCTAAGTATTTTAGACTGTGTTTCTAGTGGAATTTCTGAAACTTCATCAATTAGTAAAATACCACCTGAGGCTTTTTCTAAAGCACCATAAGTGATAGAGCCATTATTTTTTTCCTCTCCAAACAGCTCGAGTTCATATTTTGTTACATCTAAAAGAGCCCCATTAAGAATAACAAAAGGGCCCTTTTTTCGTGGTGAGTTTTTATGTATTTTTCTAGCAATCAATTCTTTCCCTGATCCAGTTGGGCCATTAATAAAAATTCTACTTTCTGAATTAGATAATTTTTCTATCTGATCTTTAATTAATTCAATATTTTTGCTTACTCCAATTAATTCAAATGAGTGAAAAAGTTTGGTTTCTAACTCTCTATTTTTATTCTTCAAATAATAATTTTCTGATGCTCTATCAACAAAATTCATTAGTCTTTCCCGGTCAAAAGGTTTTTCTATAAATTCAAAAGCACCAGATTTAAGAGAATTAACTGCCATTTCAATATTTGCATGTCCTGAGATAATGATTACTGGGATGTCTTTATTTTTTTTCTTTATATGATTTAAAAGTTCAATTCCATCATTATCACCTTTATCTAGTTTAACATCAATGATTGCTATATCTGGTAATTTTTTATCAATTTCAGCTAAGGCTTGGTTATAGTTTGCCGCAACTCTTGTTTTATAACCAGCTTCTTTAATTAGATCATTAATAATCATTCTAATATCCGGATTGTCATCTATAATTAATATTTCAGTCGACATTTTTAGGAAAGTTTATAATTACTTTGGCTCCTGATTTTTTATTTAACAAATTAATTGTTCCATTGTGATCATTGATTATTTTATTTACTATTGATAAACCCAATCCACTTCCTTTAATTTTAGTTGTAAAATAAGGTTTTAAAATATTTTTTAAATTTACCTCTGAAAAACCTATTCCATTATCTGTTATTATAATTTCTATATAATCACTTTTATTTACTATTTCTATATCAATTTTTTTAACAAAATTGTGGTTTTTATTAGTCTTTTCTTGAATACTTTCTATTGAATTTTTAACTAAATTAAAAAAAACGCGGCTTATTTGTTCATTATCACATGTAAAAAAAATATTTTTATCTTTCAAATTTGATGTTATCGCTATGTTTTTATCAACTTCCTTTAAAAGTTTGATATTTTCATTTAGTATAACAGCTAAATCACATTTTTTAAAAATTGGTTTTGGCATTCTAGCAAAATCAGAAAATTCATTTACCAAATTTTCAATTTGTTTTATTTGTTTAATAATAGTTTTTAAATTATCATTAAAGTTATCCGTATCATTCTTATTTATCATTTCAGAATATTTATGTTTTATCTTATCTATAGTTAGCTGTATTGGGGTAAGTGGATTTTTAATTTCATGAGCTAGTTTTCTAGCTACATTTTCCCATGCTTCATGTCTTTCATTTAATAACAATTTTTCTTGTTGTCGTTTTAATTTGTCTATCATTAAATTAAAATTCTTATTTAATGTCTCAAGTTCAACATCAGTTTTAATAACTGGAACTTTGCTATCTAAAATTCCCTTTCCAATATTTGAAGATGCAGAAATCAAATTACTAATAGAAAGAAAAAATTTTGATGAAAATCTTATTGCCATTGTAATAGAAAGAAAAAGCAACAAAGATACTACCACTAAATAAATTAAAACAAATGATATTTTTATACCTGTTCTTTTATTTTCAACTCTATAGTAAAAGTTTAATGCTTCTTGAGATTCTTTTAAATAATTAGAAATTCTTTTATCTAAAAATTTAACAACATAAAGATAAGTATCTATATATTTGTTTAATTTAATAATTGCTGCTGATTTATTTTCAAATGCGTTAATAATTTTTAAAGGTCTTTCTTCATTAAAAACCATTTCTAGAGCTTCGTAACTTGGTGGAATATAAGTTTCAGTTTTAGGATTTGATGAAATTATTAAATTTCCAGAACTATCAACCAAATGTATTTCATCTAAATTTCTAATTAATCTTTGTGTTTTTAAAAGATTTTTAAATTGATTGGGGTTATCATAAAAAATATCTACATTTTTATTTAAATCTATTGATACTAGAACAATGTCAGATTCAATTTTATTTCTTACCTCTTCAACATAATTTCTAGCTATTTCGTAAGAGTTATTAACAGCAGTTGTAACTTTTTTATCAAGATATTTTTCAAGTGCAAAAGAAAAAAGAAATAAAGAGAAAACTGCAATTAAAATAGATGGAATTAAAGTAAAAAGAGAAAAAAATGTTATATATTTAAAATTAGACTTATTAGTTTTAGAACCAATATTATCTCTTATAGAATTTTTTATTTCTATAAATATGATTACAAAAAAGAAGATCAACAAAACAATATTTGTAATTAAAAGTAATTGTAGATTAAATTCGGTAAGTTTTATAAAACTTTTATCTATAAATGTTAAAAATGTTAAAAAGCCAATTGATAAAGTGAATACAAAAATTAATATTAAGAATATATTTTTTTTAATAAATTTTGTCATAAATCATGAACTTGTCATTATTAACTTTTATAATTAACTATGAATAATTGCTTTATAATACTTGCGGCAGGAAAAAGTAAAAGGTTTAAATCAAATATACCAAAACCGTACTATTTATATAGAGGAAAACCCCTAATTTTACATTCAATAGATAAAGCTAAAGAATCAAAAAGATTCAACAAAATAGTACTAGTTATAAATAAAAGTCACAAAAAATTTATTAAAAAAATAAAAATAAAAAATATTAAAGTAATAACTGGTGGAAAAAATAGATCAGAATCTTCATTTTTAGCCTTAAAGAGTATAAAAAATAATAAAATTTCAAAAGTATTTATTCATGACGCGGCTAGACCTAATTTTTCTTTAAAACTAATTTTTAATTTATTTACTGAGTTAAAAAAAAATAAATGCGTGGTTCCTACTTTAAAATCTAATAGTTCGATTAAATTAAAAGATAGAAATAAATTAAAAAATGTAGATAGAAATAAAATATATTTTACACAAACTCCACAAGCGTTTAATTATAAAACGCTTTTAAATCTTCAAAAAAAAATAACTTCAAATATCACTGATGATTCAAATTTATTTATCAGTGCAAATAAAAAAGTAAAATTTATAAAGGGAGAAAGTAATAATTTTAAAATTACAACAAAATCTGATGTTATTGAAAAAAAAAACATAAAATATGGAATAGGTTTTGATATTCATAAATTAACTCCAAGAAGAAAATTATATTTAGGTGGCATCAAAATTCCTTCATCTCTAGGAACATTGGGTCACTCTGATGGTGATCCAGTTTTGCATGCAGTTACTGATTCAATACTTGGCGCTTGTAAAATGGGTGATATTGGTGAAAAATTTTCTAACAAAAATAAAAAATATAAAAACATTAGATCTACTATTTTATTAAAAGAAATTATAAACCAAATAAAATTAAAAAATTATCTAATTAACAATATCGATATTAATATAATTACTCAAAAACCAAAGATTTCAAAATATAAAAATAAAATAGTTAATTCAATTATAAATATTTGTGAAATATCTTCTGAACAAATAAATATTAAAGGTAAAACAACTGAAAAATTAGGTTTAATAGGAAAAGAAAAAGCGATAGCCTGTGAAGTAATAACTTCTGTTATAAAATATGCTTGATAAATTTAATTTTTTATTTGTTACATTATTTGGTATAGGAAAAATTAAAAATATACCAGGTAGTTTCGCTTCTTTAGCTACAACTTTATTATTATTTTTTTTATTTCATATTTTAAAAGTTTCGCCGAACACAATTTTATTTTTTGTAATTTTAATTTTTTTTATTTCACTTTTTGCAATTAATATTTTTATAAAAAAATTAAAAAATAAAGATCCAAATGAAGTAGTTATTGATGAGTTTATAGGTCAGTCTATTCCTATTTGTCTTTATGAAGTTGCGCACGAAGGATCTAAAGAAACTAGCCAAATATTAACATCTTATTTTATTATGTTCATGCTATTTAGAATTTTTGATATTGTTAAACCTTACCCAGTAAGCTATTACGATAAAAATTTTAAAAATAGCTTTGGTGTTATTATGGATGATGTTTGCGCAGGACTATATGTTGTAGCTGTTCTTGTTTTATATATGGTTTTTGTTGCATGAAAAAACTTTCCAAAAAAGTCGTAAATTTATTAAAGAAAAGAAAATTTAAAATTTCCTTTGCAGAGTCTTGTACTGGTGGTTTGCTTTCAAGTTCAATAACTTCTATTAGTGGTTCTTCAAAAATTTTTAATCTTGGTTTGATCACTTATTCCAATCATTCAAAAATTAAGACACTTAAAGTTCCAAAAAAAACCATACAAAAATATGGTTCTGTTAGCTATGAAACCTGTTTATCTATGGTTAAAAATTTAAATAAAATGGCTAAAACTAGCATTTCTGTTTCAATTACTGGTATTGCGGGTCCCAAGGGAGGATCTGATAAAAAACCAGTAGGTTTAGTATTTATTGGTATTAAAAAAGGAAACAAAACATTGGTCAAAAAGTACTTTTTTAAAAATAGGAAAAGAGAGCTAATCCAAAAAGCTACTGTCTATAAGGCTTTAAATTTAATTTTAAGTTTTTCTAAATAATTCATTTGCTCTTTTTTGAAATGCATCGGCAATTTTGTCTAAACCAAATTTAAAAGATTTAGTCATAACTATATTTAAAAAATCGTTTTTTAATTCAAAGTCTACTTCAAAAGAAACTTCTGTAATTTTATTCACTTCTTTAAAATGCCATTTGTTTTCTAAGTGTTTTAAGGGTCCATCAAGATTAGTTACGAAAATAGAGTCTTCTTTTTTATTAAATTTAACATCGCTCTTGTATGTATCTTTAAATGGTCCTTTGCCTATAGTTAAATCAGCTATCATTAGTAATAAATCACCTTGGTTTTTTTTTTCATATACCTTTGCTCCTAGGCAAAAAGGAACAAATATTGGATACTTTTCTATATCAAGAACTAATTCTATTAATTGTTCTTTCTTACATTCAATTAATCTTTTAACTGATGCTTTGGGCATTAGTTCGTTTTAATCTATTTTTTTGAAGTTTAGCAAAATCTTCATCTGCATGATAAGAGGATCTAGTTAAAGGTGATGAAGAAACTAATAAAAATCCTTTTGATTTAGCAATATAACCTAATTCATCAAATTCCTCTGGGCTATAATACCTGTCTAATGGATGATGTTTAGAAGAAGGCTGTAAATATTGACCTATTGTTAAAAAATCAACTGCTGCAGATTTTAAATCATCCATAACTTGCAAAATTTCATCTTTATTTTCTCCTAATCCAACCATTAAACCCGATTTAGTAAAAATATTTTGATCAATTTTTTTTACATTTTTTAAAAGTTCCAATGAAGCAAAATATCTAGATCCAGGT
>CACFWQ010000022.1 GCA_902570055.1 uncultured Pelagibacteraceae bacterium
TCAAAAACTGAAAATGATCCTTATTTATCTAAAGATTTAAGCATATTAAAATATTCAGTTCCAGAATTTATAAAATCAAATTCAAATTTAATGAAAAAAATTAAAAAAATTGATGAAACTAGTATTAATGATAAAAAGTCAGGAGTTTTTTATATATATCTTAAAAATTTTAAAGAATAAATTTTGATAAGTCTGTATCTTTAACTAATTCGCCTAAATTATTTTTTACATATTCAGAATTTATGACCACTTTCTCACCGCTTCTGTCTGTTGCCGTAAAACTTATATCGTCAAGCACTCTTTCAATAATTGTATGAAGTCTTCTTGCGCCAATATTTTCAACAGTAGAATTTACTTCTGTCGCAAGGTTTGCAATTGTATTTATTCCATCATCGGAAAATTCTAAATCTACATTTTCTGTTTTAAGTAGTGCTTTATATTGTTTTATCAAACTATTATCTGGTTCTTTAAGAATTCTTTTAAAATCATCACTAGTTAAAGCATCAAGCTCTACTCTTATTGGCAATCTACCTTGCAATTCAGGCAAAAGATCTGAAGGTTTTGCAAGTTGAAATGCTCCAGAAGCTATAAATAATATATGATCAGTTTTTATTGGTCCGTATTTTGTACTTACAGTCGTTCCTTCTATTAAAGGCAACAAATCACGCTGAACACCTTCTCTTGAAACATCGCCACCTATTCTATCAGTTCTTCCAGAAATTTTATCTATCTCATCTAAAAATACTATTCCATTATTTTCAGTAGAATTTTTTGCAGATTTAATAATTTGATCTTGTTCAATTAATTTATCTGACTCTTCATTAATTAAAATTTCATGAGATTCTTTAATTGTCATTTTCTTTTTTTTTGCCTTTGTACCCATAGACTTTCCTAACATTTCACTAATATTAATCATTCCTACATTTGTTCCTGGCATTCCAGGTATTTCAAAAGAAGGCATTGAACTATTTTCACTAACTGCAATTTCAATTTGATTATCGTCAAGATCACCATTACGTAATCTTTTTCTAAAACTTTCTCTAGTTGCTATACTTGCTTTATTTCCAACTAATGCATCTAAAACTCTTTCTTCAGCTAATTTTTGTGCTTTTGCATGCACTTCTTTTCTTTTTTTTACTTTCTCCATAGCAATAGCAATTTCAACAAGATCTCTTATAATTTGTTCAACATCTCTGCCAACATAACCAACTTCGGTAAATCTGGTAGCTTCAACTTTTACAAAAGGTGCTTCCGCTAATTTTGACAATCTCCTAGATATTTCTGTTTTTCCAACTCCAGTTGGACCTATCATTAAAATATTTTTTGGTAAAACTTCATCTCTCATCTCTCCTTTGAGCGCTTGACGTCTCCAACGATTTCTAAGAGCAATTGCAACTGCTCTTTTTGCTTTTTTTTGGCCTACAACAAATCTATCAAGCTCAGAGACAATTTCTCTTGGTGACAAAGAACTAACAAAATTATTTTTTTCTTCTTTTTTTTTATCTTTACTTATAAGAGATGTTACGTTTGATTTTTCCATTATATTTTTTCAATTTTAACATTATTATTAGTAAACACACATATTTCTGAAGCAACTTTAATGGCTTTTCTTGCAACTTCTTCAGCTGATAAATCGGTTTCCATTAAAACTTTAGCAGCAGATAATGCATAATTACCACCTGAACCAATACCAATTACATTTTCCTCAGGTTCTAAAACATCACCAGTTCCAGAAATTATAAAACTTTTTTCTTTATCTGCTATTGCCATTAAAGCTTCCAACCTTCTAAGATATTTATCTGTTCTCCAGTCTTTTGCTAACTCAACAGCAGCTCTCGTCAAATTACCTGCGTGTTTTTCTAATTTTGCTTCAAGCCTTTCAAATAAAGTTAATGCATCTGCAGTTGATCCCGCAAATCCAGCAATCACATTTCTTTTCTCAATTTTTCTAACTTTTGTGGCTGTACTTTTTATTACAGTGTTACCCATACTTACTTGACCATCTCCAGCAACAACAACTTCATTGTTCTTTCTAACCAAAACAATTGTAGTTCCATGCCATTTTACATTATCGCTCATAGCTTATATAGATGGATATGAATTTTAATACTTCAAGTGCTAGATTAGAATTATTGATATAATTAACTAATATATATATACCTACAAAATTATAATGAGCAGAAAAGCAAAAATTTTAAGAAAAACAAAAGAAACTAGTATCAATGTAGAGCTAAATATTGATGGTAAAGGAAAATATAAAATTGATACAGGCATAGGATTTCTTAATCATATGCTTGAACAGCTATCAAAACATTCTTCTATAGATTTAAATGTTAAAGCAAAAGGTGATACTCATATTGATCTTCATCACACAACCGAAGATACTGGAATTGCTATTGGTGAATGTTTAAAGAAAGCTTCTAAAAAATTTATTGGAATAAAAAGATATGCACATGCAATGATCCCAATGGACGAGACATTAACTAGAGTTGCAGTAGATATATCCAATAGACCATATTTAATTTGGAAAGTTGACTTAAAAGTAGAAAAACTTGGAGAGATGGACACAGAATTATTCAAAGAATGGTTTCAAGCTTTTTCACAAGCTGCAGGAATAACTCTGCATATCGAGAATTTGTATGGAGAAAATAGTCATCATAAAGTCGAGTCGTGTTTTAAGGGATTAGCTAGATCTTTGAGGACGGCGTTAGAAATAGACCCAAAAAATAAAAAAGTGATACCTTCTACCAAAGGTTCATTATAAAAAATTAATGAATATTACAATTGTTGACTATAATTCGGGCAACATAAGCTCTGTAGTTAATTCATTCAAAGAAGTCGCTCAAAATGAAGTTAATATTGAAGTTACTTCAGATTTAAAAAAAATTAAATTAAGTGACAAAGTTGTTTTACCAGGACAAGGATCTTTTAAAAGTTGTGTTGATGCTTTAAACAATATTAGTGGTTTAGTAGATAGTTTAAACGAATTTGCAATACAAAATAAAAAACCTCTTCTAGGAATTTGTGTTGGTTTACAAATGTTTGCAGATATTGGCTACGAAGAAACAGAAACCAAAGGATTAGGTTGGGTATCTGGCAAAGTTTCAAAGATAGATAATCAAAATGGAAAATATAAACTTCCCCACATAGGCTGGAATCAAATAAATATAGTTAAAGAAAGTAAAATTTTTAAAAATATTGAAAATAACTCACACATGTATTTTGTCCATAGTTATGAATTTATTCCTGATGATAAAAATGTAATTTCTGCAACAACAGATTATTCTACAAATATTGTCTGTTCAGCGGAAAAGGAAAATCTTTTTGGAACGCAGTTTCATCCAGAAAAAAGTGATAAAACTGGACTTCAAATCATAGATAATTTTATTAAGCTATGAAAATATTCCCAGCTATAGATATAAAAGATAAGAAATGTGTGAGGCTAATCAAAGGAGACTTTGACACTAAAACTGAATATGAAATGTCTCCAATTGAACAAGCAGGAAAATATAAAGATCATGGTTTTAAAAATTTACACATTATTGATTTGGATGGAGCTTTAACTGGAGAGACGGTAAATATAGATATTGTTAAAGAAATTATTAGTAAATTTGATTTTAAAATAGAGATAGGCGGAGGAGTTAGAAAATTAGAAAGTATTGATAAATATATCAATGCTGGTGCTGAGAAAGTGATTTTAGGAAGTTCCGCTATAAAAGATAAAAATTTTTTAAAAGAAGCTTGTTCTAAATTTCCTAATAAAATTGCTCTAGGTTTAGATGAAAAAGATGGATATCTTTCAGTAGCTGGTTGGAAAGAAAATTCAAATCAATTGACTTTAGATTTTTTAAAAGAGGTAAATGATTATGGTATTAGTAGATTAATTTATACTGATATTAATAGAGATGGCATGAAGACAAGTCCAAATTTTGAGGAAACAGCAAAAGTTGCCGAAATATCAAATTGTCCTGTAATAATTTCTGGAGGAGTTTCATCAATTGATGATGTTAAAAAAGCAAAAAATATTAATAAAAATATTGAAGGTATAATAGTTGGCAAAGCTATATATGATGGTGATATAAAATTAGACGAACTTACAAAAGAAATAGATGCTTAAAAATAGAATAATTCCTTGTTTAGATGTCAATAATGGGCGTGTCGTTAAAGGTATAAATTTTGTTAATCTTAAAGATGCCGGAGATCCAGTTGAGCAAGCCAAAATATATAGTGATGGTGGTGCTGACGAGATTTGCTTTTTAGATATAACTGCTTCCAACGAAAACAGAGAAACTATTTATGGTGTAGTTAAAGACACATCTAAAAAATGTTTTGTTCCTCTTACAGTCGGTGGCGGCGTTAGAAGTGTTGATGATATAAATAAATTACTAAATTGTGGTGCAGATAAAGTTTCTATCAATACAGCAGCAGTAAAGAACCCAAAAATTGTTGTAGATAGTTATAAAAAATTTGGTTCCCAATGCATAGTTGTTGCAATAGATGCTAAAAAAAATGGAGAGAAATGGGAAGTTTTCACTCATGGTGGACGAAATAATGCTGGAATAGATGCTTTAGAATTTGCAAAAAAAATGGAGGATAGTGGAGCTGGAGAGTTATTGGTAACTTCTATGGATAGAGATGGAACGCAACTTGGTTATGATATTGATTTAATGTCTAAGATATCGTCTAAAGTTAATATACCAGTTATAGCCTCAGGTGGAGTAGGTAATTTAGATCATTTAGTTGATGGTATTAAATTAGGTAATGCCAGCGCTGTTTTAGCAGCATCAATATTTCATTATGGAAAATATTCTATTAAAGAAGCTAAGGAATATTTGGACTCAAAAGGAATACCTGTTAGAATTTAATATGCTCAATACACTTGAAGATTTATTTAAGCTTGCAAGGGAAAGAAAAAAAAATCCAGTTGAGGGTTCATATACAAATAAATTGCTGAATGATAAATCTTTTAGCAAAGAAAAAGTTTTAGAGGAAATAAATGAGCTGATAGAAGCAATAGAAAAAAATACGAATAAAATCCATGAAGCTGCTGATGTATTCTATCATTTGATAATGTACCTTGAAGCAAATGATGTTAAAGTTGAGGAGGTAATTTCAGAACTAAATAAAAGAAAAAAATAAAAATTTATGGGTAAGATAAAAATTATTTTTTTTATTATCCTAGCATTTATTATTTACAAAGGAGTAGTAGCATTCAAGAATTTTGAGATAGGAGTTAGTGATAGGGTCGCTGAAATTGAGTAGTTAGAGGTTTTAGAATGAAATATGATGATAACAACATATTTGCAAAAATTTTAAGAGGTGAAATACCTTGTGAAAAAATTTATGAGGATGATTTCGTTTTATCATTTCATGATATTAATCCACAAAAAAAAATTCATGCCTTAGTAATCCCAAAAGGAAAGTATATTGATTTAGATGATTTTAGTTCTAAAGCTTCATCTGAGGAAATGGTTGGACTAATAAAAGGTATAAATATCGTTGCAAAAAAGCTTGGAATATCAGTAGATACTGGAAAAGGATACAGAGCTTTAGCAAATATTAGTGAACATGGTGGACAAGAAGTGCCTCATCTTCATTTTCATTTATTTGGTGGTGAAAAAGTTGGTAGGATGGTTCAATAATGGAAAAAATTGTTAGAAATTATTTGCAAATAAATTCTGTAAGTGAATTATCAGAAGTAAAAAGACCTAGTGAAAATTATTCATTAGATGAACTTTCTGAAAATAATTTTCATTTAAATAAGTTTTTTTATAAACAAATTGGTAAATACCATCACTGGATTGATAGATTGCAATGGAATGATAAAAATTGGATAGAATATGTATCTAATCCAAATTTACTAACTTTTATTTTGAAAAAAAATGAAGATATTGCAGGCTTTTTTGAACTTATTTATCACAAAGATAAGTCAGAAATTGAAATTGCTTATTTTGGATTATTAGAAGAATACTTGGGAAAAAGATTAGGTGGATATATGTTAACTGAAGCAATTAAAAAATCTTTTTCATACAATGTAAAAAGAGTTTGGGTACATACATGTTCTTTAGATCACAAACATGCGTTGAAAAATTATTTATCCAGAGGAATGAAAATTTATAGTACTGAGACCTTAAATATAAAATCTGCCTAATTCATATTAGGCAAAGTAAATATATTTTTTTTAATTTTCTGATTTAATTTTACTTTGTAGATGTAAGTAATGACTAAATTTTGATAAATATCTTCTGTCTGCCAACCAACTAGATTCAAAGTATTTTTATCAAAAAATATGTTAATTTTATTTTTATTATTAATTATTGTAAAATTAATATATTTATTATCTATATTTTTACTTTCTAATTTACTTATTTGATTTATTAAGAAATTTTTATCTAATATTAATTCTAAGGGAGTTTTTTTAAGCTGATAAAAATAATATTGATTATTAACTTGATTTTTAATTACCAAAGATTTTCCATTTGAAACCATAATCTTCTTATTTTTATTATTGTAAGAACAAAAAATTTTTTTTGGATATTCAATTATACAATCTCCTTCTTCAATTTTTTCATTAATTGTTTGTTTAAAACTAAAAGTAAGATTTTTTGTTTTTACTAAATTATCAATGATCTGATCTTTTGCAGAAGCAAATAGAGGTTCAGTAATATTTAATGTAAAAAAAAATATAAATATAATTTTTTTTAACATCAAAGAACATCTCTTTTGCCAACGTGATTAGCTTTACTAACAATTCCTTCGGCTTCCATCATATCAATAATTCTTGCAGCTCGATTATAACCAATCTGTAATTTTCTTTGTAAAAAAGAAGTAGAGGCTTTTCCCTCAGATTTTATAATTTCTAGAGCCTTTTCGTATAATTCATCTTTATTTTCACTACTTAAAAAATTTGCGCCCATTTCTTTTTCATCTGCAAAATTTAGTATTTCATCAACATAGCTGGGTTCTGCTTGTGATCTTAGAAAGTTATTAATTTTTTCTATTTCACCTTCAGACACATATGGAGCATGAATTCTTACAATTTTATTTGCAGAAGACATGTATAACATATCGCCTTTTCCCAATAATTGTTCAGCTCCTTGTTCACCTATAATTGTTCTACTGTCTATCTTAGATGTAACTTGAAAAGTAATTCTAGTTGGAAAATTAGCTTTTATTGTTCCAGTAATAACATCTACACTAGGTCTTTGAGTAGCCATAATAATATGGATTCCTGCTGCCCTAGCCATCTGAGAGAGTTTTTGAACGTAATTTTCAATTTCCTTACCTGCCACTAACATTAAATCTGACATTTCATCAACAATCACAACAATATACGGCATTGGTAATTTATGTTTATTGTTGTAACCATCAATGTTTCTAACTCCTTCTTTTGTCATTAATCTATATCGACTTTCCATTTCTTTAACTACCCAACCAAGAACAGAAGCAGCTTTTTTTGCTTCAGTTATAACTGGGCAAAGCAAATGTGGAATTCCTTCATACGTTGAAAGTTCCAGCATTTTTGGGTCAATCAAAATAAATTTACATTTTTCTGAAGTGTGTCTATAAAGTAAAGATAATATTATTGTATTTATATAAATAGATTTTCCTGATCCAGTAGTTCCAGCAATTAGTAAATGTGGCATTGATGATAAATCCCCAGTTATTGGAGAACCCGAAATATCTTTGCCTAATGCAATAGGTAATTTAATATCTCTATTCTTAAAATTACTTTCAGAAATTATTTCACTTAAATAAACATTTTCTCTTGAAGATTTTGGTAATTCAATACCAATAGTATTTTTTCCTGGAATAGTAGAAATACGAGCAGATTCTGAACTTGTATTACGTGCAATATCTTCTGATAGATTAATTATTTTAGATACTTTAACTCCTGGGGCTGGCTCAAATTCATTTAAACTTACAACAGGTCCGTGACTTATTTTTTTTATACTTCCTTCAACACCAAAATCTAAAAGAATTTTTTCTAAAAAATCTTTATCAATACTATCTTCGCTAGAACCATCTTTTCTTTCTGCTTTTGTAGGTGATTTTAAAAAATCAATTGATGGTAACTTAAACTTATTTTTAGGGATTTTTTTTTCATTTTCGTCATTAAT
>CACFWQ010000023.1 GCA_902570055.1 uncultured Pelagibacteraceae bacterium
ATCCAGTAATATCCATCTTTATCTCTTCGGCATCCATCACCAGTAAAATACTTTCCATCAAATTGAGCAAAATAAGTATCTATAAATCTTTGGTGATCACCATACACAGTTCTCATTTGTCCTGGCCATGATTGAGCAATACAAAGTCTGCCTTCACATTCGCCCTTTAAAACTTTTCCATCTTGATTAACAATTACCGGTTTTATTCCATAAAATGGTTTTGTTGCTGATCCAGGTTTTAAATCTATAGCTCCAGTTTGTGGGCTTATTAATATTCCACCTGTTTCTGTTTGCCACCAAGTATCTACAATTGGACATTTTGAATTTCCAACAGTTTTATAATACCACATCCAAGCTTCAGGATTTATTGGTTCACCAACGGTTCCAAGTAATTTTATTGATTTTCTAGATGTTTTTTTTACTGGTTCATCTCCTTCTCTCATCAAGGCTCGTATAGCAGTTGGGGCAGTATAAAATATATTAACTTTAAATTTATCAACTATTTGCCACCATCTTGAGTTGTCAGGATAGGTTGGAATTCCTTCAAACATAATTGTGGTTGCCCCATTAGAAAGTGGACCATAAATAATATAGCTATGTCCAGTAATCCAACCAATATCAGCAGTACACCAATAAATATCTTTTGGCTTATAATTAAAAATGTATTGATGAGTCATAGAAGCATAAACCATATAGCCCCCCGTTGTATGTAGAACACCTTTTGGCTTACCAGTTGACCCAGAGGTATAAAGAATAAATAATGGATCTTCAGCATTCATTTCTTCGGGTTCACAATTAGAAGAAGCTTTTTTAATAATATCTTCATACCAAACATCACGATCATTATCCCAATTTATATAATTTCCCGTTCTTTTAACTACTATGCATTTTTTAACATCAGGACACTTCATTAATGCTTCATCAGTAATTGTTTTTAAAGGAATAATTTTTCCACCTCTTATACCTTCATCAGCAGTTATAATATAATCAGACTTACAATCATTTATTCTTCCTGCAATGGAGTCAGGAGAAAACCCACCAAAAATTATTGAATGAATTGCTCCAATTCTAGCGCAAGCCAACATTGTGAAAGCTAACTCAGGTATCATTGTTAAATAGATTGTTACCCTATCTCCTTTTTTAATACCCAAACTTTTTAATCCATTTGCTGTTTTTGAAACTTCTTTATGTAACTGTTTATATGATATTTTTTTTGATTCCTTGGGATTATCCCCGACCCAAATTATAGCTGTTTTATCTTTTTTATGTTTTAAATGTCTATCAATGCAATTGGCAGAAGCATTAAGAGTTCCATCTTCATACCATTTAATTTTAACTTCCGATTTACTATATTTAACATCTTTAATTTTTTTATAGGGTTTTATCCATGTAATTCTTTTCCCCTCTTTTTTCCAAAAGGAATCATTATTTTTTATTGAATCACTATATTTTTTTTCATATATTTTTTTGTTTATCAGTGCTTTTTTGATCCAATCAGATTTAGTTTTTATTATTATTTCTTTTTTATTTTCCTTTTTTTTTATTTTTTTATTTTTAGCTTTAATTCTTTTTTTTGTTTTTGAATTTTTTTTTGATCTTCTGGCCATGAATTTTTTTTTTTTTAAATACTACCCATCTTATTTAAAATTTTCCAGCTTTTATAATCAATGGGCATAACAGATAATCTGCTTTGTTTAATTAACAATAAGTGCTTAAGATCATTATTTTTTTTAATATTTTGCAGTGAAATTGGTTTTTTTAGCATTTTTCTAAACCTAACTTGGACGGCAACAAATTTTTTTGAACTATCAGTTGGATCAGTAAAAGCAGTTTTTATAATTTCAACAATACCTACTATTTCTTTACCAATATTTGAATGATAAAAAAAACACAAATCTCCTTTTTTCATTTTTTTTATATTATTTGCTGCCTGATAATTTCTTACACCGTCCCAAGTAATACCTTTTACACCAACTTTTCTTTGTTGATTTATTGACCAAACATTTGGTTCTGATTTAAGTAACCAGTACTTCATCTAATTGTTTCTCCAATGTTTACGACATTTTTGAATCATCGGACTTTCATTTTCCTTGGTTTTTTTAAAACACGTACTACACAATGTACTACACAAAATTAATTATATTATTAATTTAAAACCCATAAAATAGTTTTTTCATTTAATATAATTTTACAATTTTAAAGCAAAAGAAATAATATGTTAATAAATTTAAAAACATATAATATAGATTAAATGAAATCTAAGCTTGACCAAGCTCTTTTGTTATTTCAAGAAGGACAGTTAAATAAGGCAAAAGAAGTTTGTTTAGAAATTTTGAAGGAAAAACCTAACGATCCAAATATTTATAATTTTTATGCAATTATATTAATTAATCTAAGACAAATTGAAGAAGCAATTGAGAATTGGAACAAGGCTATCAAGATTAATGGAAACTATATTGATGCATATTATAATCGTGGAAATGCATTTTTTGAGCTAAAAAAATTTGACTTGGCAATTGAAAGTTTTGATAAAGCTATTCAAATTAAACCTGATTATGCTGAAGCTTATAATAATCGTGGTAATGCACTACATGAACTACAAAAAATGGAATTATCAATTGAAAGTTTTGATAAAGCTATTCAAGTTAAACCTGATTATGTTGAAGCTTATTATAACCGTGGTAATGCACTTAAAGATTTAAAAAAATTTCATGAAGCAATAAAAAGTTATAACAAAGCTATTCAAGTTAAATCTGATTATTTTTATGCATATAATAATCTTGGAAACACACTTATTGAATTAAATGAAATAGAATCTGCAATTAAAAATTTAAATAAGGCCATCGAAATTAAACCTGATTTTTCAGAGTCTTACTACAATCGCGGCAATGCGTTTCTTAAACTAAATAAAATAGAATCTGCAATCGAAAGCTACAACAAAGCTATTAAAATTGATCCTGAATATGCTCAGGCTTATAAAAATCTTGGTCATGCACTTGTTAGTCTAGATAACACCCAAGATGCTTTTAATAGTTATAACAAAGCTATTCAAATCAAACCTGATCTAGATTATTTACTTGGACAGCTCTTTTTTGTTAAGAATAACCTATGTGACTGGAGTTTTTTTAATGAAAATTTAGAAAAACTAAAAGATAAAATTATTAAATATAAAAGAGCTACAATGCCATTTTCAATACTATCTATTTATGATTTGCCATCTCTACAAAAAATTTCTGCTGAAACATATATTAAGTCACAATATTCAAAAATTGATACTTTAAAACCAATAACCAAAAGAGAACCTAATAAAAAAATACGTATAGGCTATTATTCAGCAGATTTTCGCAAACATGCCGTTTCATATCTTTTGGCGAATCTATTTGAATTACATGATAAATCTAAATTTGAGTTAATTGGTTTTTCTTTAAATCCAGACCAAAGTAAAGATGAAATGTATAAACGAATTTCATCTGCGTTTAATCAATTTATTAATGTTAGTTTAAAAAGTGATAAAGAAATTGCACAAGTTTCGAGAGATCTTAAAATTGATATTGCTGTTGACTTAATGGGTTTTACAAAAAATAATAAATTTGGAATTTTTATTGAGCGATGTGCTCCTATACAAGTGAGCTACCTAGGTTATCCATCTACAACGGGATCAAATGCTATTGATTATATAATAGGAGATAAATTTTTAATTCCAAAAGAAAGTCAAAAAGATTATTCAGAAAAAATAATATATTTACCTGGTAGTTTTATGGCAAACGATTCCACAAAAAAAATATCCAGCAGGTTTTTTAAAAAAGAGGAACTTGGTTTGCCAGAAGAAGGTTTTGTTTTTTGTTCTTTTAATAATTATTATAAGATTACTCCTAAAATTTTTGATGTATGGATGCGTCTACTAAAAAAAGTTAAAAATAGTGTTCTTTGGTTAGCAGAAGGTAATAATATAGCTATTAGCAATTTACAAAGGGAAGCAAATCAAAGAGGCGTAGATAGTAATCGTCTTATATTTGCCAAACGTACAAAATTATTAGCAGATCATTTAGCCAGACATAAAGCAGCTGATTTATTTATTGATACAATTCCATATAATGGTCACTCTACAGCAAGTGATGCATTATGGTCAGGGTTGCCATTGCTTACGCTAGCTGGAAAATCGTTTGCAAGTAGAGTTTCAGCAAGTTTATTAAATGCCCTAGGTTTGTCAGAATTAATTACTTATACCGAAAAAGAATATGAAGACTTAGCTTTAAAGCTAGCAAATAATCCCAATCAATTAAAAGAATTAAAAAATAAATTAGAAAAAAATAAACTTGATAAACCTCTATTTGATACTAAACTTTTTACTAATAATATTGAATTAGCTTATGTAAAAATTTATAAAAAATATTTGCAAAACTTGCCTTTTGAAAATATTGAAATTGAATAGGTTAGGAAACCAACACTTATTATAGTCTTACTCCTGCACCTTTAAGAAATGTTGCTTTTTCATCTAATGGCCATCTTGGTTTAGGAGGAAAATCTAAACTATCAAACAAACCAAGCTTAAATTTTTCTAATCCAACCATTGCTATCATAGCAGCATTATCACTACATAAGTTTATTGGTGGAAAAATTGGTTCAAATTTTTCTTTTAAACTTAAATCAATAAGTTTTTTTCTAATACTTTTGTTTGAAGCAACTCCGCCAGCAATAACAAAATATTTTTTTTTAATATTATTATTTTTTTTAAATTCTTTAAATGCAACTTTGCTTTTTTTACAAAGTATATCTTCTATGGTTTTCTGAAATGAAGCAGCAAGATTATACTTATCCTGATGAGATTTAATTTTTTTAGAAATTTTTAAAACAGCTGTTTTTAGACCTGCGAATGATAAATTACAACCACCTCTGTTGATTATAGGTTTTGGTAAATCATAAAAATTTTTATCACCCAATTTAGCATACTCTTCAATTTTTGGCCCACCAGGAAATTCTATACCAATTAGTTTAGCTGTTTTGTCAAACGCTTCTCCTAAAGCATCATCAATTGTTGTTCCTAGTCTTTTATATTTTCCTAAACCTTGAACATTTAGAAATTGTGAATGACCACCAGAAATAAGCAGTAATAAGTAAGGATAATTAATTTTATAATTTAATTTAGGACTTAATGCATGTCCTTCTAGATGGTTTACAGCAATAAATGGTTTTTTTATAGATAGAGCAAATGATTTAGCGAAATTAAGTCCTATTGATAAACAAACTATAAGACCCGGTCCAGCAGTTGCTGCTACTGCATCTATATCACCAAGTTTTATATTACTATCTTCAATTGCTTTTTTTGCTATTAGGTCGATTTTTTCAATATGAGATCTTGCTGCTAATTCTGGTACCACTCCTCCAAATTGCTTATGAACATTGACTTGACTTGAAACCACATTAGATAAAATTAAGGGTTGATCTTTATTATTTTCTTGGATTATAGACACAGCAGTTTCGTCACAACTAGTTTCTATTCCCAAAATTATATGTTTTTTTTTCATTTATTAATTAAATTTAAATATTAAGAATGAAGTATAAATTAATTAAATGAAAAGCAAAAAAATTATTATTGGCTCTCGTGCTAGCAAATTGGCATTAATTTATGCCAAAAGAGCAAAAGAAAAAATTTTAACGATTTGTTCTGATTTTGGAATTAATGAGATTGAAATTAAAAAAATTACAACTTCTGGCGATTTAAACCAAAAAGATAGATTATCTGAAATTGGAGGGAAGGGTTTGTTTTCTAAACAAATTGAAAATCAATTGCTAGATGAAAAAATTGATATAGCTGTTCATGCCCTCAAAGATATGCCTTCAGAAGAAACAGAAGACTTGTGGACAGATTGTTTTCTTGAAAGAAATGATCCAAGAGAAGTTTTAATTAGCAATAATTGTAATTTTATCAAAGATCTTAAACCAAATTCAATTGTAGGAACATCTTCTTTAAGAAGAGAATTTCAACTTAAAAAAATAAGAAATGACCTTAATTATAAATTAATTAGAGGCAATGTTGATACTAGAATAAAAAAACTAAATGAAAAACTATATGATGCTATAATTTTATCTTATGCTGGAATTAAATCTTTAAATTTAATTGAAAATATATCTCAAATATTTTCAACAAAAGAAATTATTCCAAGTGTTGGACAAGGGGTTGTAGCGTTACAGTGCAAAAAAAATAATTTAAAATTAATTGATTTATTAAACAAAGTTAATCATAAACCTACACAAAATTGTATGAGTGCAGAAAGAACATTTTTAAAAATTTTAGAGGGAGATTGTGAAACTGCCGTTGGTGCCATAGCAAATATAGAAAATAATAAAATTACTTTAGAAGCTGAACTATTTTCTATAGATGGAAAACAAAGATTTCACTATAGAGCATCAAAAAATCTTGATTATGCATTTGAACTGGGTAAAGAAGTTGGTGAAATTCTTAAAAAAGAATCTAAAAATTCATATAAAAGATAATTATGCATGTTTTATTAACTAGACCTTTAGAAGATAATCAGGAATTAATTTTAAAATTTCAAAAACTTGGTCACAATGTTTCCCATATGCCATTGATTAAAATAAAAAAAAAAAATTATGAAACTTTAAATTTTTCTAATTTTAATGGAATTATTTTTACTAGTTCTAATTCAATAAAATTTTTAGATATCAAATTATTAAATAAAAAAATTATTTGTTTTTGTGTAGGAAGCGCAACCGAAAAAAAGGCTCGAAGTAGCGGGTTTCAAAATGTTTATTCTGCTGATGGTAATGTTAGAAATTTAAAAGAATTAATTTTACAAAATTTTAATTCTTCTGATGGGAATCTTCTTTACGTTAGTGGAGAAACAATATCTACTGATCTTGACCAAGAACTAATTTCTGAAGGCTATTCTATAAAAAGAATAATTAATTATACTGCTGAGCCTGTAGAAAAAATTAATGAAGATTTTATAGCCAAATTAAAGTTAAAAATGCCTGAAATTGTATTTGTATACTCCCAAAATAGTGCAATTAGCTTTTTGAATATAATTAAAAATTATCAATTAGTTGACCTTTGGGTTGATACTAATTTAATGTGCATTGGAGAAAAAACTTCTACTATTTTAAATGAAATTAAATGGAAAAAAATTTTTCTTTTTAATCCTGGAGAAGAAGAATTTTTCTTATATAAAATTTAGTTATGGAACTTTTTAATAATTTTAAATCATTATTTTTATCTGTTTGGAATAAAGGAATCCTTGGGGTTGATATATTTGAGATATTAATTGGTATAGCAATTTTTCTTATTTTTTTAATTTTTAGAGGAATAATTAGTAAGTTAATTATAAAAAGATTAGAGAACATAGCAAAAAAAACAACAAATAAACTTGACGACTCCTTCGTTTATGCAATGGAAGGACCAGCTAGATTTTTGCCAATCGTTATAGGTTTTTTTATTGCAAGTTATTACATGTCATTTTCAGAAGAAAGTAGAGAAATTGTCGATACAATTAATAGAACTTTAATAACTATTTTTATTTTTTGGATTATGCATCAAATTATAGAACCAATTTCTTATATTTTAAGTGGATTAAATAAAATTTTAACTAGAGAATTAATAGGTTGGATTATTAAATCGTTAAAAATATTAATTTTTATTTTAGGCTTAGCCGCAGTTCTTGAACTTTGGGGAATAAAAATTGGACCAATTATTGCAGGATTAGGTTTATTTGGAGTTGCTGTTGCATTAGGGGCTCAAGATTTATTTAAAAATTTAATTTCAGGAATATTAGTTTTAGTTGAAAAAAGATTTAAAATTGGAGATTGGATTTTAGTAGAGGATAT
>CACFWQ010000024.1 GCA_902570055.1 uncultured Pelagibacteraceae bacterium
CTAAGCAAATAGTAAGAGCTATTATTGAGTCAGTAGCTTACCAAACTTACGATTTGTTCGAAGCTATGAAACATGATGGTCTTAGACCAAAAGTAGTCAAAGTAGATGGAGGAATGGTAATGAATGATTGGTTTACACAATTTTTATCTAATATTGTAAATGTAAAAGTTCTAAGACCAAAGGTTCAAGAAACCACTGCGCTAGGAGCAGCTTTTATGGCTGGACTTCAAATAGGAGTTTATAAATCTTTAAAAGACATTAAAAAAAAATGGAATTTAAATAAAAAATTTTCACCAAAAATGAAAAGTCAATTTAGAAACGTTTTAATTAAGGGGTGGTCAACTGCAATAAAAAGAACTTTAATTAATTAGTTTCAACTTTCAATTGAATAATCTTAGTTTAAAACTTTACATCAGTTTTGTTTCTTAGTTTAATTGTGAAAATAATAATTAACATAGAGAGGGAAGTGATGCTTAGAATAAAAACTTTAATAAGTGTTGTTTCAGCTGCAGTTCTTGCTTTTAATTCTTTCAGTTTTGCTGGAGAAAAAGAGGCCAAGAAGTGGGTTAATGATGAGTTTCAACCATCTACTATATCTAAATCAAAACAGATGAAGGAGATGAAATGGTTTATAAATGCTGCTAAACCATTTAAAGGAATGGAGATAAATGTTTTATCTGAAGGTATTCCAACTCATACTTATGAATCAAAAACTTTAACCAAAGCGTTTGAGGAAATCACTGGGATAAAAGTGAATCATCAAATTCTTGGTGAAGGTGAAGTAGTTCAAGCTGTACAAACACAAATGCAAACTGGTAGAAATTTGTATGATGCATATATAAATGACTCTGATTTGATAGGTACTCATGCAAGACTACAACTTGCTGTAAACTTAACTAAATGGATGGCTGGAGAAGGTAAAGATGTTACTTTGCCAACACTAGATGTGGATGATTTTATTGGTAAATCATTTACAACTGGACCAGACGGTGATTTATATCAATTACCTGACCAACAATTTGCTAACCTTTACTGGTTTAGAAAAGATTGGTTTGATAAGCCTGAAATAAAAAAAGGGTTCAAGGCTAAATATGGTTATGACCTTGGTGTTCCTGTTAATTGGTCTGCTTACGAAGACATCGCAGAATACTTTACAAATGAAGTTAAAGAAATTGACGGCGTAAGAGTTTATGGTCATATGGACTATGGTAAAAGAGCTCCAGACTTAGGTTGGAGAATGACTGACGCATGGTTGTCTATGGCAGGCGCTGGAAGTGTTGGTATGCCTAATGGTGTTCCAGTAGATGAATGGGGAATAAGAATGGAAAAAGGCTCATGTAATCCAGCAGGTGCATCTGTTTCAAGAGGTGGTGCAGCTAATGGTCCAGCAGCGGTTTATGCGATTAGAAAATGGGATGAGTGGTTAAGAGCTTATGCTCCTCCAGGTGCTGCGGCAATGGACTTTTATCAATCATTACCAGCTTTATCATCAGGAAACGTTGCTCAACAAATTTTCTGGTATACAGCTTTTACCGCATCAATGGTTGCTCCAAAGAGTTCAGGAAACAACACAGTTGATGATAGTGGTACTCCTTTATGGAGAATGGGTCCATCACCAAAAGGTCCTTATTGGGATGAAGGTATGAAGCTTGGTTATCAAGATGCTGGATCTTGGACTTTATTTAAGTCTACTCCAGTTGATAGAAGAAAAGCTGCATGGTTATATGCTCAGTTTGTTGTATCAAAAACTGTATCTCTAAAAAAATCACATGTTGGTTTAACAATTATTAGAGACAGTGATATTAATCACAAATCTTTCACTAAAAGAGCTCCAAAACTTGGTGGATTAGTAGAGTTTTATAGATCTCCAAGAAGAGTTCAGTGGTCGCCTACTGGAATTAACGTTCCAGATTATCCAAAACTGGCTCAAATTTGGTGGCAACAAATTGGTGATGTTAACTCAGGTGCATTTACACCGCAACAAGCTATGGACCGTCTTGCAGAAGAGATGGATTTAGTTATGTCACGTATGGAAGCTGCGGATAAAGCTAATAATACGTATGGTGGATGTGGACCAAGATTGAATCCTGAAGAAGGAGACAAGTGGTTAAAAGCTGAAGGATCGCCAAAAGCTAAACGTGATGAAAAACCTCAAGGAAAAACAGTTCCATACGAAAAAGCTTGGAATTAAGTACTTAGGCTAAACAAAATCAAAAAAGAGGGGCACAAGCTGCCCCTCTTTGTGTTTATAGATATCAAAAAAAATTATGAGTTTAGAATTAAAAAATATAGAAAAAAAAATTGGTTTTGAAACTCATGTATATCCAACAAATTTAAAATTAGAAAAAAACACTATAAATATTTTACTTGGTTCAACGCTGGCAGGCAAAACAACATTAATGCAAATTATGGCTGGTTTGGATAAACCTACATCAGGCGAGATATGGTTTAATGATAAAAATGTAACTGGTATGAAAGTCCAAAAACGTAATGTTTCTATGGTTTACCAACAGTTTATTAATTATCCAAATTTTTCTGTTTATGAAAATATAGCCTCACCATTAAAAATTACAGGAATTAAAGATGATGAAATAAAAGAACGAGTTGGAAAAGTCGCGGAATTATTAAAATTGTCCGGAATGTTAAATAAAAAACCCAATGAATTATCTGGTGGCCAACAACAACGTACTGCTTTAGCAAGAGCTTTAGTTAAAGATTCAGATTTAATATTATTAGATGAGCCATTAGCAAATCTAGACTTTAAATTACGTGAAGAGTTAAGAGAAGAACTACCAAAACTTTTTGAAAATAGAGAGTGTATAGTTGTTTATGCCACTACCGAACCTTCAGATGCATTGTTGATTGGAGGTAATACTGCTACCTTAATGGAAGGTAAAATTATACAATATGGTAAAACTATAGAAGTTTATAATAAACCAGTAAACTTAAACTCTGCCAAAGTATTCAGTGACCCACCAATCAATATTTCAGATATAAAAAAAAATGGAAACACATTTTCATTGTTAAAAGATAATGTAAAATGGAAAACATCAAATGTTAATTTAAAAGATGGAAATTACAAAGTGGGCATTAGGCCTCATAATATTACTACTTATAAAGAAGGAAACAATTCGATTGAAATAAAAGGAAAAATCTTAATATCTGAGCTTAGTGGTTCTGAAAGTCTAATTCACTTTACCAATTCTAATTCAAACTGGGTATCACTATCCAATGGAACTCATCAAATGAATGTAGGTCAAGAAGCCAAGTTATATATGAATGTGGATGAATTTATGTACTTTGATCAAAATAACAATTTAGTTAGTCATGTCTAAAATAACATTAAAAAACTTAAGTCACAGTTATTTAGATAAACAAAGCTCAAATGCTGATTGGGCTTTAAGAAATATTAATATAGATTGGAGAGACGGAGGAGCATACGCATTACTTGGGCCATCAGGCTGTGGTAAAACTACTTTATTAAATATAATTTCGGGACTATTAAACCCAACTAAAGGAAAAGTTTTTTTTAATAATAAAGATGTCACATTAAAAACTCCTGTAGAAAGAAATATTGCTCAAATTTTTCAATTTCCAGTTATTTATGATACAATGACTGTTTACAACAATCTTGCATTTCCATTAAAAAATCGCGGTGTACCTGATAATGAAATAGATAAAAGAGTAAAAGAAATAGCAGAAATGTTAGAGCTTACAAAAACTCTTTATAATAGAGCTTCTGGTTTAACAGCGGATGGTAAACAAAAAATTTCATTAGGAAGAGGTCTAGCTAGATCAGATGTAAATGTAATTATGTTTGATGAACCTCTAACAGTTATAGATCCACATTTAAAATGGGTACTTCGTTCAAAATTAAAAGAACTTCACCAAAAAATTAACAGAACAATGATTTATGTTACTCACGACCAAACAGAAGCCTTAACTTTTGCAGACCAAGTTGTGGTAATGCATGACGGAGAAATTGTTCAAACAGGTACACCAGTTGAATTATTTGAAAAACCGAAACATACTTTTGTAGGTTATTTTATAGGTTCGCCAGGAATGAATATACTACCTTGTGAAATTCTAAATGGAACAACTATAGTTGATGGGATTAAAATTTCTACTAATAACGAAATTAAACAAAAATCAAATTTTTCTAAAACTGAAATAGGAATTAGACCAGAGTTCGTTTCTTTTAGTGAGGACGGAATACCTGTTAAAATTTTAAAAGTTAGCAATACAGGAAGATATAAAATTATTGATACAGAGTGTAAAAGTGGAAAGATAAAAGTTCTCTCTCATTCTTCTAACAAAATACCTACTGGTAGTGCATTTTTGTCTTTTGATAAAAAACACACCTACACATATGGAGATAACAGGATAATTGAATAATGAATAAAACTATAAATCAAAAAGCTTGGTTTTTTGTAATACCAGTATTTATTTTAGTAGCTTTTAATGCAGTGGTTCCTTTAATGACTGTTGTTAATTACGCTTTTCAAGAAACTTTTGGAAATAATGTTTTTATGTGGGAAGGCACAAGATGGTTTAAACAAATACTTAGATCGGAAAGATTTCATGCAGCTCTAGGAAGACAATTTTTATTTACAGGAATAATTTTATTAATACAGATTCCATTAGGGATTGCCATTGCCTTAAGCATGCCTAAAAAAGGAATTGGTGTACCAATTTGTTTAGTTCTAATGTCAATGCCTTTATTAATTCCATGGAATGTAGTTGGTGCAATGTGGAACATCTTTGCACTACCTGAAATAGGTTTTTTAGGTCATACTCTTAATGATTTAGGATTTGATTATAACTTTACTCAGCAAATAGGAGACGCTTGGTTTACTACAATTTTGATGGACGTTTGGCATTGGACTTCTTTAGTTGTGTTACTTTCTTATGCTGGGCTTCAATCAATTCAACCTGCTTATTATCAAGCAGCTGAAATTGATGGAGCAAGTAAATGGGCAATATTTAGACATATTGAATTACCAAAAATGAAAAAAGTATTAACTATTGCAATTCTTTTAAGATTTATGGATAGTTTTATGATTTATACAGAACCTTTTGTTTTAACTGGAGGTGGACCAGGAAATGCTACAGCTTTTTTATCAATTGATTTAGTAAAAATGGCGCTAGGTCAATTCGATTTAGGGCCCGCAGCAGCAATGTCTCTGATATATTTTTTTATAGTTCTTCTAGTATGCTGGATTTTTTACAATTTAATGATGAGAAATGAGGAGCAAAAATGAAAAAGTTTAAATGGTTAGTTCCTACGGTTTATATTTTATTTTTAATGCTACCAATTTATTGGTTATTAAATATGTCTTTTAAAACAACTACTGAAATTATTAATACTTATTCTTTATGGCCACAAAAATTTACATTTGAAAACTATATTACTATTTTTACTGATAGCACTTGGTACACAGGATATTTAAATTCAATTTATTATGTTGTTATGAATACTATTTTATCTGTTGCGGCAGCTTTACCCGCAGCTTACGCATTTTCAAGATATAAATTTTTAGGAGATAAACATTTATTTTTTTGGTTGTTAACAAATAGAATGGCGCCTCCAGCAGTTTTTGCTCTACCATTTTTTCAATTTTATTCTTCAATAAATTTATTTGATACACATGTAGCGGTGGCATTATCTCATTGCTTATTTAATATTCCACTAGCCGTCTGGATATTAGAAGGCTTTATATCAGCTGTTCCTAAAGAATTAGATGAAACAGCCTATGTTGATGGATATTCTTTTTGGAGATTTTTTATAAGAATTTTTATTCCAACAATAGTAGCTGGAATTGGCATAACAATGTTTTTCTGCTTTATGTTTTCATGGGTGGAATTATTATTAGCAAAAACATTAACTGCAGTTGCAGCCAAACCTATTGCAGCAACCATGACAAGAACTGTTAGTACATCTGGGTATGAATTAGGATTGTTAGCGGCTGCTGGAAGCTTGACTATAATTCCAGGAGCAATAGTTATTTATTTTGTTAGAAACTATATAGCGAAAGGATTTGCTTTAGGTAGAGTATGATTTTTACAAGCGTATATGCTGGGTGGGAGTCTGTGGAAAAAGCTCACGAAAAAAGTTTTTTTGATTTTGAATTTATTACTTGGATGGCTTGGACATGGCAAACTGCTGCATTTTTTATAATTATAGCTATTTGCTTAACTGCAATGGTTCTTTGGGAAAAAAAAATACCAGGCGGCACTCCAAGAAGAGGAATTTTGGGTTTAGATACTACTAGAGGAGATAGATTATTTATTTCTTTGCTAAGCGCAGCCTATATTCACCTAGCATGGCTTGGTCTTGTTGATTTGACTCTTTGGATTGCTACAATTATTTCAGTTTTATTTTCAATAATAGTTTTTAGATACGTTTAAAAATGAAAAAAATTTTAGTACTTGGTGCAGGAGCAATGGGTTCCGCTTTTACAGTTCCATGCATTGATAATAATAACGATGTTGTTTTAGTAGGTACTCATCTAGAAGATTCAGTAATTGAAAATATAACAAAAGAAGAAAATTTTCATAAAGTTCTCAATTGTAAATTACCAAAAGAATTAAGAGTTGAAAAATTTGAAAAATTTCAAGATGAAATAAAAAAAAAACCTGATTTAGTTGTTATTGGAGTTAACTCAAAAGGAATTGAGTGGGCAGGAAAAGAAATATCAAAGAATTTTAATTATTCATCCTCGATTCTTTTGTTAACAAAAGGATTAACTGTTATAAATGATAAATTTGAAACCTTAGTAAAAAAATTTAAACTTATTCTTAAAAACAATGGAATTAACGAAGCCAATGTATCTGCTGTTGGAGGACCTTGTTTAGCTTCTGGTCTTGCAAACAAGATTAAGAGCAGCGTAGTTTTAGCAAATGAAAAAACAGAAATAGTTAAGTCAATAAGAGATATTATTTCAACAAATTATTATACCGTAGAGTGCTCTAGTGATTTAATAGGAGTTGAAACATGTGCTGCAATAAAAAATATTTATTCTATGATTATTGGTGCCTCTGAAGGTTTGAGTGGTTCAAATGTTGATAAAGAAATTAAAAGTAAGTATTTTTTAAATACAGCAGCATCTTTGATGTACAGATCTATATCTGAAATGAACTATTTTACAAAACAACTTAAAGGCAAAGAAGAAACTGTTTATGGATTAGCAGGACTAGGTGATCTATACGTAAGTTCCGCAGGTGGCAGAAACAGTAAAATGGGAAAATATCTTGGAGAAGGTTATGATTATAAAACAGCAAAAGAAAAATTTATGAAAAATGAAACTATAGAAGGAGCAGAATTAGTTTTTGAAATCGGAATAAAAATATTAAAAGATTTTGATAAAACAAAAATTCCTTTAATGACCAGTTTAATCAAATCAATTATTGACAATA
>CACFWQ010000025.1 GCA_902570055.1 uncultured Pelagibacteraceae bacterium
CCTCTTGAGGTAATTATTAAATTCCCTAAAAAAATTGAAAAAGCTGAGGACAAAGATGATGATTTTGATGATTGGGATGAAGATGAAAATACAGATAATAATAAATACTGGTTCACTAAAAACAAAATAGATAAAATAGAAAAGGTTCATAATTATCTTGATAACCTAGATAGTGTTGGAAAAGTCTTATCTTTTTCCTCTATTTTGCAAGTTGCAAAACAGTTAAACAATAATAAAGAACTTGGAACGCTAGAGATGGGTGTCCTTTATAGTAAATTGCCAGATGCTATAAAAAAAGAGATAGTAGATCCATATATTTCAATAGAAGACGATGAGGCTAGAGTTAATTTAAGGATTATAGACTCAAAAGAAGATCTTAGAAGAAATGAATTAATTAAAAAAATTCAGTATGACCTTGAGAATAAACTTAATTTAAAAAAAGATGAATTTAAATTAGCTGGCATTTTAATATTGTTTAATAATTTATTACAAAGCTTATTTAAGTCTCAAATTTTGACACTTGGTTTTGTTATGGCTGGGATCTTTTTAATGTTTCTAATTTTGTTTAGAAATTTAACCTTATCTTTCATTGGGGTAGTGCCCAATTTTATTGCTGCATTTTTTATATTAGGAATCATTGGGTTGCTTGGAATACCTTTGGATATGATGACAATTACAATTGCAGCTATAACAATTGGAATAGCAGTAGATAACAGTATTCACTATATTTATAGATTCAAAGAAGAATTTTCATTAAATAAAAATTATGAAAAAACTGTTAAACTTTGCCATTCAACAGTGGGTGTTGCTATATTAAATACTTCTATAACAATTGTTTTTGGTTTTTCTATTTTGGTTTTTTCAAATTTTATACCTACAATTTATTTTGGTGTATTTACTGGCATAGCAATGTTGTTGGCAATGATTTCTGTTTTAACTTTGTTGCCTAAACTTTTGTTAATAATAAAGCCTTTTGGATCGCAGTCCAATTAGATGATAGATTTGTTGCAAGATTTTTATAAAAATATTTTAGCTTTTGATTTAATTTATTTAATTATAACTTTGTACACTGTAATACAGTGCACAAGCAAAGGGTTTGTTTTAAGCTTATTAGCAGCAGCAAAATGGCTTTTGGCTTATATTATCACGCTAATACTATTTCCTAGAGTAAAACCCTACGTGAATAACATTATAGACAATGAATATGTTTTGGATGTGATTTTGGGAATAGGAATATTTGTTATTGTTATATTTTTAATTTTAATGATCAATAAAGGAATAAGTAAAGCGGTCAAATATTCTGGCCTTGGCAAACTCGACTCAATTTTTGGATTCTTTTTTGGATTTTTAAAAGGTTATATTATTTCTATATGTATATTTGCAACTATTAATATATTCTATAATCATACAAATTGGCCACTAAATCTTAAATCGTCATGGATCTTTCCATATGTTAAAAAAGGTAGTAGTTATCTAATTAAAGAATTCCCAAATGAAAAAAAATATAAAGAATCTAAAGAAAAAATTAAAGATTTATAATCCGAAACTAAAAGAAGAGTGTGGAGTATTTGGGATAAGCAATAACAGTGATGCTTCTACCCTTGCTACATTGGGTTTGCATGCTTTGCAACATAGAGGCCAAGAAGGATGTGGTGTTGTCTCTTATGACGGAAAAAATTATCATTCTGAAAAAAAGATTTGGTCTGGTTGGAGACAATTTTAACAAAGAAAAAATTTTAAAAAACTTACCTGGCAATTATGCTATTGGCCATAATAGATATAGCACTACTGGCTCTACAACTTTAAGAAATGTTCAACCATTTTTTGCGGATACTAATGCTGGTGGAATTGGAGTAGCACACAATGGCAATTTAACAAATGCAATAACATTAAGAAAAAAATTGGTTGAAGATGGAGCAATTTTTTATAGTACTTCAGATACCGAAACTATTGTTCAATTGATAGCTAAATCGAAAAGAAAAAAAACTATTGATAAAATTGTTGATGCTCTTTTTCAAATTCAAGGCGGATATGCTTTAGTAATGTTGACGCAAAAAATTTTAATTGGTGTAAGAGATCCATTTGGAATAAGACCACTAGTTATTGGTAAATTAAAAAATTCATACATTTTTGCATCTGAAACGTGTGCTCTTGATATCATTGGAGCAACATTTTTAAGAGAAGTAGAAAATGGTGAAATTGTTTACGTTGAAAATAACAGTTTAAAAAGCATTAAGCCATTTCCTTTAAAAAAACCAAGACCTTGTGTTTTTGAATATATTTACTTTTCAAGGCCAGACAGTATTTTAAATGGCAAATGTGTATACGAGTATAGAAAAGATTTTGGCAAAGAACTTGCTAGAGAATCAGATGTTGATGCAGATTTGATAGTTCCTGTTCCCGATTCTGGAAATGCTGCAGCTATTGGATATAGTCAGCATGTAAAAAAATACTTTGATTTAGGTTTGATTAGAAATCATTACGTTGGCAGAACTTTTATTGAGCCTGTTCAAAAAATTAGAAGTCTTGGGGTCAAACTAAAATTAAATGCAAATAAATCAACTATAAAAAATAAAAAAATAGTCCTTATAGATGACTCTCTAGTTAGAGGTACTACTTGTCATAAAATAGTTAAAATGCTTTATGATTCTGGTGCAAAAGAAGTCCATGTAAGAATAGCATCACCAGAAATAAAATTTCCAGATTTTTATGGTATTGATACACCTACCAAAAAAGAGCTTTTAGCTGCTAATAAAAGCAATGATGAAATCTGCAAATATATAAATGCAAAATCTTTAAAATTTTTATCTGTAGATGGAATGTATAGAGCCATGGGATTTAAAAAAAGAAATAATACCTATCCTCAACTTACAGATCACTACTTTACTGGTGATTACCCTATTAAACTAATTGATAATCTTGGTGATGATAAAGTAACTCAATTGTCTTTATTAAGCACGGCATCAAATAATTAAATTTTATGAAAGAAGTAAATTTCATACAAATGAAGGATGGGACTAAAGAAGATTATCTTTTGTTAAATAAACATGAAAAAAAATTCATTGAGAGTACTCCTGATCGTATAATAAAATTTATGAGTGGATTAACCAAAACTTTAGAAGGTTATAAAATAAACAGATTAGAACATTCATTACAAACTGCTACAAGAGCCTTAAATGATAAAGCTGATGAAGAAATGATTGTAGCTGCTTTATTACACGATATTGGAGATGAGTTAGCTCCATTAAATCATTCAGAATATGCTGCTGCAGTTCTTAAACCTTATGTTACTGAAAAAACATTTTGGATTGTAGAAAAACATGGTGAGTTTCAAATGTATTATTATGCACATCATTTAGGTGGAAATAAAAATCAAAGAGATAAATATAAAGGACATAAATACTATAAAGATACTGTAGATTTTTGTGAAAATTGGGATCAAAAATCTTTTGACCCCAATTTTAAATCATTGCCATTAAAAGAATTTGAACCTATTGTAAAAAAAATATTTTCTAGAAAACCTTATTCAATTTAAGCTTTATTTCTATAATCTTTTATATGTTTTGGAATTCGTTTATTTTTTCCAAACATATAATGGTTTTCCATATTTTCTCTATACTTGCTAGCAGGAACTTTTAATCCAACTGCTTCGGCCACCTCTCTTATCAACATTGGATTTGCTCCGCAACAAACTCCAAGATAATTTATACCTATGTCAAACGCTTCTTTTGCAAATTGTCCAATTTCATATCTATTACACTGCATTGGATCTAGGGCTGTTGGGAAAGTAGTTTCGTGAGGTGAATGACAAGAACATCCATTATTATCTGGTAAATTAAAAAAGGTAGGATGATCTTCGGTTGTTCTATAAGTTATGGGCAGTCCTGCTACGTGACATTTGAGTACTTTTCTAATCTCTTTTAGATAAGGCATCATCGTATTAGGGCCTCTATGACAATTCATGCCCACAACATCTCCCCCTCTTTGCTCTAATTCTTTACATGTATCAAGAATAGAAATTTTATCTCTCATAATGTTTTGACCATAAGGAGCTATTGTAATAACTGATGGAAGACCTGCTTTTTTCATTACTTTTAAAGCTGTATAAGCTTCTTCCGCATAGTAAAAAGTTTCACCAATTAAAATGTCTGCTCCTTCATCAACTGCCCAGCCCACCATTTCACTAAAAATCTTTTCAACTTCCAGTTGAGCTTTTTTATCACCTTGTTTCCAAATGTTTGAATTTGAAATATTTCCAGCCATTAAATTTTGCTCTTCCCCTAATGGACTAGTTGCAACTTTTTTTGCAATTTTTAAAGCTGATCTATTTAATGGTTCTAAAAGATTTTCTTTTCCAATCACACGCATTTTTTCTCTATGTCCATTATAAGTAAATGCCTGCACAATATCAGATCCTGCGTGTTGAAAATCTCTATGTAGATTTTCTAATGCTTCTGGATGATCTAAAGAAACCATCGGTACAAATTCTCCTGAGGACATGTACCCTCTTTTTTCAATTTCAAAAAGAAAACCTTCTGCACAAATAACTGGACCAGCATCAAGTCTCTCTTTTAAACTTCTTTTTTTTGTCATTTTTTCTCCAATCTAATGGAGAAAAGAAGCCCACTTAAACATAGGGAATAAATGAAGCTCTTTCCTCCTTTTTAGTGCTTTAGCATATGCTAGGTGCACAATATGGTTCAAATACCTGGTCTTTAAATGAGAAATGATTCAAAAAAAAACCACCTGCTAAAGAGGTGGTTCGCTAGAAGCATCTTTTTAGCAGGATTTATTAAGCGCCCCGCAAGTTGATTTAAATCGGCGCTAGAATTTAAATTAGCAAAAGATAAGTATGAAAACAATGATAAAAAATATATATAAAAATTAGTATTAATAAATCTATGAAAATTGCAGATCAAAAAAAAGGAACTTTATTAGCTTTTACAGCTATAATGTTTATAACTCCAGACAGTTTACTAATAAGATTGTCCGATGTTCATTCGTGGAACCTAATATTTTATCGAGGACTTATACCTTTTGCAGTTGTTTTTATTGGACTATTAATAATTCTAAAAGGTAAATTTTTTTATTCATTAATAGAGAACGGATGGCACGGTTTAGCTTATATTTGTACATTTATTGTGACAAACATATTGTTTGTTATTTCGATAGAAAACACGAATGTAGCAAATACTTTAATCATGGTAAGTCTTGCACCAATGCTGTCTGCCTTAATAAGCTTTGTTTTTCTCAAAGAATTTCCAGACAAAAAAACATGGATAGCTATAACAATTACAACGCTAGCTGTAATTTACATATTTATTGATTCTTTTGAAAAAGGAGATGTTAAAGGTAATGTTTATGGATTTATTTGTGCCTTAGGTCTTGCTGCTGGAGCTGTCATTATAAGACATGGAAAAAAGAACACTAACTTAATTCCTTCTGCAATGGCTGCTAAATTAATTATTGCTTTAATTGCTCTATTTTTTGTTGATGATCTAACTATTAAAGGTAATGACTTCTTCATTATTCCTGCTATGTGTGTATTTTGTGTAGCTATACCTTTTGTTCTAATCACATTAGCTCCGAGATACATTACTGCAGCTGAAGTTAATTTGTTCTTCCTGCTTGAAACAGTTTTAGGACCTTTTTGGGTGTGGCTGGTTATAAAAGAACAGCCCAGTGCGGAGACAATCATAGGAGGTGTTGTAATTATTCTAACCATAGCAACTCATTCCTACCTTGCCTTAAAAAAAACATAAAACAAAATTAACTACTTGCTTTTTTATACAGAAAGCATACTCACTCAAAAAATGGGAAGATTATTAAAAAATTCTTGGGCACTATTTACAGGCATAGGAGTTATTTTAATTGCTCATGGACTTCAAAGTTCGCTGATAGGTGTAAGATCTGTTATAGAAAATTTTAGTGCTTTATCTACTGGAATATTAATGTCAGGATATTTTATAGGATATTTCATTGGATCTAATTTAACTCCCACATTAGTTTCTAGAGTTGGTCATATAAGAGTATTTGCAGCTTTTGCATCAACAGCTTCTTTAAGTATTTTGATTATTGCAACATATGTAAATCCAATTGTTTGGACATTTGGAAGGTTTTTAACAGGACTTAGTTTGGTAGCTTGTTTTGTAGTAGCTGAAAGTTGGCTTAATGATAGAGCAAATAATAGAACAAGAGGCAAATTACTTTCTATTTACATGATTATAAATTACACGGCATTAGCATGTGGGGCTCTTTTATTGAATTTTGACGAACCAACAAATTTCAAACCTTTTATTTTAGTTTCTATACTATTGTCTATAGGCCTAGTTCCAATTCTTCTTACCAAACGTTCGGCTCCTAAATTTAAAAAAATTGGTACTTTAAAATTAAAAGAACTATATAAAATTTCTCCTTTAGGAACATTAAGTTCGTTTTGTACAGGCGCAATCTATTCTGCATTATTTACAATGTTTGCTGTGTACGCTGCAAAAATTGAATTTTCTTTTTTTGAAATTTCTTTATTATTATTTTTAACAACTATATCTGGAGCATTCTTTCAAGGACCAATAGGTATTCTCTCCGACAAGTTTGATAGAAGATTGGTAATTATTTTGTGTACTTTATTAGGTGCTTTTTTTTGTTTAGTATTAATCTTTATTTCAGGAGATAAACTTTTTAACATAAATTCACTGCATAAATTATTAAATATAAACATATTGCAAAATTATAAAGCACTAACTAGTTCAGGATTAGAAAAATTATATTTTTTTATTTTTATAACAATTTATGCAGGTATTACGCTAAGTATTTTTTCACTAAATCTTGCTCTTACAAACGATTATGTTCCTAAAGAAAAATTCGTTGCAGCAGGTGGAGGTTTACAGATTATCTTTGGTTTGGGAGCAATGGTAGGACCTTTGGCCTGTTCTATTTTAATGGATGAACTAGGTCCTAATGGATTCTTTTTTTATTTAATTATTTTCCATATGATCATTGGTTTGTTTGGCATATATAGAATGACAAGAAGAACGGTAGAAGAAAACCCAGATAGTAGTTTTACACCGCTTCCATTAACTATTACTCCAGC
>CACFWQ010000026.1 GCA_902570055.1 uncultured Pelagibacteraceae bacterium
TTTTGTGTAAAGGTGGAAATGCTCTTTGAGAACAATCTAATCTATCACATGTACGGCATGATACGCCTATAGGTATTTCAGTTTTTTTATCATTAACATTGAGGTTTTCGGTATAAACAAATTCTTTAGCATACTTAACTTGGCATCCTAGACCGATTGACAGCATGCTTTTAGTTTCACCGTATCTTCCAACACCTTTTTCTACAGTTTTTGCAATACAAACATATTTTTCACCGTTGCTCATTTTGCTCACGGCAGTTTGTATCTTGCCTGGAGTTGTGAAAGCTGAATAAACATTCCACCGTGGACAAGCTCCCCCATATCTTGGTATTTCAATACCTGATAATGAAAACCTTTTAGAAATATTTCCAGCTATATCAACTCTCAACATATGAAATGGAATACCCGGCAACTGGGGATCTTGCAAGCTTGTGACTCTGTGAGCTACTTGTTCAAAAGAAGTTTGAAAAGTATTTTGTAAAAGTTCTAAGTCATATTTTAGTTTTTTGCATTCTGAATGAAAAAGTTTGTAAGGCATCAAAATTGCAGCTCCACAATAATTTAATAAAGCAACCTTGGTTAATTTTTTTGACTCTTCTGTAGGAAAAGTAAATTTTGACAAATATTCATTTATTTCACTTATTGCACCTTCCTGAGCAATTTGTGCTGCAGCATATAATTTTTTTGTTTCTAAAGAAACATAGTCACTTAAAAGAAGTTCTTTTTTATCTTTGCGGTATATTTTGGAAAAAGGTTTTCCTTCTTCAGGGATAACATCTTTGACTGTAATGTAGTATTCTTTTTTAATAAATTCACATAAGGACATGTAACCTGTTCTTTTATTGGTTTGAATTTTTTCAAAAATTGTATTTGCAAAATCTTCAAGTTTTGGAAAATAGTTTTTATTTTCTTGAAGAAAATCAGACACAACTTCTCCAGGAAATGAAGTTTTTCTACTATCTATCATTTTTCCAGAAAGGTTTTCTACTTTATTAACTAATTCATGATCCTTTTGTTTATAATTGTCTCCAAGTTTTATTAATGCTCTGGCAATCTTAGGATTAGTATTTACCAGATCTTTTATTTCTGGACCTAAAATATCCAAGCTTTCAAATAGCTTATCATCTAATAATTCTGAAATATCATTAGCTAAATTAACATCAGATTTTGTTGTAAGATCAGATAAGCCTATCTTTAGCTCTTCGCAGACTTTGAGCAAAAGATCTCCATCAATTTTTCTTTTTCCACCTTCTATTAATGCAAGATAACTTGCAGAAATTTTTAGTTGCTCAGCTAATTTGTTTGCTTGGATACCTAATTGTCTTCTAAAAGCCCTAATTTTTGGACCAATTTTTAAATCTGATTGACTCATATTTTCTATTTGTAAATTTTGTAAATTATAATTTACAGATAATTATCATATTTTACAAGGATTTTTGATATTTTAATAGAAATTGTAAATTTTGTAAAATATAAGATTTACATGAACAACAAAAACTGCAATAAAAACCAAGAGGGCAAGCACCTGATTTCAGAAAAAGAGATCAATGGTAACAATGGCCGTACAGGTGTTTATTTAAGGGATGATCATTGTGATTGGGGTTCGAGTGGAATGAACGAATTCACAAATGAATATAGTGAAAGCAAGTAAAACCTCATTATAATTTTCAAAATATTGGAGCAAAGTTAAAAAATGAGTTCTGAAGCTAAAGTTTCATATGATCTTAAAAGATTTTCAGGAATAAAGAGAGATTATACTTCTGTAGAAGTAGAAAGATTAAGAGGTTCAATAAAAATTGAATATTCAATGTGTAAATATCAATCGAAAAAACTGTGGGAACTTTTAAATAAGGAACCTTATATAAATACTCTTGGCTCATTATCAGGAAACCACGCTGTTCAACATGCCAAGGCAGGCTTAAAAGCAATTTATTTAAGTGGATGGCAAGTTGCTGCGGATGCAAATAGTGCTGGCGAAATGTACCCAGATCAATCCTTATATCCTTTTGATAGTGCTCCAAAATTAGTTGAAGCAATGAATAATGCTTTAATCAGAGCTGATCAAATTCAACACATGGAAATTACAGATGGTGAAATGCAACATAAAGACAGAGTTGATTATATGTTGCCAATTATTGCTGATGGAGAAGCAGGATTTGGTGGTCCATTGAATGTTTTTGAATTAACAAAAAAATTTATTAAAGCTGGAGCAGCCGGCGTTCATTTTGAAGACCAACTTGCTAGTGAAAAAAAATGCGGACATATGGGAGGAAAAGTATTAGTCCCTACTAGTACCATGATAAAAAATTTAAAGGCAGCGAGACTTGCGGCGGATATTGCTGATGTTCCTTTAATTATTTTAGCTAGAACAGACGCTAATGCTGCAAAATTAATTACTAATGATCACGATGAAAATGATAAATCATTTTTAACAGGAGATAGATCTCCTGAAGGTTTTTATTATGTCAAACATGGGATTGACCAAGCAATATCTAGAGGTTTAGCATATGCTCCATATAGTGATCTAATTTGGTGTGAGACAGCTCAGCCAAATCTTGAAGAAGCAAAAAAATTTGCTGATGCGATACATAAAAAGTTTCCAGATAAAATTCTTGCTTATAATTGTTCACCATCTTTCAATTGGAAGAAACATTTGTCTGATAAAGAAATTGCTTCTTTTCAAATAAAAATTAGTGAGATGGGTTATAAGTTTCAATTTATAACATTAGCAGGTTTTCACACACAGAACCTCGCTGTTTTTGAACTAGCAGAACAATATAAGACAAAAGGAATGACCGCCTATTCAAAAATTCAACAACAAGAATTTGCTAGAGAAAAAGACGGTTATACAAGTCTGAAGCATCAAAGAGAAGTAGGAACTTCCTATTTTGATGCAGTTTCTAATACTATAAGTTCTGGAAAAAGCTCCACTACAGCAATGAAAGACTCAACAGAATCTGAACAATTTTAGCTTGATTTAAGTTTTTGAATTTGGTTCCAAGCAGAATTTATTGTTCTCATTTTTTTTTTACTTTCTTCGATAACTTCTTTTGGAACGCCTTTGCTAATCAAAACATCAGGGTGATGTTCTTTGCTTAATTTTAAATATTTTTTTCTTATAGTTTGAAGATCGTCTTTGGAATTGCTTTCCAAAACTATGTATGGGTTTAATTTATCAGAGTTTTTTCTACTTTCTTTAATTGAATTAAATTGCAGTTGATTTAATCCAAAAATTTGAGCTATGCGCTGAATCATATTTAATTCAGATTTGCTAACATCTCCATCAGCTTCAGCAATATAAAAAAGTATGTTAATAACCTCCTCCAATACATTTGGATTATTTTTGTAAATCTGGGCTATTTGTTGTGCATATGGCTCATAACCTGTGCTTTCTTCTTTAGCTTTATTAAAAATTTTTCCAACACTATCTATTTCGTTTTCAGGTATTTTTAACTTATCTTTCACTGCAACAAGTTCTTCTTTGCTTACTTGTCCATCCGCTTTACTAAGTTTTGCCGAAAGAACTACCAATGATAAAGCAAATATTTGTTGAGGTTGGGCAAATGCGCCAAAATTTCCAGCAGCCCCAGCTCTTGCTCTTGATATTTTTCCTCCTATTAATGATCCTAGTAGCATTCCAAAGGGACCACCAAGTGAAAAACCCAACATTCCTCCAATTAAACTTCCCCAAATAGACATAAAAATTTAAATTAATGTAATTTAGAAAAAATAATTTTCAATAGTATTATTGAAAACTTTTTAATCTATATTCCCAGTCTCCCATTCTTTTATATGCAACTTTTAAAATTAAATTACTTTTTTTATCCAACCAAATATCAAAATTTAACTTTTTATTATTTGGTAAATTATCATCTTTAGATTTTAATTTATAGTGGGCCGCTAAGTAATTTTTTCCATATAAAGTTATATTCTCATTTCCTATAAATGTAACAATTTGATCTTTTATACTTCCCGATAAAGGACTAATTTGTTGGTTTGCTTTTAAAATCTTGTGATTCCACCAATTTCCAATAACACTGTTAGTGTCCGCCTCTCCTTTGTAAGATGATCCATTTATGATTAATTTTTTTTTAGATACATCATAATTCAAATTAACATATTTTTCTTTGTTGTTCTGGAATGTAATTGATTTAAAATAAATTAATTTGCCTTTGTTATATTTTTCTATAGCTTCACTAGAAATAGAAAAAATAGTAGCACCTAATATTTTAACTTTAAATTGAGTATAATTTTTTACAGTCATAAAATTATTTTCGTGTTCAAAAAAATAATTACTATAACCAATCAGTTCATTATTTCTAAAAACTTCCATCTCAATTTTTATTATACCTTTATAATCCAAAGTATGTGCTTGAGCATGCGACATTAAAAAAATTAAAAACAGAATAAAAATGTATTTTTTCATAAAATTATAAATAGAAAAATTAGATTAATTATACTAATAATAAAACATGTTTCTTTCTATTAAAAATGTACCCAAAGTTTCCTGGAGTTCTAAAAAACCTTTAAATTTTAAACCAAGACTATCCACCTTTTTATTTTTATGTTTTGGACTAATATTATTTGGCTTAGGAGAAGGTTTATTACTGGTATCCCTTACCGGAGCTTCGCCCTGGAGTGTACTAGCACAAGGAATATCTTTACATGTTAATTTATCAATAGGCGTTATAACTTTTTTCATAAGTTTGTTTGTTATTTTTCTTTGGATTTTTTTAGATCAAAAACCTGGAATAGGAACAATCTTAAATGCAATCATAATTGCTTTTATGATTGATCTATCAATTGCTTTTGTTGGAACACCAGGTAATTATTTTTCTCAGCTGATAATGGCTATTATTTCTGTTTTATTGGTTGGCTTAGGTAGTGGTTTTTATTTAATAGCAAACTTAGGGCCGGGCCCGAGAGACGGACTAATGACAGGTTTACAGAAAAAAACAAAATTTCCAATTGCTTTAGTTAGAGCTTTTCTTGAAATTACCGTTGTAATTACTGGCTGGTATCTAGGTGGAACCGTTGGTATAGGAACTTTACTCTTTGCTTTTGGGGTAGGACCTGCTGTCGCTCTAGGTCTTTACATTGTAGATAAATTTTTTGATACCAAGTAAAACAATTACCTTACCGAATGTTTAAATATATATATGCATTAATATTTTTTTTTAGTACTTTTAACACAATGTCTCAATCAATAGAAAAACCTTATCACCATATTACAGACGACAAAGGAAACACAATTTCATTTAGAAATCCCCAAGGTTCTCCTCAGAGAGATTCCAATTTTAACTGGAGTTTTAAAGTATTCAATAAAGAAAAAAAAAAAATTGATATGAATGTTCCATCAGATCATGTCATAAATAAAAAAGATGTATTAGAAAATTTAAAAAAATATAAAAATAATGATTATGTGGCATGGATAGGACATGCTACATTTTTAATTAAACTTGGAGATACAACTATTATCACTGATCCAGTTTTTGAAAAAAATATGGGACCTTTGATCTTTGGTCCCAAAAGATATGTAGATCCAGCAATTAATCTTAAAGAGATACCAGAAGTAAATTTATTTTTATTAACACATAATCATTATGATCACTTAAGTACTAGAACTATAAAAAGATTCCCTTATAAAAAAGCTAAAGTTTTAACTCCACTAAAACTTGGAAAATATTTTACAAGAAATGGGTTTTTTAATGTAAAGGAAATGGATTGGTATGATAAAATAAAAGTAAATGATTTAAAAATTACTTTTTTACCCGCAGTTCATTGGTCAAAAAGAGGTCTATGGGATACAAATAAAACATTGTGGGGAAATTTTTTAATTGAATATAAAGATAAAAAAATATTTTTTGCTTGTGATACAGGCTACGGAAACATTTATAAGGAACTCGGAGAGATTTATGGTCCTATTGACTTAACTTTTATTAACATAGGAGCGTATAATTTTTATCCTATGTCACCAAAAAAAGATAAGTCTATTTATCATACAAATCCAGAAGAGGCCTTGAATATTGCTCAAGATCTAAAAAGTAAAAAAGTTCTAGGTATGCATTGGGGAACAGTGGTTTTGTCTCTAGAACCAATACTTGATCCACCAAAACGTTTTAAAAATTCTTCAAACCAATATGGTTACCATACCAATGATGCAATAATATTTAAAATTGGTGAAGTAAGAGAATTGGAATCATTGTTAAATAATTAATTTTATAGCAAAAAAAAAGGGCAGTAAAAACTGCCCTTTTTGAAATTTTAAATGAGTGAGAACGTATTACATTCCCATTCCACCCATACCACCCATTCCACCCATACCACCCATTCCTCCAGGCATTCCAGCAGGAGCAGCATCTTTTTCTTCAGGCTTATCAGCTACCATAGCTTCTGTGGTTACAAGCAGTCCAGAAATTGAAGCAGCGTCTTGTAAAGCGGTTCTGACAACTTTTACTGGATCTATAATTCCTTTTTCAAACATGTCACAATACTCTTCATTTTGAGCATCGTATCCTTGAGAAGGTTTATTTTTTTCCAATAATTTTCCGACTACAACAGAACCATCAACGCCTGCATTTTTTGTAATTTGTCTGATTGGAGTTTCTAAGGCTTTTCGAACTAAATCTACTCCAGATTTTTGGTCGTCACCCTTAACTTTAACTTTATCGAGGTCTTGTGCGGCATACAGAAGTGCACATCCTCCACCAACTACTATTCCTTCTTCAACAGCAGCTCTAGTCGCGTTTAATGCATCTTCCACTCTATCTTTTTTTTCT
>CACFWQ010000027.1 GCA_902570055.1 uncultured Pelagibacteraceae bacterium
TCTTTTTGTTAATTTGTTCCTTAGTTTAATTCTTGAAGTATTTTCTTGACCCACATAACAACCTTTTTGAAAATCAATTGCATTAAGTTCTTCAAAATTACATTCAATTCCAAATATTTTATTTTTAAGTTTATTTGTATTTTTCTGAGGAATTCCTAAATTAAAACTTAAATCATAATATTCTTCTTGCTTTATAGATTTTAAATCAAGTTTTTTTAAAGACAAAGAAAGTTTTTCCAGGTTTACAATTAATCTTGCTCCAAGTTTTTTATTTCTTGGATCTAATAAAATTGGATCTTCTCCATATTTTATTGTAAATCCTAATTTGTCTTTAGTTCCTTCTATTAATTTAAATTTCTCATAACTTAAAGCCGTAACTACAAATTCATTGCTTAGATTTAAAATTTGTATATCTGATCTTAATTTGTATAATGTAAGTTGTTTAAACAATTCATCAATTTGAAATTTTTCACAGTCAATAAAGTAGCCATTTTTATGTTTAACAACCAAAAAATCGAATAAAAACTTTCCCTGTGGATTTAAAATTGAAGCAAAACAAGAATTACTATCTGTGACTTTATTTATGTCATTAGTGATAATATTTTGCAAAAAATCTTTTACTTCAGCTCCATCAATGAAGAGAATTCCTCGATCTTCTAAAATACAAGCTTTATTAATATTCATATTTGATTACTAGCCAATTATAATATAATTACTTTTCTACGAAATGTTAGACCTAATCATTAAAAATGGATCTTGTTACATAGATGGTAATCTTAAAAAACAAGATATTGGAATTAAAAACAACAAAATTGCTACAATAGAAACAAAAATTGATGAAGATTCTAAAGATATTTATGATGCAGCAAATTTAACCGTTTTGCCTGGTTGCATTGACACTCAAACCCATTTTAGAGAACCTGGATCAACAGATACAGAAGATCTTCATTCAGGAAGCAGAGCAGCAATTGCTGGAGGTATTACCAGTGTGTTTGAGATGCCAAATACTAATCCACCAACATCTAACAAGGTAGAATTTCAAAAAAAATTAGATCTCGCAAAAAATAGAATGTATTGCAATTATGCATTTTATTTTGGTGCAACAGCTGAAAATGCAAATGAGTTATCAGATTTAAAAAATTTAGAGGGTTGCTGTGGAATTAAACTTTTTGCAGGATCTTCAACTGGTAATTTATTAGTTGCAGATGAAGCAGATATTGAAAAGGTGTTTCAAAGCAGCTCAAAAGTTGTTGCCGTTCACTCAGAAGATGAGGCAATTTTAAACGTTAATAAAAAATTAATTAAAAAAGGCGATGTGCATACCCATCCAGTTTGGAGAAGTGTGGAGTGTGCAATGTCATCTACAAGAAGGATCGTAAGAATTGCTGAAAAATATAAGAAAAAAGCACACATTCTTCATGTTACAACAAAAGAAGAAATTGATTTTTTATCACAACATAAAGGCAATATTACATTTGAAATTACTCCGCAGCATTTAACGTTATACTCTCCTGATTGTTATGACAAACTTGGAACTTATGCTCAGATGAATCCACCTCTAAGAGATAAAGCCCATTATGATAGATTATGGTATGGAGTAAAAAATAATTTTAATGACACAATTGGATCAGATCATGCTCCACATTTAAAAGTAAATAAAGAAAAAGAATATCCAAATTCACCATCAGGGATGCCAGGTGTACAAACTTTAATGCCAGTAATGTTAAATCATGTAAATGATGAAAAATTATCACTTAATCAATTAATTAATCTTGTTTGCGAAAATCCTGTTAAAATTTTTGGAATTAAAAATAAAGGATTTATTAAAGAAGGATATGATGCCGACTTTACAATTGTTGACATGAACAAGACAATTGAGATTAAAAATGCAAATATTGAAAGTAAATGTGGCTGGTCTCCATTTGATGGATGCAAATTTAAAGGAAGTCCTATAGCAACAATAATTAATGGTAAAATTAAAATGAAAGATGGAAAGATAATTGAAGAACCAGATGGAACACCAATCAAATTTAAATAACTCTTGAAGAAAAAGTATTTACCAAAACTACACCTACCACTATAAGAAATAATCCTAGTACTGCTTGCCAGCTAAGACTTTGTTTAAAAAAAAAGTACCCAAATATTGCAATTGTAAATATTCCTAGTCCACTCCAAGTTGCATAAACAATAGCAATTGGAATTTTGTGCAATACATGAGTTAGACAGTATAAAGCTGATAAGTAACAAGTGGCTGCTATAGTTGTTGGAATTAATTTTGTAAAATTTTGAGTAGAAGGAAGAAGTAGTGTGCCTGCTACTTCACAAAAGATTGCAACGAACATAAAAAAATAAGCTTTTGTCATTATTTTAAAATATTATTTTTTATTAAATCTTGTTTTATTTCATCTAAAATTTTAGGATCATCAATTGTTGCTGGTATTTTATATTGTTCTTTATCAGCTATTTTTCTAACTGTACCTCTTAAAATCTTTCCAGATCGTGTTTTCGGTAATCTTTTTACAACAATTGCAGTTTTAAAAGCTACAACTGGGCCAACTTTGTCTCTCACCATTTGTATACATTCTTTGGATATTGTTTCATTATTTTTTTGAACTCCAGCTTTAAGAGCTATTAAACCTATTGGTAATTGTCCTTTTAATTTATCAGCAATACCAATAACAGCACATTCGGCAACTGATTTATGTTCTGATAAAACTTCTTCAATGGCCCCAGTAGAAAGTCGATGCCCCGCAACATTTATAATATCATCTGTTCTTGACATTATCCAAATATAACCGTCTTCATCAATATGACCTGCGTCATAAGTTTGATAATAACCTTTATAATTTGACATATATGTTTTTTTATATCTATCATCCGCATTCCATAAAGTTGGAAAAGTTCCTGGAGGCAAAGGAAGTTTAACTACAATATCTCCCATTTCATTTGGTTTAGCTAAAGTTTGATCTGGTTTTATAACTTTAACATCATATCCTGGAACGGCTTTGCAAGCGGAACCGTATTTTGTTTTCATCATTTCTATTCCTGTACAATTAGCACTTATTGCCCAGCTTGTTTCTGTTTGCCACCAGTGATCAATTACTGGAACTTTTAAAAGAGATTCTGCCCATTTAATAGTATCAGGATCAGCCCTTTCTCCTGCTAAAAATAAATTTTCAAATGAGCTAAGATCATATTTAGAAAAAAACTTACCATCGGGGTCTTCTTTTTTAATTGCCCTAAATGCAGTTGGTGCAGTAAAAAGAGATTTTACTTTATAATCTGAAATAATTTTCCAGAAAACACCCGCATCTGGTGTTCCAACAGGCTTACCTTCAAACAGTACAGTTGTGCATCCTTTAAATAGTGGAGCGTAAACAATATAAGAATGTCCAACAATCCAACCAATGTCACTAGCGGACCACCAAACATCATCTTGATCAATATTATATATATTTTTCATCGTCCACTTAAGAGCAACAATATGACCACCAATATCCCTAACAATACCTTTGGGAACTCCTGTTGTGCCTGATGTATATAAAATATAGGCAAATTCATTTGAATTCATTTCAACACAATCCACACTTTTTGCATTATCTAAAGTTTCATCCCAACTTATTTCTTTAGGTGTATTTAGTTTTACCTCGTGTCCTGGTCTCTGAAATAAAATAAGTTTTTCAATTTTATGAGATGATAATTTTAACGCTTCATCAACCAGAGGTTTATATTGAATAGTTTTTCCAGGTTCAAAACCACATGAAGCTGTAAGCAAAATTTTTGCTTTGCTGTCATCTATTCTACTAGCTAATTCATTTGAAGCGAAACCACCAAAAACCACAGAATGAATGGCCCCAATTCTTGCACAAGATAGCATCCCAATAACTGCCTCAGGAATCATTGGCATATAAATAATAACCCTATCTCCTTTTTTTACTCCTTGATTTTGTAAAACACTTGCAAACTTTGAAACCTTTTCTTTTAATTCTATATATGTAAATTTTTTTTTGTTTCCAGTTATGGGACTATCATAGATTAAAGCGGTCTTATCACCCCTACCATTATCAATATGAACGTCTAAAGCATTATAACAAGTGTTCGTAATACCATCTTCATACCATTTATAAAAAGGTGAGTTGGATTTATTTAGAATTTTTGTTGGTTTTTTAAACCAGAATATATCATCCGATATTTCTTTCCAAAATTCTTCAGGTTTTTTTATAGAATTAGAATAAATTTTTGAAAATTTTTTATACATACTGATTTCTTCTTCTAGTTATTTTTGTTACGATTTTTTTAGTATAAATTTCATTTAAATTAAAAAAGTCAATAAAATCAACAAAAATTAATGTCAAAAAAGTCTTCAATTAACCATTTATTTTGTTAATGTGCACTCCAACTTGGTTTCAATTTTCTTTTAACCGTAGTGAAAGAATTAAACTAATAAAAAACTAAATTAAGAGGTTATTTTTATGTGCAAGTTTAAGATATCTGCTCTTACTTTTATAGCAACTTTTGGATTATCAGCTACTGCAAATGCAGAACCAGCTGTTTTAGCATCCGATGACTTTGTTGGGATAAGTTTTTGGATAATTTCAATGGGCACTTTAGCAGCTACAGCATTTTTTTTCGTGGAAAAAACCTCATTAGTTTCTGCCTGGAGAACACCACTAACAGTCTCAGGTATAGTAACTGGTATTGCATTTATCCACTATATTTATATTAGAGATGTTTGGATTCAAACCGGGGATCTTTCTACTGTATATAGGTATATTGAATGGCTAATAACAATGCCATTGCAAATGATAGTGTTTTATTTAATTTTATCAGTCCTAAGGAGAGTATCCAACGGAATGTTTTGGAGACTTTTAATAGGTACATTGGTTATGGTTATTGGAGGATATTTAGGTGAAGCTGGTCACATTCCTACAATGCTAGGCTTAGTAATTTGGATGGCTGGATGGGTCTTTATTTTATATGAAGTATTTTCAGGTGAAGCCGGCAAGACTGCTGCTAAAATTGGAAGCAAACCAGTTGTTGCTGCTTTTAGCACATTGAGAATGATAGTTACAGTTGGTTGGAGCATATATCCTTTGGGCTACATATTTAGTTACTTAACAGGTGGTGTAGATGTTAATTCACTAAACGTTATTTATAATTTTGCTGACTTTGTAAACAAAATTGCATTTGGTTTAGTAATATGGACTGCGGCAGTTTCTTCAGGAGGAAGATCTAGATAATTTTAAATCATAAAGAAAAGAGTTAGTGAAATTTTCTACTTGCTCTATTTATTTTTGCATCTATATATTATTAATGCCCAAGATAACTTACATTGAGAGCTCAGGTAAATCGCATACAATTAATGTTTCCAATGGTTTAACTGTTATGGAAGGTGCTGTTCAAAATAATATTCCAGGTATTGATGCAGACTGCGGTGGAGGCATGGCTTGCGCAACTTGCCATGTTTATGTCAAAGAAGAATGGTTTAATAAACTTCCAAAAAAAGAAGATGGAGAAGAGGATATGATCGATATGGCGCATGAACCAAATAAATTTAGTAGATTGAGCTGTCAACTAACTGTATCAGATACGTTAGAAGGTTTGACTGTTAATATACCAGAAAAACAAGCTTAATGATTAATATTGATGTTTTAGTAATTGGTGCAGGCCCAACCGGTCTTTTTTGTGTTCATCAGCTTGGTATTATTGGTTTAAGATGCGAAGTTGTTGATAACTTAGACAAAATAGGCGGACAATGTATTGAACTATATCCCGATAAACCAATTTATGATATTCCAGCAATTTCAGAGTGTACTGGCAAAGAGTTAACAGATAATTTAATTAAACAAATAGAACCATTTAAAACTAACTTTCATTTAAGCGACCGAGTAGAAGAAGTTAAAAAAAATAAGGACAGCTGGTTTATAAAAACAAACAAAGGAAAAGAATTTCAAACATCAAGTATTATTATAGCTGGCGGCGTAGGTTCCTTTGAACCAAGAAAATTCACTATTAAAGATTGTGAAAAATTTGAGGGAAAAGAATTACTTTACTCTGTTAAAGATAAAAATTTATTTAAAGATAAAACTGTTTCAATATTTGGTGGAGGAGATTCAGCCTTAGATTGGGCAATTGAACTATCTGCAGCTTCTAATGTTCAATTAATACATAGGAGAGATGAATTTAGAGCAGCACAATCAAGCACAAATAAAGTTAAGGAATTAGATAAGAAGGGTAAATTGGAACTACTAACCCAATATCAATTAAATTCTATAGAAGGTAATGACAAAATTAAAAATATTAGCATTAAACATGACAGTGGAAATGTAAAAAAAATAAAAACTGATTATGTTTTAGGTTTTTTTGGATTAGTTATGAAACTTGGTCCTATTGCTAACTGGGGATTAAACTTAGAAAAAAAACACATACCTGTTAATACTGAAAATTTTGAAACAAATCAAAAAGGAATATTTGCCATAGGAGATATATGTACATATCCTGGTAAATTAAAATTAATTCTTTCAGGATTTCATGAAGGCGCATTGGCTGCAAGAGGTTGTTTTAAATATGCAAAACCTAATGAGAAATTAAGATTTGAATTT
>CACFWQ010000028.1 GCA_902570055.1 uncultured Pelagibacteraceae bacterium
AAAATATCTCCAGGTTCTAATCGGAATTTAATTTGAAATTTATCATCATGTAAAAGATTTCCAAATCTATGATGAGCTTTATAAACTTTTTCCATAATGTTTGGATTGCAATCTAATATGTCCATTGTAGCAACACTAAATCTTATATCATTATAGTCTCCATCTTTAGTTAAAGTAATTGCGGGAGAGTGAAAACTTCTATGTGATTCTTGTGTATAATCCTTATCTTTAAATTTTAGAGGTACAGCAATTAAAGTTTCGAATATTTCATTCTCATTCTTTTTTAAATAATCAGCAACCGCAAATGCATCTACAGCTGAAGAATCTCCTCCTTCTGCAGCATTAATTAAGCAATGAAGAAATTGATAACCTGGGGGATTCTCAAACCATGGTAAATCCATATGATTTCTTAAAGCATGCGCTGTATAAGCAGAATTATTTGGTTTTGGAATATTTATAACCTCAAAAGGTGTTTTAAAAAAAGTTTCTCTGGTATGGCTTATCCTGTTTAAAACTGGAAATGCAGATTCTTTTTCGATTGGTGCATTTTTTACTATTGCAATTCCTTTGAAATGTAAAAGTTCTAACCATTTTATTAAACCTTTGTCGGAACTAATGATTTCATCATGTTCTATACTAATAGATTTTAAATTTTTCTGTAGTGAATTGTCCCACAATTGATAAGGAGAAACATACTTCTTTTTATTATTTATGGTGTAGCAGTTTTTTCTAAGCCATTCTTGGTCGTAATAACTAGTATGATTTCCTTCGCTCCAAACTATTTCGACTTTACCTTCATTGTTAATTTTGCATGTTTTGGGCTCTATATTTGTTGAAAGTTCAAGTATATTGAACATGCGATGTCTTGAGTCTTTATCTTGTGCTGTTGGACAATTATCTCTTAACCACATAAAGTTAAAATTACTTTTTTCTCCATCGCTCCATTCAACATTTAATGCAGAACCATTTTTTGAAACTTTAGAAATTTGTGCTTCCATAATACAATTGTTATTTTATTCAGTTTTATTTGCAATTCAATTTATAATTGAATCTACTAAATTTATATTCTTTATTTTACTTATCTTATTGGTTCATAATTAATATCAATAAAGGTTGTATTTTGTGTCAGATCAAGTTTTAATACGACCAGTTTAAACTTAATAATGGAGGGAATTTCATGAAATTTCTTAGAAACTTAATTCTTTCATTTGTATTTGCTGGAGCAATGTCTCTGGTTACTACTAGCGCTAACGCTAAATGTGGTAAAGTACATTTGGGAGACTTTGACTGGGATAGTGCTAACATACATACTGCTATTGCAGGTTATATTCTTGAAAAAGGATATGGATGTGATGTGGAATCAACAAAAGGAAGTACTACTCCGATAATGGCAGCTCTTTTCGATCAACAGATAGATATTGTTACTGAAGTTTGGAGAGACAATCTTGTTCAGTTGATTGAAGATAACTTAGCTAAAGGAACTATAATTGAGCTTGGTGTTAATACACCTTCATCTACTCAAGGTTTTTATGTAGATAAACCAACTGCTGATAAATATGGTTTAAAATCTGTTGATGATATGAAGAGTGCTGAGATTGCAAAATTATTTGCTGACCCAGAAGCTCCTGGAAAAGGTAGAATGACAAGCTGTATTTCAGGTTGGACTTGCTACACTATTAACTTAGTGAAACACAAAGTTTATGGTCTAGATGAATTCTATACTAACTTTGATCCAGGTTCAGGTGGAGCATTAGATGCGGCGATCGCTGGTGGATTTAAAAAAGGAAAACCAGTATTTTCCTACTATTGGACTCCTACAGGCCTAATGGGCAAAGTAGACTTGGTTAAATTGGAAGAACCTAAATATGATCAAGCTTGCTGGGATGAAATGACTAAAGTTGTTGAAGATATTAAAGCAAATGGTCCAGATGTATATAAAGATACATGTGCATGTGAATACGTTAATATGTCTTTAACAAAAGCTGCTTCTACTAAATTTGCTAACAATAAAAAGAACAAGCCTGTTCTAGATTTTATTAGAGCTTATACAATACCAACTGCTGCAGTTAATAAAGCACTTGCATTCTATATGGATGAATCGGGCGGAGACATGGAAGCGACAGCTAAATACTTCTTGTCAAACAATTCTATGTGGATGAAGTGGGTACCAGCTGACGTTGCAGAAAAAGTTAAAGCAACGCTTTAATTTTATTAATAACTTATAACTAAGAGCTCAGAAATGAGCTCTTAGTTTTTTATTAAGGAAAGTAATGGAAAAATATAAAAAATTTTTAAAGCCCTTTATTTACTCGTTAGTTTTTATATTTTTTATTATAATTAGCTATCGTTCAGCCAAACCTAGGTATAAACCTGAACATTTTACAGATATATTTAATGATTTTTCTTGGTTGGGAAACTGGCCTAAGTGGCTTGATTTTCCATTAATGCAACCTCTTAATGCTGGTTTTGATTTTTTAATTGTAAAATATGGATTGTTTTTTGAAGGTATAAATAATTTTTTATTAGGAATGTACACCGCAATGAAAGATGCTTTAGTTGGTTTGCCTTGGCCAATTGTTATAGCAATAGTTATTTTTATTACTTATTTTGCAAGCGGGAGAAAAACTAACACTACTATAATGGTAGCTTTTTGTACTTTCTTTCTTGGTTTTCTAAGCCCAAGATATTGGGACAAATGTATTATGACAACTTGTATTGTAATTATTGGTATGTTGCTTTGTATAATTGTAGGAATCCCAATTGGAATTGCAATGGCTAGAAATAAAAAGGTGAGAAATGCATTATTGCCTATACTTGATTTGATGCAAACAATTCCAAGCTTTTGTTATTTAATTCCAGGTATTTTACTATTTGGACTGGGTGCAGTTCCAGCAATAATTGCAATTTTTGTTTATGCTGTTCCTCCACTTATTAGGTTAACTGACCTAGGTATAAGATTGGTTGACAAAGAAGTAATCGAAGCTTCTGAAGCATTTGGAGCAAGTAGAAAACAAACACTTTGGGGTGTTCAAATTCCATTAGCCTTACCAAATATTATGCAGGGAATTAACCAATGTACTATGATGTCTTTGGCCATGGTTGTGATTGCCTCAATGATTGGAACAAGAGGAATTGGTGATGAAGTGTTGCTTGGATTACAACAGCTAAATGTAGGTATGGCTACAGAAGCTGGTATTGCAATTGTTTTGTTAGCAATTATATTCGACAGAATTACACAATCTTATGGAGAAAAAATTCAAGAAAGAACTCAGAAAAAGAAAAAAATATAACTTATGTCTAAAATAGAAATAAAAAATGTTTACAAAATTTTTGGTGACCAACCTTCTAAAGTACTTCCAATGGTCCAGGATGGCGCAACTAAAGAAGAAATCCTAGAAAAAACAGGACACACAGTTGGTCTTGATAATGTATCTATATCTATTGAAGAAGGAGAAACTTTTGTTTGCATGGGTCTGTCTGGATCTGGTAAATCTACACTTATTAGACATATCAATAGACTAATAGATCCAACTTCAGGAGAAGTTTCAGTTGAAGGTACCAATGTTATGGACCTAGATCAAAAAAAATTAATTGAGTTTAGAAGACATAAAATGAGCATGGTTTTTCAAAGATTTGGGTTATTCCCTCACAAAACAGTATTAGAAAATGTTGGATATGGTCTAGAAGTTCAGGGTCAAAAACCAGAGGAAAGAAATAAAACAGCAATGGAAAAAATTGAAGCAGTTGGCTTAACTGGTTTTGAACATCAGTATCCAAATCAATTATCTGGTGGAATGCAACAACGAGTTGGTCTAGCAAGGGCTCTTGCTACAAATACTGATATAATGCTTATGGATGAAGCATTTTCTGCTTTAGATCCTTTAATTAGAAGCGACATGCAAAAACAATTAATAGATTTACAAAGTGAATTAAAAAAAACAATAGTGTTCATAACTCATGACTTAGATGAATCTTTAAGATTAGGAGATCATATAGGAATATTAAATGGTGGAAGATTAGTACAAGTAGGAACTCCAATAGATATTATAATGAATCCTGCTGACGATTATGTTGAAAAATTTGTAAAAGATGTAAACCGTGCAAAAGTAATTAAAGCCAAAATTATTATGAAACCAGTTAGTTCTTCAGGTAATATTGACAAATCAAATTTAGTTAAAATAGGAGAGGATCAATTTATAGATGAATTTTTGCCCCAAGTTGTTTGTTCAAATGCAAATTGTGAAATTGTAGATAAAGAAGGAAATGTTAAAGGTTACATTACACAAAAAGAGCTTTCAAAAGCTTTAACAAAAGAACATATGGCTAATGCCGTTAAGTCTTCAAAATAAAAAAATCATTATTTCAGCTGGAGCTTCAGGAATTGGATGGACTACCGCAAAAGTTTGCCTTTCTAGAGGAGCTATTGTTTATCTTTGTGATATTAATAATAAATCTTTAAATAAAATTAAAAAACATCCTTTAACTAACAAAAAACTATTCTCTTATGAATGTGATGCTTCAGATGAAGACGAAGTTTCAAATTTTTTCAATCAAATATATAAGAAAACAAAAAAAATCGATGCTTTAATTAATAATGTCGGGGTTGCTGGTCCCACAGGAACTATTGAAAAATTAAATTCTGATGATTGGGAACAAACTCTTAAAATTAACGTTATAAGTCATTTTTATTTTACAAAACTTGCAATACCAATGCTTAAAAAAAACAAAGGTGGTTCTATAATAAACATTTCATCAGGAGCAGGAATTATGGGTTTTCCTTTACGTTCTCCATATGCTGCAAGCAAATGGGCTGTTATAGGAGTAACAAAAACTTTAGCAATGGAATTAGGTAAATTTAAAATTCGCGTTAACGCAATTTGTCCCGGAACCATAAAAGGAGACCGAATGATAAGAGTTATAAGGGATAAAGCAAAATTTTTAAAAACTTCTAAAAAAAAAATTGAAAAAGATTTTATATCTATGGCATCAATGAATTGTTGGATTTACGAAGAAGATATTGGAAAAATGTGCTCTTTTTTGATCTCTAATGACGGAGAAAAAGTTTCTGGTCAAACAATTCCAGTTGATGGAAATGCTACAAGAATGGATTAATCAAAAAATCTTATTTTTATGAGTTATGGCCTTTATATCGGAAAAAATCTAACATTTGATGGTCATGCTTGGTTAGGTGGCTACGGTGATGAACCGTCGAGTCATTGGCTTGAAATTATTTCAAAAACAAAAAACAAAAAAAAACAAGAACATAATTGTTGGAGTTACAGAAAAATCTGACATGCCGGGCAAATTAATAAAGATTCCTCAAGTTTCAAAAACACATAAGCATATTCGAGTAAGTTATTCTTACTATTTAGGTGTACCTGCGCCAATTACTAACGGTGGATTAAATGAATATGGTGTTGCAGTTAGGGATATTTGGTCACCATCACGTAAGGAATTAATTAAAATAACTCCAAAAAATCAAAAAGGTCCCAATTATAGCGATCTAGCAAGAATAGTTTTGGAACGCGCTAAATCTGCTCGTGAAGCAGTTACAATAGTTGGCAACTTAATAAAAAAATATGGAGAAAGTACTTATGGAGGAAACTCGCATATTTTCGCTGATTCTAAAGAAGCTTGGGTAATGATTCAATTTGCTGGTGGAAAAGGTTTGTGGGCCGCAGAACGACTTGGACCTGACTCTATACGCGCATCACGTCCAGGTTATATTGAAGAAATTCCAATTAATGAAAAAAACAATCCAAATTTTCTTTACTCTGAAAATCTTGTTAAATTTTGTAAAAATAAATGTTGGTATTCAAAAGGTCCATTTAATGTAAACAAAATCTTAGGTGATAAAAAAGGTAAATGGAAGGGGGTAAAATGGATAGAAAACAAAATGAAAAAATTAGCGAAAAGGCCTGGAAAAATTAAATTAAAGGATGTTATGTGGGCAATAAGGACTCCAAAATTAACGGGAGATACCGCAGGATATGGTCAGGTGATACCTTTAATTGATCCTTCTTATAATAATTTAAGAATGTTGTGGCATTCGCCAATAGGAGCTATTGCTTCGCCTTTTTCTCCAGTTTTCATTGGACAAACTAAAGTTCCCGAAGAATTCATGATGCATAGATATCTTACAGTAGGAGAGTCTCATAGATTTTTAGATGAAAGAAAAAAACAAAATAAAGATACTATTTCACTAGTTAATCAAAGAATTGA
>CACFWQ010000029.1 GCA_902570055.1 uncultured Pelagibacteraceae bacterium
AAGAAACTGACATCAACAAAATTAATTGGAAAAAAAGTTCTGTAGACTATGTTTTAGAATGTACGGGAAAGTTTAATTCTAAAGAAAAATCATTGACGCATATAAAAAAAGGTGGGGCTAAAAAAGTTATAGTATCTGCGCCATGTAAAAATGCTGATAAAACAATTGTATTTGGAGTAAATCAAAAAAAAATCAGTAAAAATGATTTAATAATTTCTGCTGCTTCCTGCACTTCTAATTGTTTTGCTCCAGTTGCTTTTGTGATTAATAAAGAATTTAAAATAGAAAAAGGCTTTATGACAACGATTCACTCATACACTGCAGATCAAAGATTGTTGGATAATTCTCATAAAGATCCAAGACGCGCTAGATCTGCTGGACAATCTATAGTGCCAACATCTACTGGCGCATCTAAAGCTCTTGGTGAAATTATACCAGAATTAAAAGGCAAACTTGATGGATTGGCTATAAGAGTCCCAACGCCAAATGTTTCATTGGTAGATTTTGTCTTTAATTCAAAAAATAAGCTATCTGTAAAAAAAATTAACGACGCATTTATAAAAGCTTCAAAAAAAGAATTAAAAAATGTACTTGATGTTACTAAAGAAAAACTTGTTTCAATTGACTTTAATCACAATCCTAATTCAGCAGTTGTTGATTTATCTCTAACCAATGTTGTTGGGGATGATATGGGAAAAGTTTCTGCATGGTATGATAATGAATGGGGATTTGCTTCAAGAATGTGTAATTTAGTCGAATATATTCATAAAATTTAATTTTTAATGAATAGTATTTTAGATCAAAAGTTAAATCTTAAAGGAAAAAAAGTATTACTTAGAGTTGATTTAAATGTTCCAATGAAAAGTGGGTCTATAACAGAAACATCTAGAATAGAAAAAATAATACCAACAATAAAACTATTAATAGAAAAACAAGCTAAAATAATAGTATTATCTCACATTGGACGACCAAAAGGAAAGGTTGTTAATGAAATGTCTTTAGAACCTATTTCAAAAAAATTAGCAGATTTGTTAAATAGAAAAGTTTTGTTTAATAGAAACATAATAAATGAAAATACCCTATCCGAGGTAAACAAAATTCCAAATGGTTCCGTAATGATGCTAGAAAACATACGTTTTAATGAAGGAGAAGAAACAAATGACAGTAAATTTTCAAAAAAAATTTCTAATTTGGGCGACATATATATTAACGATGCTTTTTCTTGTTCTCATAGATCTCATGCTTCAATTGAAGGAATAACGAAGTATATTCCCTCATATTTTGGTATACAAATTAATGAAGAAATTAATGCACTTAAGAAAATAACATCAAAAATAAAAAGGCCAGTTACACTTATCATCGGAGGATCAAAAATTTCAACTAAAATTAAAATTATTAATAATTTAATAAAAAAATTTAATAATATAATTATTGTTGGGGGAATGGCCAACACAATGCTAAAACATACCGGTTTAAAAGTAGGAAAATCAATATGTGAGGATAATTGTGAGTATTTAATAAAGGAAATTTTAGAAAATTCTAATAAATATAATTGTAAAATAATATGCCCTGTAGATGTTGTGGTCTCAAAAAATCTTCAAGGTATTGGAAAAAATAAAGATATAAAAGAAATAAATGATGATGAAATGATATTAGATATTGGCCCAAAAACAATTTCTACTATTAAAAAAATAATTAATGATTCAAATACAGTGTTATGGAATGGTCCAGCTGGATATTTTGAAAATTTAAATTTTCAAAATGGTACTAAACAAATCCTAGAAATAGTTTCACAAAAAACAAAAAATGATAAAATTTTTTCTGTTGCGGGTGGAGGAGAAACTGTTGCAGCAATAAATAAATTTAAAAAATTAGATTCTTTTACATTTGTTTCAACCGCTGGTGGAGCTTTTTTAGAATATCTTGAAGGAAAAACTTTACCTGGTATAAAAGCATTAAATCAAAATGTCTGAATTAAATAATATTGCTTTAAAAATAATCAGTAAAGGAAAAGGAATTCTGGCGGCGGATGAAAGCACAGGAACAATGACTAAGAGGCTTAATAGTGTAAAGGTTGAGTCAACTGCTCAAAACAGATTATTATTTAGAGAAACGCTTTTTAGTTCAAGTGGGATGAAAGATTGTATAGGCGGTGTAATACTTTACGATGAAACAATAAAACAATCTAATCCTTCGGGAAAAAAAATCCCTGAATTAATTTCAGACTCAGGAGCAATTCCTGGGATAAAAGTTGATACAGGAGCAAAAGTTTTAGCTAACTCTACAGAAGAAAAAATTACTGAGGGTCTTGATGGATTAAGAGAAAGATTAAAAGAATATTATAAATTGGGAGCAAAATTTGCAAAATGGAGAGGTGTTTACATAATTTCAAAAAAATATCCTAGCAAGCTTTCTATATATTCAAATGCTCATGCTCTAGCAAGATATGCTGCTTTAGTTCAAGAATCGGGAATGGTTCCAATTATTGAGCCAGAAGTTTTGATGGATGGAAATCACAATTCAGATGATTGCTTTCAAAAAACTTCTGAGGTTATAAAAAAATGTTATGAACAGTTAGAGATTCATAAGGTTGAATTAAAAGGAACTATTCTTAAACCAAATATGATTTTACCCGGAGTTAGTTCTGATGAAAAAATTGATAGTTTAAAAATTGCCCAGATGACAAATAAGTGTCTTGAAGAATCTGTTCCCTCCGAAGTTCCAGGTATAGCTTTTTTATCTGGTGGACAAACAGAAAAAGAAGCAACCGAAAACTTGAATCAAATTAATGTTATTAACAAAACAAATTTTATCATGACTTATTCATATGGTAGAGCTTTACAACAAAGTGCTCTTAAGTTTTGGTCAAAAGACATAAATAATATTAAAGGAACGCAAGAAATTTTTAATCATAGAGCTAAAATGTGCAGTCTTGCATCTAAAGGCAAGTGGACTGAAAAAGTTGACAATATCTAAAGTAAACAAAAAATTTATTTACTTAATCTCTCCTAATAAAGTCAAAAATAATAATTTTTATTCTCAGTTAAAAAAAATATTTAAGTCAAACAAAATTGCTTTTTTTCAACTTAGACTTAAAAAGGAAAGTAAAAAAAAAAAAATTATTGTTGGAAAAAAAATATATAAATTATGTAAAAAATACAAAGTTAAGTATATTGTTAATGATGATCCTTTTCTTACAAAAATCATCAATGCTGATGGTTGTCATCTTGGTCAAAATGATATGGATATCATGTTGGCAAGAAAAATTTTAAAAAAACATATTTTAGGAATTACTTGTCATAATTCTAAAAAATTAATCAAAAAAGCAGTAAAAAATAAAGCTAGCTACATAGCCTTAGGTGCTTTTTTTTCAACGAAAACAAAACGTATAAAATATAAAGCCAATCTAAAAATTTTAAATTGGGCAAAAAAAATAACAAATATTCCAATAGTTGCAATAGGAGGTATAAAATTTGATAATTATAAAAAACTTCTATTGAATAAAGCAAACTTTTTGGCTATTTCAAGCTACGTTTGGAATAATAATAAATATAAACCAGTTGAAGCAATTAAAAAACTAAAATGAAAATATTAGGAAATGAAATAAAGCCTGGAATGTTGATTGAACACAAGAATGATCTTTGGGAAGTGCTAAAAGCTCAACATGTCAAACCAGGAAAAGGCGGCGCTTTCAATCAAGTTGAAATGAAAAGTGTAAACAAAAATACTAAACTAAATGAAAGATTTAGATCTAGTGATTCTGTTGAAAAAGCTTCTCTAGATGAAGAAAAATATAATTTCTTATATGAAGATGAAAACGATTATTACTTTATAGATCAAAAAACATTTGAACAAATAAATATTGCAAAAAAAATCTTAGGCAGTAAAGGAAAATTACTTACGGAAAATTTAGAAGTAACAATTAATTTCTATAATGAAAAACCTTTGTCAGTTAATCTTCCTAATCAAATTACATGTAAAATAAAAAGCACAGATGTTGCTTTAAAAGGACAAACTGTTTCATCTTCATATAAACCGGCAGTATTAACTAATGGATTAAAAATTCAAGTTCCTCCATTTATAGAAAGTGAAGATGCTATAATAGTTGATACAAGAACTATAGAATATATTAAAAAAATATCATAAACGCCATGAACTCCATCTCAGCAAATCTTAACATAATGATTAGAGCTAGTGAAAAAGCATCAAAAATATTAATAAGAGATTTTGGAGAAATTGAAAAATTGCAAGTATCTTTAAAAGGACCTTCGGATTATGTATCTAGTGCTGATAAAAAAGCAGAAAAAATAATTATTAACGAACTTATAAAAGCAAGAAAAAAATTTTCTATAATAAGCGAAGAAAATGGAACAAAAATAAATGAGGACAAAGATAATATTTGGATTATCGATCCAATAGATGGAACAAACAATTTTCTTCATGGAATTCCTCACTTTGCTATTTCTATAGCTTTAAAGTCCGATAATGAAATTATATCTGGATTAATTTATGATCCAATAAAAGATGAGATGTTCTATGCTGAAAAGAATAATGGTGCTTATTTAAATAATAAAAGTATCAGAGTCTCTAAAAGAAAAAATTTAGAAGAATGTTTATTTGCAACTGGCGGCAAAGAAAACACAAATGAAGAATTTAATAACAGTTTAACTATAAGAAAATCTGGAAGCGCAGCGCTGGATATTGCTTATGTAGCTGCCGGTAGGTTTGATGGATACTTTCAAAAAAATTTAAATATTTGGGACATTGCGGCAGGTATAGTTATTGCAAAAGAAGCTGGTGCATACGTGAATAACATTAGTTTAAACAAGAAAAATAAAATAAAAGCGATAATCTCTAACAACTCTATTAGCGAAAAACTATTAAAAAATCTTATTAACTTTTAATTGTTTTATTAAATTCTTTTGCTATAAGTCTCGTTATGAAAAAAAAAATTCATCCAAATTATCACACTATAAAAGTTGAAATGACAGATGGTAGTCAGTTTGAAACTAGATCAACTTGGGGTTCAGAAGGTGAAACACTAAAATTAGAAATTGATCCTAAATCACATTCTGCTTGGACTGGTGGTAAGCAAAAAATATTAGACAAGGGTCGAGTGAGCAAATTTAATAAAAAATTCCAAAATTTTAGATCAGAAAAAAAAGATAAATGACAAACGCGCCACTAATGCCAATGGCAACTGCTGTTTGGCTGGTAGAAAACACAACTTTAACATTTAAACAGATTGCAGATTTTTGTAATTTACATGAAGTTGAAATTCAAGGTATTGCTGATGGAGAAGTTGCAAAAGGTATAATAGCCTATAATCCTATTATTTCAGGACAACTAACAAGAGAAGAAATTTCATTATCGTCCAAAGATCAAAACAGGCCACTAAAAATTAATAGCTCAGATATAAAAATTTCAAGTTCTGAAAAAAAAATGAAAAAATATATTCCTTTGTCAAAAAGACAAGATAAGCCAGATTCAGCTTTGTGGTTGTTAAAACACCACCCTGAACTAAAAGATTCTCAAATTGCAAAATTAGTATCTATTACGACGAACTCCGTAAAAACTATAAGAAATAAAAATTATTGGAATTATAACAATTTAAATGCAAAAGATCCTGTGGCTATGAGTTTATTTTCACAAAAAGATTTAATCGAAGCTGTTGAAAAAGCTCAGAGACGAATAAAAAGAGAAAAAAACGCCAAAAAAAAATAACAATTTGTATAAAAATAAATTTAATAGACATTAAAATTATAAAGTGATATCACAATTTTTTTTCGGAGGTATTTATTAAAATAGAAGTAAAAGATAATAATGTTGAGCAGGCTCTAAGAGTTCTTAAAAGAAAGTTGCAAAGAGATGGGTTTTTTAAAATTATAAAATTAAAAAACACATATGAAAAACCATCTGAAAAAAAAAAAAGAATCCTGCAAGAAAATATTAAAAGAGTTAAAAAATTAAACAAACTTAAAAATAGAATTTAAATATCGCGGGGTGGAGCAGTCTGGTAGCTCGTCAGGCTCATAACCTGAAGGTCGTAGGTTCAAATCCTACCCCCGCA
>CACFWQ010000030.1 GCA_902570055.1 uncultured Pelagibacteraceae bacterium
AGATAAATTGGTTTCTTCAGAAGTCAGAACAATAGTTGAAACAGTAATTAATGAAAAATTATCAACCTGGTTTGATCAAAATCCATCTCTATCAAGAATTGTTTTAAACAAAGTTTTGCAAGCAGCTATAGCAAGAGATGTTGCTAGAAAAGCAAGAGAAAATGTTAGAAGAAAAGGCGCTCTAGAACTAACTGGTCTTCCTGGAAAACTTGCAGACTGTCAAATATCTAAACAGGAGGGGACAGAACTATTCATAGTTGAGGGTGATTCAGCAGGTGGTTCAGCAAAACAAGGTAGAAATAGAGAAAATCAAGCAGTTTTACCTCTTAGGGGAAAAATTTTAAACACCTATGTTGATGTTGATAAATATAAAAAAAATGGAAATGCGAATGAATTGAGAACAAAATCTTTGGCAAAAATGATCTCTTCAAATGAGATTGTCACTTTGATTAATGCATTAGGACTAGACCCGAAAGTAGAAGAAATTGATTTAAAAGATTTAAGATACGGAAAAATTATTATAATGACAGATGCTGATGTTGACGGATCTCATATTAGAGCACTTTTGTTAACTTTTTTTAATAATAAACCATTTAATAAATTAATAGAAAATGGACATATTTATCTTGCTCAGCCACCATTATTTAAAATTAATAAAGGTTCAAAAAGCAATTATATTAAAGATGAAAAAGAATTAGAAAAATATATTTTAAATAATTCAAAAGAATTGAAAAAAATAAAAAAAGACTCCAAGGAATTTAAAAAAGTTTATGATAATGAAAAATCTAAATTAAGTATTCAGCGTTTTAAAGGATTGGGCGAAATGAATCCCGAAGAATTATGGAATACAACGTTAAATCCAGAAACTAGAAATTTGTTAAAAGTTCAATATTCGAATAATTTAGAAAAAGATCAAAACATTATACATACTTTGATGGGAAATGATGTTGCATTAAGAAAAGACTTTATTGTATCAAATGCTATAAATGTATCTAATCTAGATATATAAAAATGAAGTTTATTGAGGCTTCAAAGATTTTTACACTTAACAAATCAACTTATATCAACCTTAGATGGATTGCTTATACAGGACAACTATTAGCAATTTTGATAGTGCAGTTTTTACTACAGTTTAAATTTAATTATTTAAGTTGTATTTTGATAATTTTTATAAGTATTTTATCCAATTTTTATCTAAAATTTAAAATCACAGAAAATCAATTGAACAATTTAACTGCTACTTTCTATTTAGCTTTTGATATTACTCAATTAGGGTTATTACTTTATTTAACAGGAGGCATCACAAATCCATTTATTATTTTAATAATAATTCCCTCGATTTTTTCTGCACAGTATTTAAAAATTTCAAGCTCAATATTCTTAGTTACTCTTACAAGTTTGATTTTAGTTATATTAACTTTTTTCTACTATAAACTTCCTAGCCCTAAAGAACTTCATTTTTATGCTCCCGACTACTACCTATACAGTATTCCGGTAGCAATATTTATAGGATTAATTTTTTTGGTATATTTTGGTGTAAAATTTGGAATTGAAAGTCGAATTAGAAAAGAGGCTTATGATAAAATACAAGAAATAATGGCCAAAGAAAATGAACTTCTTTCTTTAGGTGGCCAGGCAGCAGCAGCAGCTCATTCACTTGGTACTCCTCTTTCAACAATATTATTAACTGTAAAAGAATTACAAAAAGAATTTGGAAATAATAATAAAATTAATAAAGATCTTGAATTAATACTTAATCAAAGCAATAGATGCAGTGAAATACTAAAAAAGCTTTCTTTAAATCCGGTTTTTGAAGATGAATTTATTGATTTAGACGTGAATCTAAGTAATTATGTTCATGAAATTGTAAGATCCTATCAAAAAATCAGTAATAAAAAGTTTATTATCAATACTGAGCAATTTAAAAATCAAATAAAATTCTATAAATCATCAGAAATAATATATGGACTTAGAAATTTTATTGGAAATGCTAATAAATTTAGTAAAGAAAAAGTAGAAATTTTTTTAAAAAGTAACAAAAAAGAATCAGAAATAATAATCACTGATGATGGGCCTGGATTTCCCAAAGATTTAATTGAAAAACATAAACTTGGAGAGCCTTACATTAGAAGGGTTGAAGACTACCAATTTTCAAAGCGTGGCTTGGGACTTGGAACTTTTATTGGAAAAACTCTGCTGGAGAAAAATTCTGCAACTGTAATTTTTCAAAATTCAATTATAAAAAAAAAGGGAGCCGAAATAATAATAAAATGGAACAATAAAGATTTATCTAGTATTTAATTAAGTTTTTTCTTATTTTGAAACAAAGAGCTCAATTGACTTATCATCACATCGCCTAATTCTTGAACATCAGTTATTTTAATTGCTTTATTATAATATCTTGAAACATCGTGACCGATTCCAATTGCCAAAATTTCTATTTCACTTTTGTCTTCAATAAATTTAACTACTTTTTTTAAGTGTTTTTCTAAAAAATCACCCGAATTAACGGACAGAGTTGAATCATCAACAGGTGCACCATCAGAAATAACCATTAAAATTTTTCTTTCTTCTTTTCTTTTTTTTATTCTATTAAATGCCCATAATATAGCTTCTCCATCTATATTTTCTTTTAACAAACCTTCTTTTAACATTAAACTTAGATTTTTTTTTGATTGTCTCCATTGGGTATCTGCATTTTTATAAATAATATGCCTTAGATCGTTTAAACGTCCTGGATTTTTTGGTTTATTATTATTATTCCAAAGTTCTCTACTTTGGCCTCCTTTCCAGTTTTTTGTAGTAAATCCTAAAATTTCCACTTTTACCGAACATCTTTCCAAAGTTCTTGAAAGTATGTCTGCGCATAGAGCAGCTATTGTTATTGGCCTTCCTCTCATTGAACCTGAATTATCAATTAATAGAGTTACTATAGTATCTTTAAAATCTAAGTCTTTTTCTTTTTTGAATGACAGTGAATGATAGGGATCCATAATAACTCGTGTAAGTTTAGAGCTATCTAATAGTCCATCTTCTAAATCAAATTCCCAAGATCTATTTTGTTTTGCTAATAATTGTCTTTGGAGCTTATTAGCGAGCTTAGTTATAAGGTCTTGAAAACTAACTAACTGTTGATCTAAATTATTTCTTAATCTTGTCATTTCTTCTTCAGTTTCAAGCTTTTCAGCTTTTGCAATTTCGTCAAATTGGGTTGTAAAAATATTATAATTTTTATTAGCAATATCTATATTTGTTCTTTGGATTATATTTTCTGAACTTTGGTCCTCGGAAGCCGTATCTACAAGCTGCTCATTTATAGAATGATCATCAAAGTCATAATCACCATCAAGTCCATTTTGATCTTCTTCCTTTTGGTTTTTTTCTTGATTCTCGTCTGATTGATTTTGATTATTTTCATTTTCATTATTATTTTGATTTTCTTGAGATTCATTTTTTTCATTTTCATCTATAGAATCAAAAATACCCATTTTTTCTAATATTTCTGAAAATCTTGAATTATAAATTGCTTGGTTCTCTATATTTTTATGCAAAAATTCAATTTGATCATTTATTGAATGATCAAAATCTTTTTCCCAAAAACTCAAAACTTTTGATGAAAGAGTATTGAGCTTTATGTTCAAAAAATTTTTTAACATATATAATTCAAAAGCCTCAACTACATTTACATCATCTTTTGTTTTTAATTGATCCTTGCGTTTTAAACTTAATTTATGATTGTAATTTTCATTTAAGTTTTTAGAAATTCCTTTTAACATTTTTGAGCCAAGTAATTCATATCTAACTTTTTCTGATATATCGTATAAAGATCTATATGAAGAATTATTTGGTAAATTTTTTTGATAAATTTCTTTATTGGAAAATTTTTTTTTTAAAGCTTCTGAATCAGTTTCTGCTCTTAGTCGAATAAAATCGCTTTTATTACTTAAATTATCAAGTTCAAAAAAGTTAAAATTTTTTGAACTTGAATTTTTTTTGTCAAAGTTAGGTTGATAATCTTCAGAAATTACTTTTATCGTTGAAATTAAAGCCTGTTTAAACTTTTCCTTAAAATTATCTTCTTTATTCATTTACATCTGAATATTAATCAATGATTCTGGCAAATCTTCACCAAAGCATCTTTGATAATATTCAGCAATTATATTTTTTTCTATTTCATCACATTTATTTAAGAAAGTGACCCTAAAAGCATAACCAACATCTTTAAAAATTTCAGCATTTTCACACCAAAATATTACGCTACGGGGCGACATGACAGTAGAAATATCTCCAGCTATAAAACCTTTCCTAGTTAAAGATGCAACTTTTATCATATTTGAAATTTTTTCTTTACCCTTAGCATTATTAAAACTTTTATTTTTGGCTAATACAATTTCCATTTCTTTTTCTAAACTTAAATAATTTAAAGTAGAGACAATATTCCACCTGTCCATTTGGCCCTGGTTAATTTGTTGTGTTCCATGATATAAACCACTTGTATCACCTAAACCAACTGTATTCGTTGTTGCGAATAATCTAAAATATTTATTTTGTTTTATAACTTTATTTTTATCAAGTAGTGTAAAACTTCCTTCTGACTCCAGAACTCTTTGAATCACAAACATTACATCAGGTCGTCCTGCATCATATTCATCAAAAACCAACGCAACTGGATTTTGGATTGACCAAGGCAATATACCTTCCTTAAATTCAGTTACTTGTTTGTTGTCTTTTAAAACAATTGCATCCTTTCCTATTAAATCAATCCTGCTGATGTGACTATCAAGATTTACTCTTATGCAAGGCCAATTTAATCTTGCTGCTACTTGCTCGATATGAGTAGATTTTCCAGTTCCATGATATCCTTGAATCAGTACTCTTTTGTTATAATTAAATCCTGACAAAATTGCGAGAGTGGTATCTCTATCAAATTTATAATTTTTATCTATTTCAGGAACATATTCATTTTTTTTTGAGAAAGCATCTACTTCCATATTAGAGTCTATTCCAAAAACTTGTTTAGTTGATATTTTTATATCAGGTTTAATGTTTAAACTATCTGTCAATTTTACCTCTATAAGTGTTTTTTAGTTGTGTATAAGCCAAAGTTATAATTTTAAGTTTTTCTTCATAATTTTTGTTTCCAGAATTCATATCAGGGTGAAATTTTTTAACAAGCTTTTTGAACTTTTCTTGTATCTTTGTCCATTTTAATCCCACAGATACACCAAGTATACTAAAAGCTTTAATATCATTTTGATTAAATTTAAATTGGTTCATGTGATTAAATTGACTTTTTAATTTAGACTTATCAAATTCATCTTTTAAAGCATTATTCCATAAAACTTTAAAAAAATTGTCAGAAGAACTGAAGCTCTGTGTCGGCTTATGCCATGTCATATCAGATTTAAGAAATTCATAAATTTGCTTTTCATTCATTCCAGAAAAATAGTTCCAATTTTTGTTAAATTCCTTAACGTGTTCCAAACATAAGAGTCGATAATTTTTGCTATTATCCTTTTCAATTGGTGCTTTATATTCACCAATTTCAAAACAATTATTCCAATCACATATATTTTTCATGATATATAATACCAAATAATATTTATGGACTTAAATCAACTAGTTTTATTAGTCAAAAATAAAATTGAAAAAAATATACTAACAGAAAATGTTATTATTAAAGATACAACTTATTTACACAAAAAACATTTATCGCACGAATTAGGTAAATTTCATTTAGAAATAAAAATTAAATCTAAGGAACTTAACAATTTCAATAGGATACAAG
>CACFWQ010000031.1 GCA_902570055.1 uncultured Pelagibacteraceae bacterium
AAAAAGGTAATTTAAAAAATTACATAGATCCATTAAAATGGAATAAATTAATTATGGACAAAAATACTTTATTAATAGATGTAAGAAAGCCTTTTGAATATGATGTGGGAACGTTTAAAAGATCTACAAATCCTCATGTTAATAATTTTAGAGAATTTCCCAAATATCTTAAAAAATTAAACAAAAAAAATAATATAGCAATGTTTTGCACTGGTGGAATTAGATGTGAAAAAGCTAGTACATATCTACAAAAAAAAGGTTTTAAAAATGTATATAAATTAAAAGGTGGAATAATAAATTATTTAAAAAAAATAAAAAAAGATAAAAGTTTATGGAAAGGCGAATGTTATGTTTTCGATAATAGAGTTTCATTAATACATGGACTGAAAAATGGAAATTATTCAATGTGTAGTGGTTGTAGAAAGCCAGTGGCAAATAAAGATAAACAATCTAATAAATATGAAGAAGGTGTATCATGTCCAAATTGTCACGATAGTTTAACAATTTCCCAAAAAGAAAGATTTAGAATGCGTCAAAAACAAATAAACCTTGCAAAAAAACATGGAAAGAAGCACATATTCCAAAAAGAATTCTAAAATATGAATTTGATAAAAGATAATATTCCAAAATTAGTCAGAAAACTTTCTTTACCAGCAATGGTAGGCACCCTTTTTCAAACACTATATAACATTGTAGATACTTTTTTTGCAGGAAAAATATCACCGGAAGCCTTATCTGCTTTGAGTAAATCTTTTCCTATTTATTTTATAATCATCGCTACATCTATTGGTGTTACTGTTGCAGGAACATCATTAATTGGTAATAGCATAGGTGAAAAAGATAAAAATAAAACAATTTGTTATTTCATACATATTATTTATTTTGGAATTATAATTTCTATATTAATTACGTTTCTTGGATTAACTTACTCAGAAAAAATATTTACTCTAATGGGCTCAACAAATGAAGTCATCTATTTAGGCCTTCAATATACTGATGTTATTTATACAGGATCTATACTTTTTATTTTAGTAGTAGCACTAAACTCACTCTTACATGCAGAAGGAGATACCAAAACATATAGAAATGTTTTGATTTTGTCATTTCTTCTAAATGTAATTTTAAATCCAATCTTGATTTTTGGTTTTTTATTTATCCCAGCTTTTGGTGTAAAAGGTATTGGTATTGCAACGATATTATCACAGCTAGTATCGTTGATTATAATATTAATAAAAGTTTTAAATAATAATAGAGTTAAAGAAATAACTATAAATTATTTGAAACCAAAGTTTTTTTACCTAAAAAACATTTTTTTTCAATCAATGCCAATAACCGTATCAATTTGTGGATATGCATTGGCAGCTGCAATTATTTTTACTTATGTGGGTCAATCAGGTGAATATGCGGTTGCAGGTTATGGAGCAGGTACTAGAATTGAACAGGTGGTACTACTTCCTATTTTAGGTATTAATACAGCAATTATATCAATAATTTCTCAAAACTACGGTGCTAAAAATTTAAGTAGAATAAAAGAAACCTATTTCACTGCAATAAAATATGCTTTTATAATTATGATAACATCTGGAATAATAGTTTTCATTTCAGCAGGAATTATTACCAGCATCTTTTCAAATGATCCTGAAGTAATTGAATATGGAAAAAGATATTTAAAAATATCAGCTTTTGTTTTGCCTGCTTATCCAGTTTTTTTTCTTTCAAATGGTTTTTTTATGGCTTTGAAAAAGTCAGAAAATGCAATGATTTCAAATTTTTTTAGAAATGTGCTTAATCCAATAGTGGTATTTTACATAGCAAAATACATTGATGCGAGCTTTGAGACATTCTTTTGGATATGGGTCGGTATCAATTGGTTTTTCTCAATATCATATTTTTTAATAGTTATTTATTATTTTAAAAACAGATTAGATAAATCTAGCGCTGTCGTTCAGCCAACTCCATAAATGATCAGAAAATGATCTTCTAACAAACAAATTTAAATCATTAATATTTTTGTTATGAATTATTACATCAATATGATTAAGCAATGTTTGAGTTACAGCACCTCTTGAATTTTTAAAACCATTAAAATTAAATGGACATCCTGCTGATAATAATTCAAAAACTTTTATACCTTTTAAATTGATCATTATCCAATGATCAGTAACATTTGTAACTGAACCAAGTTTAACTTTAGAGATTTCATTATAAAGTTTATCTTCCAGAATATTGATATTTTTTAAGTCAATTTTATCGTTTGAATATATCAACCATTCATCTGGACTAAGCCAAAGAATATTTAAATTTTCATTTCCCGAAGACGTATTAGGATCAGCGGGAGGAATTATTGATAATTCTTTTCCTACTTTAGTTATGAAATCTCTATTTTTTCCTCTTAAATTTATTTTAACAATAGGTTCATGTACTGAAATTTGTAAATCAGTATAATTTTTTGTTTCAGCAACAAGAGAATTATAATTAAGCATTTAACCTCTTATTTTCTTTATCTAAAAAGACGGTATCAGTAATTGTTACATTAATTGTTTTGTTTTGCATTGATACATACATTTTTTGTCCTTTTAATTTTTTACCATTTTTAACTACAGCCAGTGCAATCGATTTATTTAAATTTGGACTAAAGTAACTAGACGTTACATGGCCAAGCATTTCAATTGGTTGTTTATTTGTTTCGGCTACAATTTGTGCACCTTCTTCTAAAACTTCTTTTGGATCATCAGTTATCAATCCTACTAACTGTTTCCTATCTTCTCTAATAGTATCACTTCTATATAAAGATCTTTTGCCAATAAAATCATATTTTTTTTTACTGATTATCCAGTCCATTTGTAAATCTACAGGAGTCATTGTTCCATCAGTATCCTGACCTGCTATTATAAATCCTTTTTCTGCTCTGAGTAAGTGCATCGTTTCTGTTCCGTAAGGTGTAATATTAAATTCTTTCCCCGCATCAAAGCACTTTTCCCAAACAGATTTAGCGTATGATGATTGAATATTAATTTCATAGCTATGTTCACCAGTAAAACTAATACGCATTACTCTACATTTTATATTATCGATCAATGCATTTTTGAAAGACATGTGTGGAAATTCTTTATCAGACAAATCTAGATCAGGAATTACTTTTGAAAGAATTTTTTTTGAATTAGGTCCGCAGATACTTACAGTACCATAGTGATCTGTAACTGAAGTTAAATACACGTCTAATTCAGGCCATTCTGTTTGCAAATAATCTTCTAATTTTGAAAGAACATTAGCGGCACCACCAGTTGTTGTAGTCATTAAATAATGGTTTTCTGAAAGTCTAGTTGTAACTCCATCATCGTAAACCATTCCATCTTCATTGAGCATAAGCCCGTATCTGCATTTACCTATTTCTAACTTTGACCATGCATTTGTATAAACTCTATTTAAAAATTCTGATGCATCACTACCTTGAATATCTATTTTTCCAAGAGTAGATGCGTCTAAGATACCAGCGCTATCTCTAGCCGCCTTACTTTCTCTTTGTACAGCTTCATGCATATTTTCATTATCTATTGGATAGAACCAGGCTCTCTTCCATTGACCGACATTTTCAAATTTAGCTTTATTTTCTACATGCCAGTCATGCATTGGTGTTTTTCTTGTAATATCAAAAAATTCACCAACGTTTCTTCCAACAATTGCGCCGAATGTTAATGGAGTGTAAGGAGGTCTAAATGTAGTTGTTCCCAATTCACCCATTTTTACACCAGCGGTTTCAGCTATAATTCCAAGTGCATGCATGTTGGATAATTTACCTTGATCCGTAGCCATACCTGTTGTTGTGTATCTTTTTACATGTTCAATTGATTTAAAACCTTCTCTTAAAGCTAATTTTACATCATTTGCAGTGGAATCGTTTTGAAAATCTAAAAAAGGTTTAGTTTTTCCCAAAGGTTTATCAGATGGAAGTAGCCAAATATTTTTTTTGTCAATTTCTTTTGAGGAAATAATTTCTAAATTTCTATAATCATTATTATTAACTTTTAAAAATTTTTTTGTTAAATTAACTGAATTTTTTATTACTTCATCAAGCTCAAAATCACCATTACAAGATCCAATACTTATTTGATGTAACTCTGATTTATCTGGTATAAAAACATTATCTTTTTCTCTGAATTTAAGTTTACCACCTGATTGAGTAAACAAATGCACTCTTGGTGTCCAGCCTCCTGAAATACCCAAACAGTCGCATTCTTCTTTTATTTTTTTTCCTACAACAGTAGTACCATCGTCAGACAATTTCATAATTTCAATAGAATTGATTTTTTTGT
>CACFWQ010000032.1 GCA_902570055.1 uncultured Pelagibacteraceae bacterium
AGTCAATAAAAGACGTCTGTAAAAACATAATTAAAAATATAAGCATTCCTCTTTGTCTATGGGATGAAAGGTTATCTACTGTTGGTGCCTTTAATTTATCTAGTCAATTAGATGTAAATGTTTCTAAAAAAGTTAAAAACATAGATAAAAATGCTGCCGCATTCATTTTGCAAGGAGCTATTGATTATTTAAAAAATTAATACTTGCGTTATTGAAGGTTAATAGTTATAGAGTTAGTTTTAATGGCAACTAAATCAGATAAAGCTGTTAAAATATCACAAAAACATCTTCTAGGAATCCAAGATTTATCAATATCTGATGTGAATTATATACTTTCTGAAGCAAAACAATTTATTAAGTTAAATCGAAGTGAAAATAAAAAATTAGATACTTTAAGAGGCAAAACTCAAATAAATCTTTTTTTTGAACCTTCTACAAGAACGCAAAGTTCATTTGAATTAGCTGGCAAAAGATTGGGTGCTGATGTGATGTCAATGAATATAGTAAATTCAGCAATTAAAAAAGGTGAGACTTTGATTGACACTGCAATGACATTAAATGCCATGCACCCAAATTTAATTGTGATTAGACATCAAGACTCTGGGGCATGTAATTTATTATCACAAAAAGTCAATTGTGCTGTAATTAATGCAGGAGATGGGAGAAGAGAACATCCTACTCAAGCTTTATTGGATACTTTAACTATAATAGAAAAAAAGGGAAAAATTCAGGGCTTAAAAATTGCTATATGTGGTGACATACTACATTCTAGAGTAGCTAGGTCGAATATTTATTTACTAAACATGTTAGGAGCTGAAGTAAATATAGTAGCTCCAACAAACTTAATGCCAAAAGATCTTGAAAAATTTGGTGTTAATAAATTTTCAGATATGAAAAAAGGTTTAAAAGATTCCGATATTGTCATGATGCTTAGACTTCAAAATGAAAGAATGCATAGCTCTTTCTTAGCATCAAACAGGGAATATTATGAATATTATGGTCTTACGCCTGACAAATTAGATTGCGCAAAAAATGATGCTTTAATTATGCACCCAGGTCCAATGAATAGAGGAATAGAAATAGATACAAATTTAGCAGATGATATTAATAAAAGTGTAATTCAAGAACAAGTTGAGCTTGGTGTTGCCATTAGAATGGCTTGTTTAAAAATTTTTTGTGAATAAATGAAAAAAAAATATTTTTTAAATGCAAATATAGTTGATCCAAAAAATTCATTAGATGAAGTTGGGGGATTAATAATCAATGAAGAAGGTAAAATTGAAGCTATTGGAAAGAAAGTTAATGAAAATAATATACCTTCTAGAGAAAAATACACTGATTTAAAAGGAAAACATATTTTTCCAGGATTAGTAGATATGAGAGTTTTTGTTGGAGAGCCTGGATATGAATATAAAGAAAATTTTAGAACATTAAGCAATGCAGCTCTATCAGGAGGTGTAACTTCTGTCGTCACTATGCCAAACACAAATCCAATAATTGACAATGTTTCTATGGTAGATTTTCTTAAAAGACGAGGAAGAGATAAATCTAAAATAAATATTTTTCCTACCGCTTCATTAACAAAAAATTTAGAAGGTACTAATATGACAGAATTTGGTTTGCTTCAAAAAAAAGGAATTATAGGTTTTACAGATGGAATAAAAACAATTCAAAATACTCGTGTAATGTCTAGGATAATGAATTCTGCTTACGACTTAAATTCATTAATTATTCAACATGCTGAGGATTTTGAATTAGCAGAAAATGGAATGATGAATGACGGCATAATTTCTACTAAATTAGGATTACAAGGTATCCCTGATGTTGCTGAAAAAATAATTATAGAAAGAGATTTGTCATTGTTAGAAGAATATAAATGCAGATATCATATATCACAAATATCATCAGCAAAATCTGTTGATATAATTAAGATAAAAAAACAATTTTTAAAATTTTCAGCTGGAGTTTCAATAAATAATTTATCTCTAAACGAAAATGATATTGGGGACTTTAGAACATTTTTAAAACTATCTCCCCCTCTTAGAACTGAAGAAGATAGATTGGCTTTAGTTGAAGGATTAAATAACAAAACCATAGATGTAATTGTATCTGATCATAAACCAGAAGATGAAGAACAAAAAAGATTGACTTTTTCAAGAGCAGCAACTGGTTCTTCTGGTATTGAAACCTTGATTTCATTAGCTTTGGAGTTATTTCATAATGGATCTGTAAAGCTGAATACTGTTATTGAAGCTCTCACTAGTAATCCTGCTAAAATTCTAAAAATAAATAAAGGTAACTTAACTATCGGAAATGAAGCAGATTTTTGCATAGTAGATATCAACAAACCATGGATTGTAAAAAAAGAAAATCTACTCTCAAAATCTAAAAATACATCAATAGAAAATAAAAAACTACAAGGCAAAGTAACTAATACTTTTGTTAATGGTGAAGAGTTATATAAAATATAAAAATGGAATTACTTATAATAATCTTTTGTTCATATTTAATGGGGTCCGTACCTTTTGGTTTTATTTTAACTAAATTTTTTTTAAAAAAAGACATAAGAAATATTGGATCTGGAAGTATTGGCGCAACTAATGCTTTAAGAACTGGAAATAAATTATTAGGTTATTCAACATTAATTCTAGATATTTTAAAAGCCGTAATAACTATATTAATAATTAAAAATTATTTTGTTGACTATGTTTTTATTTCAAGTTTATCAGTTTTTTTAGGACATATTTTCCCAATTTGGCTTAAATTTAAAGGTGGAAAAGGTGTGGCTACTTATGTTGGTATTCTCTTTTGCTTAAATTATTTTCTTGGATTTATATTTATTGGAATTTGGTTTTTAATATATCTAATTTTTAAATTCTCATCTTTAGCATCATTAATTGCATCTTTAAGTATTCCTATTTATCAATTTTACTATGATGAAAATCAGAATTATTATTTTTATATAATTATGTTTATTTTGATATTTTTTACACATAGAGAAAATATAAAACGCTTGATAAATAAGACTGAATCGAAGACAAAAATTTATTAATTTGACTATCTAGGTCTTTTGAGTAGTTTGAATTTTTATGAATTTAGTTATCGTAGAAAGTCCTGCAAAAGCCAAAACTATCAATAAATATTTAGGTAAAAATTATACTGTTCTTGCTAGCTATGGTCACATTAGAGATCTGCCGTCTAAAAATGGATCTGTTGATCCGGAACAAAATTTTAAAATGATTTGGGAAATTGATAGTTTTTCTAAAAAATATTTAAAAGATATCACTGAAGTTGCAAAAGATTCTTCAAAAATAATATTAGCAACTGACCCTGATCGTGAAGGTGAGGCAATTGCTTGGCATGTTAAAGAATTCTTAAACGAAAAAAAATTACTTAAAGATAAAAAAATAGAAAGAGTTGTATTTAACGAAATTACCAAAAAGGCGGTTACAAATGGAATAGAAAATCCAAGATCCATAGAACCTCAGTTAGTTGACGCCTATATGGCTAGAAGAGCTTTGGATTATCTTGTTGGATTTAATATTTCTCCAATTTTATGGACAAAGTTACCTGGGTCAAAATCTGCTGGTAGAGTTCAATCTGTGGCCCTAAGATTATTAACTGAAAGAGAGCACGAAATAGAGAATTTCAAGCCTGAAGAATTTTGGAAATTATTTGTAAATTTTAAAAATAAGGATGGAAATATAATTAATACAAGTCCCTTTCAATTAAACAATAGTAAAATAGAAAAATTTTCTTTTAAAAAAAAAATTGATATAAATAATATAATTGAAAATATTAAAAAAAAAGAATATCAAATTACTGATATTATTTCTAAAATTTATACTAGAAATCCATCTGGTCCCTTTACAACATCAACTCTTCAACAATCTGCCTCTAGCAAATTAGGATTTGGTGCCTCTAGAACTATGCAAATAGCTCAAAGACTTTATCAAGGAATAGATATTGAGGGCGATACCGTAGGATTAATTACATATATGAGAACTGATGGAACAAATATATCAAATGAATCTATATCTTTATTTAGAAGTTATATTGAAAATAATTTTGGAAAAAATTATTTACCAGATCAACCTTTAAATTATTCTGGCAAAAAAGCTAAAAATGCTCAGGAAGCTCATGAAGCTATAAGGCCTACTGATATAGAAAAAGGTCCAGAAGATTTAAAAAAATACTTAAGTACTGATCAATATAAATTATATAATTTGATATGGACGAGAGCTTTATCTTCTCAAAT
>CACFWQ010000033.1 GCA_902570055.1 uncultured Pelagibacteraceae bacterium
TATACAAAATCTACAAGAGGCACAATTTTAGTTGATAGAACAGGTTTGTGGAAAGGCAAACCTTTTAAATCTCTTATAAGTTCAAAAAGATCTTCCAAAGGTAGAAATAATTACGGAAGAATTACTTCAAGAAATACCGGTGGTGGTCATAAACAAAAATATAGACAAATTGATTTTTATAGAAAAAAGACAAATATGGATGCCGTTGTTGAGAGAGTTGAATATGATCCAAATAGAACTTGCTACATAATGTTAGTTAAATTTGATGATGGTGAAAGATTTTATTATTTAGCACCACAAAAAATTAAAGTTGGAGATAAAGTTCAAAATGGATCAAATATAGAAATTAAAATTGGAAACAGTATGCCATTACATGATATTCCTGTAGGAACGGATATTCATAATGTAGAGATTCAACCAGGCGGAGGAGGAAAGATAGCAAGGTCAGCTGGTGCATCAGTAACTATATCAGGAATAGATGGAAATTATTCTTTAATAAAAATGTTATCAGGAGAAGTAAGAAAAATAGACTCTAGATCTATGGCAACGATAGGTACACTGTCAAATCCTGATCAAAAAAATATTAAAATAGGGAAAGCAGGAAGATCTAGATGGTTAGGAAGAAGACCACATACAAGAGGAGTGGTCATGAATCCCGTAGACCATCCATTAGGTGGCGGAGAAGGAAAAAGTGCAGGCGGAAGACATCCCGTATCAGCCAAAGGTCAATCTGCAAAAGGTTTAAAAACTAGAGATAATAAAAGAACAGACAAATTTATAATAAAAAGAAGAAAAGCAAGGAAAGCATAATAAATATGGCACGAGCAGTTTGGAAAGGACCCTTTGTTGATGAAAGCTTAATTAAAAAAGTTGAAAAAATTAAGAAGGAAGCAATAAAAAAACCAATAAAGACCTGGTCTAGAAAGTCAACAATTATACCTGATTTTGTTGGGGTTAGCTTTTTAATATACAATGGAAAAAAGTTTATTCCTCTCACTATATCAGAAGACATGGTTGGACATAAGTTTGGTGAATTTTCGCCAACAAGACAGTTTTTTGGACACACACCTGCGGATAAAAAAGCAAAAGAAACAGAGTCAACTGCTACAGCTGACAAAAAAAAATAAAATATGAATAAAAAAACAAAACTAGAAGATAAAAAAAATACATTAGTTAAATCTGTTAACAAAAATGTCAGATCTAGCACTCGTAAGTTAAAACCAATATTAAAAGCAATAGTGGGAAAAAAGGTTGATATTGCTATAAGAAATCTTAGTTTTTCAGAGAAAAGAATATGCCAAGATATAAAAAAAACTATATCTTCTGCTGTAGCAAACGCAGAGAATAACTTTCAATATGATATTGATAAATTATTTGTAAAAGAAGCTTACTGTGGAAAACAAATTATAATGAAAAGATTTAGACCAAGAGCCAAAGGAAGAGCTTCAGCTATAAAAAAACCTTATTCTAATTTAACTATAATATTATCAGAAAACAAAACAATGGAGAAACATGGGACAAAAAGTTAATCCTGTAGGATTACGTTTAGGCATTAATAGAGGATGGGAATCCGTCTGGTATGCAAAGAAAAAAAATTTTGGAACTTATTTAATTGAAGATTTTAAAATTAGAGAATATATAAAAAAAAATGTAGTAAATTCAGGCGTTTCTAAAGTTATGATAGAAAGAACGGCTAAAAAATGTTTTGTAACAATATATACATCAAGGCCTGGATTCGTTATAGGAAAAAAAGGTAGTGATATAGAAAAAATTAAAAATAAATTATCTACTTTAACATCAAATGAAGTTGCTCTTAATATTAAAGAAGTAAAAAAACCTGAAACCAATAGCTATTTAGTAGCAGAAAATATAGCACAACAATTAGTGAAAAGAGTTTCTTATAGAAGGGCCATGAAAAGAGCTATGCAATCAGCCTTACGTCTTGGAGCAAAGGGAATAAAGGTTTCTATTAGCGGTAGACTTGCAGGAAATGAGATTGCAAGAACAGAATGGTTAAGAGAAGGTAGCATACCATCTCACACTTTAAGAGCAGATATTGATTATGCTGAAGCTGAGGCTTTAACAACTTATGGAATTATAGGGATAAAAGTTTGGATTTATAAAGGTGAAATATTTTCAAAAGAATTTAGTCAAGAAACAAATAAAAGGTAAAAATGCTACAACCCACAAGAACAAAATATAGAAAAGCTCACAAAGGAAGAATTCACGGAAGAGCTTCTAGATGCAATTATTTAAACTATGGATCATATGGACTTAAGGCAGCACAGCCTGAAAGAGTTATTTCAAAACAGATTGAAGCAGCAAGAGTAGCTCTAACAAGATTTATGGAAAGAAAAGGCAGAGTTTGGACAAGAATTTTTCCCAATATTCCAATTTCAAAAAAACCTGTGGAAGTTAGAATGGGAAAAGGTAAAGGTAGTCCTGAATTTTGGGCATGTAGGGTTAAACCAGGGAGAATACTTTTTGAAGTAGACGGTGTTTCAGAAGAAGTAGCAAAAGAAGCATTGTATAAAGCTTCTGCAAAATTACCAATAAAAACAAAGTTTGTTAAAAGAATATAATATGAAAAAAAAAGAAACTAAAAAATTAACCAAGGACGAAACGATTAAAAATATTAATAAATTAAAAAAAGATTTATTTAATTTTAGATTTCAAAAAATTAATGGACAATTAGCTAGTCCATCCAAAGTTAAAATAACAAAAAAATCAATAGCTAGATTAAAAACAATGTTAGGAGTCAAATTTAATGCCTAAGAAAATATTATCAGGTATTGTGGTAAGCGACAAACCAAATAAGACCATAACTGTTTTGGTAGAAAGAAAATATCAGCATCCGTTATTAAAAAAAGTTATCAAAGTGAAAAAGAAATATAATGCTCATGATGAGAATAATAAATTTAAAAATGGAGATAAAGTTTCAATTATCGAAAGTAAACCATTTTCAAAAAACAAAAAATTTGAAGTTATTGGAGAAATTAAATGATTCAAGTTCAAACCGAACTTCTTGTAGCTGATAATACAGGAGCTAAAAAAATTGAATGTATAAAAGTGCTTGGTGGTTCAAAGAGAAGGTATGCAAGCATTGGAGACACAATTGTTATTGCTGTTAAAGAAGCTATACCCAAAGGTAAAGTCAAAAAGGGATCTGTTCACAAAGCTGTAGTAGTGCGTGTGAAAAAAGGAATACATAGAGAAGATGGATCTAAAGTGAAATTTGATAATAATGCTGCTGTGTTAGTTGATGACAAGGGCGAGCCAGTTGGTACTAGAATTTTTGGACCTGTAACTAGAGAATTAAGAATAAAAGGACAAATGAAAATAATCTCATTAGCTCCAGAGGTATTATAATTATGATTAAAAAAGGCACAAAAGTAAAAATATTAACAGGCAAAGATAAAAATAAAGATGGCGAAGTCATTGAAATTGATAGACCTAAAAATAGAGCAAAAGTAAAAGGAATAAATATTATAAAGAAACATTTAAAAACCACAAAAGAAAAAAAAGGTGGAATAGTGTCAAAAGAGAATTTTATACATATATCTAATTTAGCAATTGCCGACCAAAAAAAAATTGATAAAAAAATTGAAAGTAAAAAATGATACCTAGATTGAAAGAACTTTATATAAAAAAAATAAGACCAAGTATGAAAGAAAAATTTGGTTATAAAAATTTTAATATGGCACCAAAACTAGAAAAAGTTGTATTAAATATGGGCCTAGGAATTGATGGAAACGATCAAAAAATTTTGAAGTCATGCGAAGAAGATCTTGCAAAAATAGCTGGACAAAAACCAATCATCACTAAATTTAAAAAATCAATATCAAATTTTAAGTCAAGAAAAAACACTAACTCAGGACTAAAAGTAACATTGAGGCAAAA
>CACFWQ010000034.1 GCA_902570055.1 uncultured Pelagibacteraceae bacterium
GTCTCTAGTGCTTCTTTTAGTAATGTCTTTAATGGGAGGTTCATTAATTGTTATAGCATCAGGGGATCATAGAAATAATAATACTAGCGATCAGTATCAGCAAACATTTTATGTTGCAGAAACAGCATTAATGGAGGGAGAAAAATGGCTTACAGATAATTATTTAGGACACTGGATTAATTCAACACCTGATTGGACATCGACAGTTATAGAGCCCTGGGCTGGTATATTAGTATTTGCATCATCAAAAACACCATAATAATATTTAAACCCTGCCATTCTTATGTCTCTCATCATCATAGAAACTATGTCTCGTCCAGAACGACTAATGCCAGCCATATCAGTAACCTGGCTATAAGAATTATTGACTATAGTATATGTAGTAAACATTGCAGCCATCATAATTGATGAAATAACTACGCCTATTAAAATTTCTATTAAAGTAAAACCAATAATTTTTTTTATTTTTTTATTCATCAATTATAATCCCTCGCCATCCTCATCCTCGTCCACAACTGGAGATGGAGATCCGCCTTGCTTTGTTTTATAATCAGCTTGAAAGTATAAAAATTTTCTTTTTTTTCCATTATTTAAATTAATTTGAATTCTTCCTATATACATTGCTTCATCATAAACATTTGAATTTGAAATTTGACAAGCTCTTGTATTTTTCACACCTGGGTCATTTGCCCAAATACATAGCTCAAACATATCTACAGTTTTAAAATCTTTTTCACTTTTGCACCTAACTGATCTATCTTCTCCTAACAATCTTATCCATTTGACTATTTTATTTCTTGGGGCATCCTCAAATTTTTGAGCATTGTCACCATGAATTGGTTTAACAGATGCCGTTTCACTAAATTTGTCTGGGCATTTTTTTATTTGAACTTTTTGTTCCTCTATATTTGCGGAACCAGATGTTACATTGGTCCATTGATTATCACTTTCATCAGTCATTTCTAATTCTACGGATCCACCCGGGGTACAAGATGGTTTTTTTCCAGCTGCTAACGCCATATAATATTCTGCAAATTTCTTACATTCTGTATCTCCTTCACCACCAGGATCATCAGCATCTGCGACGATATAAGCTTTTCCGTCTTTGTAGTAAATTTTATTTTGATCTTCTTTTTTAAGACCTCCGATAGTATCTCTATACCCAATAATACCTTCTGCTACCATAGTGGTTAAAAAATTTGCTTTGGTTCTTTCTCCTGAAGTATTTATTGAATTGACGGAGAAATTAACCATTTGAAATATTGCTATAAATCCAATTCCTATTAAAGCTGTGGCAATCAGTGCTTCAATAATCGATAAACCTTTTTGTTTTAAACGTTTCATTTTACTGAATTACCCATTCCTCTCCCTTATTGTTCCATCTTTCTAATTTTACATTACCAAACCTGGACCAGCTTAATTCATAAAGTAAATCCAAATCAAAATTACCAAACTTATCGACTTTTCCTGGACATGCGCTTTTTTTATCTCCACATATATACATTCCTGTCATAACTTCTTCTCCTGATATAAAAGCTCCTGTACCACTAAACCAGGTTCCATCTTTAGAAAAACAAACTGCACTATTTTCTCCAATACTTACAACTATATTATCAATTTCAAAGCTTCTTACTTCTGCATTTTTATTTTCCGTTCCATAATGATCCCAAAATGTTGTTGAGCCCGTACCCGTGTCAAGTTTGCATCTCTTGCTTGTGGTATACCAATTGGCAGTAGAACTAATATGTTTTGCAAGATTATTCATTAGCATTCCATTCGTCACAAATTTAATTTCTGAGTCTGATGGTTCTACATAAAACTGTCCAAAACCATACAACCCTCTTTGTACTTGAGAATTAATACTGACAACAAGATCTTTTATTCTTTCTGCAGAGTTTCTTACTGCTCTTTCTTTGCCCCAAGAAGCAAAATTAGGAATAGCTACTGCAGAAATTACTCCTATTATTGCAAGGACAACTATTAATTCAAGAACTGTAAATGCTTTAATTTTCTTTTCCTGCATTTGCATCGATCTTTCCGGCTTGTACAAGAGTTTCTAATGATTTTGTCATAGTTATCATTCCATCTTTTACTGCGGTCTGCATGATGCTTGGAATTTGATGAATTTTTGCTTCTCTAATTAAGTTTTGAATTGGAGCAGTACATTTCATTACTTCAAAAGCACCAACACGACCTTGTCCATCTTTTGTTTTTAATAATCTCTGAGTAACAACCATTTTTAAAGAAGTTGATAGTTGTGCACGAATTTGTGCTTGTTGTTCAGGTGGAAAAACATCAATAATTCTATTTATCGTATTAGGCGCTCCGCTCGTGTGTAGTGTGCCAAATACTAAGTGGCCTGTTTCTGCTGCAGTTAAAGCTAAGCTTACAGTTTCTAAATCTCTCATCTCTCCTACTAATATAACATCAGGATCTTCTCTTAATGCAGCTTTTAATGCGCTAGCAAAAGTCTGTGTTTGTTTTCCTACTTCTCTATGTGAGACAATACTTTTTGCGTCTTTATGAATAAATTCAACAGGATCCTCAACGGTAATAATATTTGAAGTTCTTGTTTTATTTATTTCGTTTACTATTGCTGCAAGTGTAGTTGATTTTCCTGAGCCAGTTGGACCTGTAACCAAAACTAGTCCTTTATGCATATCTATAATGTCATAAAGAACATTGGGTAAATCAAACTGTCCCATCTCTGGAATTTTACTCTCTACTCTTCTTAATACCGCAGCAGGTCCATTTAAAGTTTTATAAAAGTTTGCTCTAAATCTTAGCCCGCTTATTGTAACAGCTGAGTCTAATTCATGTGTATCTTGAAATCTTTTTGTTTCATGCTCATTACAGTTTGTTGTCATTAAATCTATAAGGTCTTGTGCTTTTACTATTACCTCTTTTACCATTATAATTTCTCCAGTTTGCCTGTAAGCAAGAGGTGATCCAGATCTAATATGAAAATCTGAAATTTTCTTATTGTTTTTTGCTAAATCTTCTAATTTTTCAAACATTTGCTATTCTCTATATAATAAACTCTAAAAAACAATGAATAAACAAAAGAATTAGCTCAAAATAGTTGTTTTTTTACGTAGATTTATCATTTTTTTTAATAAATCTCTTTATCTGCTACAATACATAAGGTTCTTTTCGTTTAGTTTTTTTTAAAACTCTCTCAACAGAAAAACAATTTAGATCGATTGATTTATAAGATCCTGTAGTGATTAATTCAGTTAGTGCTCTACCTATTCCTGGGGCTTGCATTAGGCCTCTACCTGTAAAACCTGATGCCATATACAAGTTATCATACTTAGGATGTTTTCCCACAACTGCATTATTATCAAGTTTATTACAATCATAATATCCTGCCCAACCACCAGTTAATTTCAATTCTTCAAAGGCTGGTATTCTTTTTGCAAGTGCTGGCCAAACTAATTCTTCAAAATCATTCCATTCTGGTTCTAGGTCTTTTGCATCAAATTTTGAATTTGGGGAACCAGCTAAATATTCCTTGCCTTCAGGTCTCCAATATACTCCTGTTGTTAAATCTCCAGTCAAAGGCATTTCGGGAATATGTTTAGGACATTTTATTCTAAAAACTGTATGCTTTTGCGGCACAACTGGAATATCTGCTAATAATTCATTCGTCCAACATCCTGCTGCACTGATAATAATTTTGGCTTTA
>CACFWQ010000035.1 GCA_902570055.1 uncultured Pelagibacteraceae bacterium
AATCCAATTATGGTTAAAAAAGAATTACCAGGTTATTTAGCTGATAGACTTCAAGAAGCTCTTTGGCGAGAAGCTTTACATATAGTTAACGAAGGGTATGCATCTACTAAAGATTTAGATAGAGCAATTGAAGATGGACCAGGATTAAGATGGTCATTAATGGGAACTTTTCTAACATTTCATTTGGCTGGAGGCAAATCGGGAATGAAACATATGTTAAAACAATTTGGACCTGCTTTAAAATTACCATGGACCAAATTAAAAGCTCCAAAACTTTCTAAAAAACTATCATCAAGGGTTATTAAAGGTACCAAACAACAGGCTAAAGGAAAATCTGTTGCAATGATATCAAATATAAGAGACGAATATTTAGTTAACCTTCAAAAGTTAAGAAAAAAATACGAAAATAAAATAAGAAAATAATGAAAAGCTTAGAAAGATATCAACTAGATTATAATGAAAATGGTTTTATATCTCCCGTTAGAATAATTTCAATTGAAGAAGCAAGAGAACATAGAGAAATATTAGAAAATACTGAAAAAGTTTTAGGTAATATGCATTACCAATCAAAAATACATACAATTTTAAAGTCAGCTTATGAACTTGCTGCGCATCAAAATATTTTAGATATCGTAGAAAAAGTAATAGGACCGAACATTTTACTTCATAATACTACTTACATAATAAAAGAACCTCAAACGCCAGCATTTGTAAGTTGGCATCAAGATTTAACTTACTGGGGTTTTAGTCATGATGATCAGGTTTCAGTTTGGTTAGCATTATCAGATGCAGATGAAACTAGCGGGGCGATGTATATGATACCAGGAAGTCATTTAGAAGGAAAAAAAGAACATATAAAAATAGAAGATAAAAATAATGTACTTTTTCAAAACCAAAGGGTTCAAAAATTTGATGAAAGTAAAAAAACCTTATGTTCTCTTAAAGCAGGAGAAGCATCATTTCATCATGGATGGACAATTCATTCATCTATGCCAAATAAAGGGAATGATCGAAGAATTGGATTTAATATTCAATACGTTGCAACTCACGTAAAACAAATGAAAAATGATACTGATACAGCAATATGCGTAAGGGGTATCGACAAATATAATAATTTTGGTATTGATATACCTGCAGTTTCTGATGAATTAACCCCAACAACTGTTGCAAAACAAAAAGAATTGCAAGAAAAGTATAAATCAATTGTTTCATCGAGAAACTAGTTAAAAATATGAATGTTTTAGTAAAAAATTTAGGCAATGGGATTAAAAATGTAAAAATTAATGATCCAAAAACTTATAATTCATTATCTTTTGTAACTTTAAAATCTCTTTTAAATATTTTTAAAGAACTTGATAAAGACAACTCTACAAAAGTAATAATATTGGAAGGAGTGGGAAAAGGTTTTAGCGCTGGTCATAATTTGAAAGAAGTAAGGAGTTTAAAGAAAAGATCTAAATATCTTAAATTATTTAATCTTTGTTCAAAATTAATGTTGCAAATTGTTGAAGGAAGAAAACCAGTGATAGCAAAAGTCCATGGAGCAGCTTATGCAGCTGGTTGTCAATTAGCTGCTAGTTGTGATTTAACTTATAGTACAAATGACGCAATGTTTGCTACTCCCGGGGTAAATATAGGATTATTTTGCAGCACACCAATGGTTGCCGTTAGTAGAAAAGTAAATAGAAAAAGAATGATGAAAATGCTTTTAACTGGCGAACCTATAAAAGCTAATTATGCTAAAGAAATTGGTTTGATTAATGATCATTTTTCAAAAAAAAAATTAAACAGTGAAGTTTTGAAAGTAGCAAAAAATATTGCTTCAAAATCAAACTTAACAATTAAAATTGGAAAACAAGCATTTTATAAACAATTAGAAATGCCCTTAAAAAAAGCTTACGCTTATACAAGTAAAATGATGACATTAAATATGATGGCAGTTGATGCCAAAGAAGGAATATCTGCTTTTTTAGAAAAAAGAAAACCAAAATGGAAAAATAAATGAGTGATGAGCAAATAAAAGATATTCTTAAAAAGTCAAAAATAATTGCAATGATTGGGGTAAGTTCAGAAAAAAAAGGTGAAGATCCAAATAATTTAAAAAGAAAACCCGCAAATGTAGTTATGAAATATATGCAAGACTTTGGCTATAAAGTAATACCAATTAATCCTTTTGCTGAAGGAGAAGTAATAAATGGAGAAAAAGTAGTCAGTAGTTTAGAAAAAGTTTCTCAACCAGTAGACATAGTTGATATATTTAGACCTTCAAAAGAAACACCCGATATTGCAAATGAAGCAGTTAAAATTGGAACTAAAGTGTTGTGGCTACAGTATGGAATTCAAAATGAAGAAGCAAAGAAAATTGCTGAAAATGCAAAAATTCAATATGTTTCCAACAAATGTATAAAGCAGGAGTACCAGAAGTTATTTCAAAAAGCTAATCCGGTATTTCCAGTGTTAAAAAATTAATGAAAAATATTTTTTTAGTTTATGGACACTACAATGATCAATCATTTAACGCAGCAATAAAAAATACATTTATCGAAACAGTAAAAGAAAAAGGTCATAAGGTTGATTGTGTTGACTTGTATAAAGAAAAATTTGATCCAGTATATGCAGGAGAAAAACCAGATACGGTAGTTTTAGATCATCAAAGAAGAATTGAGAATTCTGATACAATAGTTCTAATTGCACCAATTTGGAATTTTAGAATGCCAGCTATCCTTGAAGGATGGATTGACAAAGTTCTTTCTCCACCATGGGCGTTTAAATTTAAAAAACTCTTTGGTAATTATGGATATCCAATAGGAAATTTAAAAGGAAAAAAAGCGATTATATTTTGCACATATGGATCTCCGCAATTTGCAATTAGAACTTTTTTTTTAAATATGCCAACTAAAAGATTACGAAGAGGCGTATTTAATATCTGTGGAATCAATGACGTTACTTATAAAAGATATTTTGCAGTACCATTTGTAAGTGATGATAAAAGAAAAAAATTTTTAGAAGATGTAGAAAAAACTGCAAAAAATCTTTAGATGGAATTTAAATTAAATGAATATAATTAACTTCACTCCAGTATCTGCCCTAACAGGTGGTTTGTTAATTGGTCTATCAGTTGCTTTATTTTTTATACTTAATGGACGTATGATAGGAGTTAGTGGAATTGCTAGCAATTTTTTAATTTCTAAAGATAAAAAAAGTGAAAATTTATTATTTTTAGTTGGACTAATATTAGGACCTTTAATTTATACATTTATATTAGGTAGAGAAATTAACATATTAATTTCAAATTCATTACCGTTGTTAACTGCAGGAGGAATATTGGTCGGCTTTGGGACAAGATTAAGCAGTGGCTGTACGAGTGGACACGGAATAAGTGGTATTAGTCGATTTTCTCTGAGATCATTCATTGCAACAATAACATTCATGATAGTTGGTATACTTGCTGTGCTGATTAAAAATATTTTATGAACATTATAGTATCTTTATTTTGTGGAATAATTTTTGGTATTGGACTTGTTATTTCTGAAATGATTAATCCAGCT
>CACFWQ010000036.1 GCA_902570055.1 uncultured Pelagibacteraceae bacterium
TGAAAGAATTTTTTAATACTTGGGTTTGATTTTTCGTTTTCAATTTCCCTAAATTTTTCAAGTAATTCTTTTTGTTCTCTATTAAGTGATACGGGTACTTCAGTATTTACTTGTACATAAAGATCCCCATTTCCACTTCCTCTCATATAAGGCATTCCTTTGCCCTTCAATCTAAATTGTTTGCCACTTTGTGTTCCGGATGGAATTTTTATTTTTGCTTTACCACCATCAATAGTTGGTATTTCTAAAGATGTTCCTAAAGCAGCATCAGCAATTGCTATTGGGCATTCAAAAAATAAATTTTCATCTGATCTTTTAAATAAGTCATGAGAATATATATTTATAAATAAATATAAATCACCATTTCCAGCACCTTTAGAGCCTGCTTCTCCTTTTCCAGCCAATCTTATTCTTGTTCCATCGTCAACTCCTTTCGGAATAGTTACTGATAATCTTTTAGAAGTTTGTTTTTTACCTTGTCCTCCACAGCTATTACAAGGATTTGTTATTTCTTCACCAGTACCTGAACATTGTGGACATGTTTGTTGAACAGTAAAAAATCCTTGACTTGATCTTACCTGACCATGACCACCACACATAGAGCAAGACCCAACATCATGCCCTGGTTTAGATCCTCTTCCATTACAAGTATTACACTTTTCTGAGGTAGAAAATTTAATATCTTGTTTTTTTCCAGTATAAGCTTCTTCTAATGTTATTGATAAATCATATCTTAAGTCTGAACCCCTAAAATTAGTTTTTCTACTTCTTCTACCTCCGCCACCAAAATCACTGAAAAAATCTTCAAAGATATCCGAAAAAGAACTTGAAAAATCAAAATTTCCAAATCCACCTCTTCCTCCAGCTCCATTTTCAAAGGCTGCATGACCAAAATTATCGTAATTTTGTTTTCTCTCTTTATCCGAAAGAACATGATAAGCTTCACTTGCTTCTTTAAATTTTTCTTCTGAAGCTTTATCTCCTTTATTTTTATCTGGATGATATTTAACTGCTAACTTTCTATAAGCAGCTTTTATTTGGTCTGAGTTGGAGTTTTTATTAACACCCAAGACATCATAATAATCTCTTTTTGCCATAAATAATTTATAGACAAATGGTTGTTATTCTTAGGCGCTCTTCTCTTTATTTTCGTCTTTTACTTCCTCAAAGTCCGCATCAACAACATTATCGTCTTTTTTTCCTTCTTCTTTTTTATCGTTGCTTTTTGCCTTAGCATCAGGTTTTGCATTTTGTTGTGATTTATAAACTGCTTCACCTAATTTCATAGAAGATTGAACCAATTCTTGAGTTTTTTTCTTTATTTCTTCAACATCAGTTCCTTTAATAGCATTTCTTAAATTAGCAGCAGAAGTTTCAATTGCTTTTTTATCAGCTTCTGAAACTTTAGATCCATGTTCCTTAAGATTTTTTTCAGTAGAATGTAAAAGAGTATCAGCTTGATTTCTTGCATCAACTGCTTCTCTTTTTTTCTTATCTTCTTCTTTATTTGATTCTGCTTCTTTAACCATTTTGTTAATTTCTTCTTCGCTTAAACCTCCAGATGCTTGAATTTGAATTTTTTGTTCTTTTCCAGTTCCTTTATCTTTTGCAGATACGTTAACAATTCCATTAGCATCTATATCAAATGTCACCTCAATTTGTGGAACTCCTCTTGGAGCAGGTGCTATTCCTACTAATTCAAAATTACCAAGCAATTTATTATCGGTTGCCATTTCCCTTTCTCCTTGAAGAACTCTAATAGAAACAGCGGGCTGATTATCTTCAGCTGTTGAGAAAACTTGACTTTTTTTGGTTGGAATTGTTGTATTTTTGTCAATTAGTTTAGTTGAAACACCGCCTAAAGTTTCTATTCCCAGCGATAAAGGGGTTACATCAAGAAGAAGAACATCTTTAACATCTCCTTGTAAAACACCAGCCTGAATAGCAGCACCCATTGCAACTACCTCATCAGGGTTTACACTTTTGTTTGGTTCTTTTCCAAAAAAATTTTTTACTTGTTCTATCACTTTTGGCATTCTAGTCATACCACCAACTAAAATTACTTCATTGATATCACCAGCTGATAATCCTGCATCTTTCAATGCTGTTTTACATGGTGGAATTGTTCTGCCAATTAAGTCCTCTACTAGAGCTTCTAATTTAGCTCTAGTCATTTTAAGAGCGATATGTTTTGGACCAGTTTTATCAGCAGTAATAAAAGGTAAATTTACTTCTGTCTGTTCAGCTGAGGATAATTCTATTTTGGCTTTTTCAGCAGCTTCCTTTAGTCTTTGTAGAGCTAATTTATCAGTTTTTAAATCAATTCCATTTTCTTTTTTAAATTCATCAGCTAAATAATTAACAATAGTATTATCAAAGTCTTCACCACCTAAAAATGTATCACCATTGGTTGACTTAACTTCAAATACTCCATCACCTAATTCTAAAATTGAAATATCAAAAGTTCCACCACCCAGATCATAGACCGCAATTTTTTTGTTAGCTTTTTTATCTAAACCGTAGGCTAGAGATGCAGCCGTTGGTTCGTTAATTATTCTTAAAACTTCTAATCCTGCAATTTTTCCAGCATCTTTAGTTGCTTGTCTTTGAGCATCATTAAAATATGCGGGCACGGTAATTACAGCTTTTTTTACTTCTTGTCCCAAATATTTTTCAGCTGTTTCTTTCATTTTTTGAAGAATAAAAGCAGAGATTTGTGAAGGAGAATATTTTTTTCCTTTTGCTTCTATCCAAGCATCCCCTTTTTCTGAATTGACTATTTTAAAAGGCGCTGTCTCTATATCTTTTTTTACTGTAGAATCTTCAAAGTTTCTTCCAATTAATCTTTTAACAGCAAAGATTGTATTTTCAGGATTAGTTACGGCTTGTCTTTTTGCCGGTTGTCCAACAAGTTTTTCATCAGTATCTGTAAATGCTACAACTGAAGGAGTTGTTCTTGTTCCTTCAGCATTTTCTAATACTTTTGCCTGTGTGCCTTCCATAATGGATACACATGAATTTGTTGTTCCTAAATCTATGCCTATTACTTTGCTCATAAATGATACCTTTGTTTCATATAAGTGTTAATTTTTAATGTACAAGTTGTTTTAATCATTATTTCTTTTGTTTTTCTTGGCCTTTTTCAACATTTTTTTCACTTTCTTTAGATACAGCAACCAATGATGGACGGAGTAACCTATCTTTCATCTTAAAGCCTTTTTGAATTTCTTGAACTATAGTTCCGGGTTCCTTACTGGAATCTTCTATTTCCATCATTGCTTGATGAAGATTTGGATCAAGTTTTTTGTTCACTGCTGATATTTCTTCAATATTATTTTTTTTAAAAATAGAAATTAAATCTTTTTTTACCACATCAAGATGATCGAGTGTTTTTTTTAATGCATCAGTACCTTTTATTTTTTCATCATTTTCTAAAGAATTTTTAGCACGGTCTAAATTATCTAATAGATTTAGACACT
>CACFWQ010000037.1 GCA_902570055.1 uncultured Pelagibacteraceae bacterium
GCAAGTGATTTTTCAATAGTAGGAAAAATAAAAGATGAAAGAAAAACAATTGATTTAGAAACAGAAAAGTTTTTAAAAGTAATTGGTTTTGCAATCACAAGTTTAGAAATTAAAAAAATTTTGACCTCATTAGGATGTTCTGTAAAAGTAAGCGGAAAAAAAATAAAAGTTTTACCGCCTACTTGGAGGCCAGATATAAAAGAAGATATAGACCTTATCGAAGAGTTAACAAGAATTAAAGGTTATGACAAAGTGCCTTTAATACATCCTGAAAAAGAAAATATTAAAGAAACTTTAAATAACAAACAAAAAACTTTTCATTTTGCTCAAAGGTCTATAGCATCAAAAGGTTATACGGAAGCAGTTACCTGGTCATTTACAGATTCAAAAATAGATAATCTTTTTTCAGAATTAAAAAATGAAATTAAATTATCAAATCCAATTTCAAGTGATCTTGACGTATTAAGATCATCTCTTCTTTCAAATTTAATGATCAGCGCGAAAAAAAATATTCATAGAAATTTTGAAGATTTAATGATGTTTGAAATAGGTCCTGTTTTTATAGGTAACAAACCAGGAGAACAATCAACAATGATTGGTGCAATTAAAACAGGAAAATATTCTAGAAAAAATTGGATAGAAAAAGAACGAAATTTTGATGTTTATGATATTAAAAATGATGTCCTAAGGACTTTAAATGAAATTGGCATCAATAGAGACAAGATCATTGTAAGCAATAAAACAAAAAAATGGTACCATCCAGGAAGGTCTGGCTTGTTATCATTGGGCTCTTCAAGTGGTCCAGAATTAGCATACTTTGGGGAAATACATCCATTTATTATTAAAAAGTTAGATCTTAGAACTGATAATATTTTAGGTTTTGAAATCATTTTGGACAATATACCCGATTCAAGAAAAAAAATTAGAGAAACAAAACCAAAATTTATAGTTTCCGATTATCAAAGAGTAGTTAGAGATTTTGCTTTTGTTATCGACGAAAAATATAGTTCCGGAGAAGTTATTAATTTGGTTAAGAAGATTGATAAAAATTTAATTAAGGACGTAAAAATTTTTGATGTTTACCAAGGAGACAATATTGCTCCAGGAAAAAAATCTATTGCTTTTAATGTAACTTTAGAACCTAAAGATAAAACTTTAAGTGATAGTGATATAGAAGAAATTAGTAAAAAAATTATATCAATAGTTCAAGAAATTACAGGTGCAACACTAAGATCGTAATGTCAACTATCGATCATATTAGAAATTTTGCAATTATAGCTCATATTGATCACGGCAAATCTACAATTGCAGATAGACTTATTCACAAATGTGGAGGTCTTACAGAAAGGGAAATGAAGGCTCAGGTTTTAGATTCTATGGACATAGAACGGGAGAGGGGAATAACCATTAAAGCTCAAACCGTTAAATTAAATTACAAATCAAAAGATGGAAAAAATTACATTTTAAATATTATTGATACTCCAGGTCATGTAGATTTTAGTTATGAGGTCAGCAGATCTTTATATGCTTGTGAAGGATCTATTTTAATTGTTGATAGTACCCAAGGAGTAGAAGCTCAAACATTAGCAAATGTTTATCAAGCGTTAGATATAAATCATGAAATTGTTCCAGTATTGAACAAGATAGATTTACCAGCATCAGATATAGAAAAAACAAAAAAACAAATAGAAGATGTAATAGGAATCGATACTAGTAATGCAATTTCCTGCTCTGGAAAGACAGGTGAGGGAATTGATGAAATATTAGAACAAATTATAAAAGCATTACCTAGTCCAAAAGGTAAAAAAGAAGAAGTTTTAAAATGTTTACTAGTTGACAGTTGGTATGATTCATATCTTGGGGTTGTAATTTTGGTTAGAGTAATTGATGGAAAAATTTCAAAAAATATGAAAATAAAAATGATGTCTACTAATCAAGAATATATTGTAGAAAAAGTTGGAGTTTTTACTCCTAAAATAAAAGATGTTAATGAACTAAACTCAGGAGAAATTGGTTTTATTATAACTGGTATAAAAAATTTATCAGAGACTAAAGTAGGAGATACTATATGCGAAGTAAATAGACCATTAAAAGTAGCACTTCCAGGTTTTAAACCAAGCAAGCCAGTAGTTTTTTGTGGACTATTTCCAGTCGATAGTTCTGAATATCAAAAATTAAAAGATGGCTTAGCAAAACTTCAACTAAATGATGCCAGTTTTTCTTATGAAGCGGAATCATCTTCTGCTCTTGGATTAGGTTTTAGATGTGGTTTTTTAGGTTTATTACATTTAGAAATAATTACTGAAAGATTAGAAAGAGAGTTTGATATTAATTTATTAACTACTACTCCTGGTGTGGTCTACAGAGTTCATTTAAATAAAGGAGATGTTATGGAGTTACAAAATCCTTCAAGCTTACCCGATCCAACACATATAAAGTTTATTGAAGAACCTTGGATTAAGGCAACAATCATAACACCAGATGAATACCTTGGATCTATAATAAAATTATGCCAGGATAAAAGAGGAATGCAAACTAATTTGAGTTATTCTGGGAATAGAGCAGTTCTAAGCTACGAAATTCCATTAAATGAAGTAGTTTTCGATTTTAATGATCGATTAAAATCTATGACTAGTGGATATGGGAGCTTTGATTATGAAATTATAGAACACAGAGAAGGAAATTTAGTAAAATTAGGAATTTTAGTAAATACAGAGCCCGTCGATGCTCTTGCAATGATGGTTCATAAAGATTTTGCTCAATCCATAGGTAGAGAAGTTTGTGAAAAATTGAAAAATCTAATACCAAGACATAATTTTATGATACCAATCCAAGCTGCTATTGGCGGAAAAATTGTTGCAAGAGAAACAATAAAAGGTTTTAAAAAAGATGTATTAACTAAAATTCATGGCGGTGGTGCAAGGGATCGAAAAAGAAAGTTACTTGATAAACAAAAAAAAGGAAAAGCAAGATCAAAACAATTTGGGAGGGTAGAAATACCTCAAGAAGCATTCATAGGTGTTTTAAAAATAAACAAAGTTTGATTTTATGAAAAAAATTAACTGGGGCATTATTGGTTTAGGAAATATTGCCCTAAAATTTGCTGATGCTTTTAAAAATGTAAAGAATGCCAAATTAATTGGAATTTCCAGCACAGATAATAACAAGCTTGAATACTTTAAAAAAAATTTTCAAATTAATGAAAATCGTTGCTTTAATAAATATGAGGATCTATTAAAATGTGAAGATATTGATATAATTTATATAGCTTTACCAAATTCTTTACATTGCGAATGGATAATTAAATCTACTGACAATGGAAAAA
>CACFWQ010000038.1 GCA_902570055.1 uncultured Pelagibacteraceae bacterium
AAGAAATAAAATTAAGACCTGTTACAGAAACACATGATTATAATTTTAAATTAAAAAATGCACAAAAATTTCTTTCTAAAGGTGACAAGGTTAAATTTACAATTCGATTTAAAGGAAGAGAACTACAACACTCAAACCTTGGTGATGATTTAATGAAGAAAATTCAGGAAGATACAAAATTGGTTGGAAAAGTAGAGATGAACCCCAAGTTTGATGGAAAACAAATGATCATGGTAATTCAGCCTCTATAGACCATAATATATTGTTGTAAATCTAATTTAATATTTGTATAACCTCATCAAATTATGCCGAAATTGAAAACCAAAAGTTCAGCGAAAAAAAGATTTAAAATTACAGCTAAGGGAAAAGTAATTATGGCTCAGGCTGGAAAAAGACATGGAATGATTAAAAGATCTAATAGGCAAATTAGAAATCAAAGAGGCACAACAGTGATGTCAAAACAAGATAGCAAAATTGTTAAATCATATATGCCTTACAGTTTAAGAGGATAAAATGGCAAGAGTTAAAAGAGGCGTAACAAGTCATGCAAAACATAAGAAAATTTTAAAAACTGTAAAAGGACAGTGGGGAAGAAGAAAAAACACAATTAGAGTTGCAAGGCAAGCCATGGAAAAGGCAATGCAATATGCTTATAGAGATCGAAGAGCAAAAAAAAGAGAATTTAGATCATTATGGATACAAAGAATTAATGCAGGTGTTAGGGCAGAAGGACTAACATATTCAAAATTTATAAATGGGCTAAGTAAATCAGGCATTAAACTAGATAGAAAAGTATTAGCAGAAATAGCCTATGAAAACCCTGAAGCCTTTAAAACAATCGTAAAAAAAGCACAATCTGCTCTAAATTAATCTTCCCTATTGTTTTTCTTTTGTTAAGAAATAATCTGTAATTATGTCAGAGATTAAAAAAATAAAAGATCAATATTTTTCACAATTAAATAAGTCTTTAGATCAAAACAAGCTCAATGAAATTAAAACAGAATTATTTGGAAAAAATGGGATCATAACAATAAAATTTAAACAACTCGGATCAGTTCCTGAAGAAAAAAGAAAAAATTACGCTTCAGAAATAAATTTATTAAAAAATGAACTACAAGAATTAATTTTAAAAAAAAATGAAGAAATTCTAAATCAAGAAATAAATAAAAAACTTAAAAATGATAATATTGATATAACCCTACCAGGAAGAACCTACTATACTGGCAAAATTCATCCTGTTTCACAAGTAATTGATGAAGTAACTTCTATTTTTTCTGAAATAGGTTTTTCTGTTGAAGAAGGGCCAGATATTGAAAATGAATATTATAATTTTTCTGCACTTAATACTCCCGAAAACCATCCTGCACGAGATATGCATGATACTTTTTATATCAATCATTCTAAAGATTTACTTTTAAGAACACACACATCTCCTGTACAAATTAGAACAATGCTGAAAGGCAAACCACCATTTAAAATAATTGCACCCGGAAGAACCTATAGACACGATAGTGATCAAACTCATTCACCAATGTTTCATCAATTAGAAGGATTACATATAGATAAAAATATAAATATGGGTCATCTTAAGGGTTGTTTATATTATTTTGTTAAAAAATTTTTTGAAGTAGATAAAGTAAAGATTAGATTTAGACCTAGCCATTTTCCTTTTACCGAACCTTCCGCAGAAGTAGATATTGGATACAAAATACAAGATGGAAAAATTAAAATTGGCGAAGGAGATAAATGGTTAGAAATTCTTGGTTGTGGAATGGTACATCCTAATGTTTTAAAAAATGTAAAAGTAAATCCAAAAAAATACCAAGGTTATGCTTTTGGAGTAGGTATTGATAGATTGGCTATGTTGAAATATGGAATTAATGACCTAAGAGCTTTTTTTGAAAGTGATATTAGATGGTTAGAATTTCACGGGTTTGACCCACTAGATATACCAACAAATTATAGAGGTTTAAGCAGATGATAACTTCATTACCATGGTTAAGAAATCATCTAGATACAAATGCAAACTTAAATAAAATAGCAGAACGTTTAACAGAAATTGGTCTTGAGGTAGAAAGTATAAAATCATCAAATGCTAATTTAGATAATTTTATTATTTGTAAAATTGTGAAATCCCAAAAACATCCAAACGCAGACAAGTTAAAGCTTTGTGATGTTGATATAGGTTCTGGAAACTTAGTTAAAGTTGTATGTGGAGCTCAAAATGCTAGAGATGGACTGTTTGCAGTTTATGCTCCTCCAGGTGCAGTGATTCCAAAAACCAATATGAAATTAAAGGTAGCAAAAATAAGAGGAATTGAATCATACGGCATGCTTTGCTCAGGTTATGAACTTGATGAATCTTTAGATCAAGAAGGAATTATTGAATTAAATAAAAAAGAAAAAAATATTGGCGAAAAATATTTCAAAAATATAGGAGAAAAAACGCTAGATATTGCGATTACACCAAATAGACCCGATTGTTTGGGCGTTCGAGGTATTGCAAGAGACTTGGCATCTTCAGGTTTAGGTCGATTAAAAAAACAACCCCCAATTAAAATAAATCAAAAATTTAAAAATCCAATTAAAGTTTCAATAAAAAAAGAAAAAGGACAAGGATGTGGTATTTTTGGAAGTGTTTACATTAAAAATGTCCAAAATAAAGAAAGTCCAGACTGGTTAAAAAAAAGAATTATTTCTTTAGGACTGAAACCAGTTTCAGCAATTGTCGATGTTACAAATTATATAATGTTTGATTTAAACCGACCTTTACACGCATATGATGCTGATAAGATTGACCAAAATATTATTGTTAGAAACTCAATAAAAGGTGAGTCATTTGAGGCTTTAGACAATAAAAAATATATACTTGAAAACAAAATGTGCGCAATAACTGATGAGTCAGGAGTTTTAGGTCTTGGAGGAATTATTGGAGGCACTA
>CACFWQ010000039.1 GCA_902570055.1 uncultured Pelagibacteraceae bacterium
AAAGGAACATCTAAAATTCTAGCCAGAGTTTGAGCTAACAAAGTCTTACCACAACCAGTTGGGCCAACCAAAAGTATATTTGATTTTGCAAGTTCAACAGTTTTGCTTGTTTTATTTTCATAATTTAGTCTTTTATAATGATTGTGTACAGCAACTGATAAAACTTTTTTTGCAAACTTTTGTCCAATAACATAATCATCTAAAACACTGCAGATTTCTTTTGGAGGAGGCAATCCATCTTGATGTTTTACAAAAGTATCTTTGCTTTCTTCTTTAATAATATCCATACACAACTCAACACATTCGTCACAAATAAATACAGTTGGTCCAGCAATAAGCTTTTTAACTTCATGTTGGCTTTTGCCGCAAAAAGAACAGTAAAGAATATTTTTATTATTATTTGTCATAAAAAGTTTTTAACGAATCAATTAGAGTACTTTATTACATGAGAGTCATTATAATCAAGTCTAGGTTGAAGATAAAACAAGATATTGTAGATTAAGTTCTTTTTTCAACTACCTGATCAATCAAACCAAATTCTTTTGCACTTTCGGGTGTCATAAAATTATCTCTCTCAAGTGCTTTTTTAATATCTTCTGCTGATTTTCCAGTATGTTTGGAATAAATTTTATTAAGTCTTTCTTTTAAAGAAAGAACTTCATTAGCATGAATTTCAATATCTGTTGCCTGACCTTGAAAACCTGCTGAGGGTTGATGAACCATAATTCTTGAATTGGGTAAAGAAAATCTTTTACCTTTGTGACCAGCAGCAAGAAGAAAGGATCCCATTGAAGCTGCTTGGCCAATACATAAAGTTGATACGTCAGGTTTTATATATTGCATTGTATCATAGATTCCTAATCCAGCTGTTACCAATCCACCTGGGGTATTTATATATAGATAAATTTCTTTTTTTGGATTTTCAGATTCCAAAAATAATAATTGTGCTGTAACTAGAGATGCTACATTGTCATTAATTGGGCCAACTACAAAAACAATTCTTTCCTTTAAAAGTCTAGAATAAATATCATAAGCTCTTTCTCCTCTACTAGATTGCTCCACAACCATTGGAATTAAATTATTCATATGTTCAGATATTTTTGTAGTCATAAATCGAATCGTTTAACTTATACAACTTGTGATTACTTTTTGCTAACTTTTTTTGTTTTTTTTGTTTTTGAGCCAATAGATTTGGCCTTTTTTGGTTGTTGTGGTTTTATCTTTGATTGAGTTTTTTTCTTGTCATTTCCTTCATGTGAATGATTATGAGGGTGACTATGTTCATGAGCTTCTTTTAAAATTTTTTCAGCCTCAATCTTTGTAATATCTTTTTTGTTGGCTTTGGCTTTGCTTTTAATTAAATTAATTATTTTATCTTCATAAACATTTCCTCTTAGGCTAGCTAAAGCAGATGGATTTTTTTGATAAAAATCCATTACCATTTTTTCTTGACCTGGCATCATTCTTAATTGTTTTTGAACTTCCGCTTGAATTTCATGTTCTTCAACTTTAATTTTATTTTGTTCGCCAAATTCATTTAATATTAATCCAATTTTAATTCTTTTTCTTGCTGTTTCTTCAAATTCTTTTTTTTTATTTTTTATTTCATCTTCTTTCATGCCTTGTGATAAAATTTTAACTTCATCTGCAATTAAATTTTCTGGAATTTCATCTACTTTGAATTTTTCAATCTCTTTTAAAATTTGGTTTTTACCTAAAGCATCTAAAGAATTTTTATATTCATCATTAATTTGTTTTGAGATTAATTTTTTTAAATCATTTAAATCTTTTGCGCCTAAATTTTTCGCAAACTCATCATTAATTTTTACTTCTTCTGATTTTTTAACTGATAATATTTTACAATTAAATTTTGCTTTTTTATTTGCAAATTCTTTTTGTGGATAATTTTCTGGCAAAACAGCATTAACTATTTTATCATCATTTTTTTTTAAACCTATTAACTGTTTGTCAAAACCTTTAATGAATAAGTCTTTGCCAAGTTCTACTTGGGTATTCTGGCCTTCGCTTCCTTTAAATTCTTTGCCATCAATTGTTGCTTTATAATCAAAGACAACTAAATCTCCTTCGGAAGATTTAATGCTTTCAGATACCTCTTTGAAATTTTTCTGATTTTTTGCTATCTCATTAATTCTTTTGTCTGTTTCCGAATCTTCTATTTTTACATTATATTCATTAAATTTAATATTTTCGATAGATTTAATTTCAACTTTTGGTAATTCTGTAACTGAAATTACATACTCTAGATCTTTGTCTTCGCCATAAGTTTTTAAATCTATTTTTGGTTGTCCGGCAGGTTTTATTTTTTTTTCATCTAGGGCTTTAGAGCTTGTATCTTTTAAAACTTTATCAAGTACTTCTCCAAAAATTGCTTTTCCAAATTGTCTTTTTAAAACTTCTTTTGGTACTTTGCCTGGTCTAAATCCTTTTAATACTATAGTTTTTTTGATCTCTTCATACTTATCATTCATATAAGTATTAATAGTTTTTTTATCTATAAAAACTTTAAGATCTTTATTTAAACCTTTTTTATTCTCTAAAGTTACTTTCATAGTTTTTTATATGGTAGGCGAGAAAGGACTCGAACCTTCACAGCTTGCACTATTGGTTCCTAAGACCAACGCGTCTACCAATTCCGCCACTCGCCCACAAATTATTCAGCTTTATATATTATTGATTAAAATTGTCCAATATCAATAATTATGAATATATTGAATATTAAAATATAAGTATATAAATTTAAAACATATGATCATTTCACCGTGTATAAGTATTTGTAAAACTGACCCTGTCACTGGCTATTGTTATGGGTGTGGAAGAAATAATAATGAAAAAAAAATTTGGAAAAATGAAGA
>CACFWQ010000040.1 GCA_902570055.1 uncultured Pelagibacteraceae bacterium
TTTCAATTTTTACTAAAGCTTTTAAAATAAATGATATTAAATTAGACTATAAATAGTAATGAATAAAAAAATTTTTTCAGGTGTACAACCAACAGGGAATCTTCATTTAGGTAATTATTTGGGAGCAATAAAAAATTTTGTTGAATTACAAAATGATAAAAAAAATGAGTGTGTTTATTGCGTTGTTGATCTTCATTCCATTACTGTTAAGCAAGATGCTAAAATTTTAAAAAAAAATATTAGGGAAACAGTAGCAACTTTTATTGCAAGCGGTCTTAATCCTGACAAGAGTATTATATTTAATCAATCAGCTGTTTCTGCCCATGCCGAGGCAGCATGGATATTGGGATGTGTCTCTAGAATGGGTTGGTTAAGTAGAATGACTCAATTTAAAGAAAAGGCAGGGAAAGATAAAGAAAAAGCAAGTGTAGGCCTATATGTGTATCCAGTATTAATGTCTGCCGATATATTGCTTTATGACGCAACTCATGTACCAGTTGGTGAAGATCAAAAACAGCATTTAGAATTGTGTAGAGATATAGCTCAAAAATTTAATCATGATTTTAATGCTCCAGATTTTTTAAAAGTTCCAGAACCATTAATTCAAAAACAGTTTTCAAGAATTATGAGTTTAAAAGATGGTTTTAAAAAAATGAGTAAGTCAGACCCTTCAGACTTTAGTAGAATAAATCTTACAGATGATAAAGATTTAATTATAAATAAAATTAAAAAAGCAAAAACAGATACTTCCCCTATGCCAGGTTTAAAGGACAATTTAGAAAAAAGACCTGAGGTGGAAAATTTAATAGGAATTTATTCTAGCCTTTCAAATCAAAAAACTGATAAAACTAAAATAGAGTTTGAAGGTAAAAATTTTTCTTTTTTTAAAAATAAGCTTTCAGAACTTTTAGTTGAAAAAATTGATCCTATCGCTAAAAAAATAAAAGATTTATTAAAAGATGAAAGTAGCCTAGATAAAATACTTGCCGAAGGAAGCAATAAAGCAGATAATTTCGCATCAAAAAAAGTTAATGAAATTAAAAAATTAGTTGGTTTTTAATGTCTTTGCAATTCTTAGCTTTTATTTTTTTATATATTGATTATATATAGCCTATGCTAGTTCAAACTGAAAAAACACCAAATCCTAATTCACTAAAATTTTTGCCTGGCGCAATTGTGTCAAATAGTGGTCCTTGTGAGATAACCAAAAAGGAAGAGGCTGATAATGAATTGGTTAAAAATATTCTTTCAATTAATGGTGTAACGGGAATATTTCTTGGAAAAGATTTTATTTCGATAAACAAAGAAAATAGTACTGATTGGGAAGATATAAAGCATATAGCCATATCATTAATTAACGAATTTTATCAGTCTGGAAAAAAATTTGTAATAGATAAAAATGTGAAAAATAATCCAGAAAAAAATTTAATTGAAATTGAAAAAAAAATAATAAAAATATTAGATACCAAAATTCGGCCAGCTGTAGCAAGAGATGGCGGTGATATTAAATTTAAAGATTTTAAAGATGGAGTTGTCAAAGTTCAATTGCAAGGTAGTTGTTCAGGATGTCCTAGTTCAATTGTAACTTTAAGACAAGGTGTACAAAATCTATTATGTCATTATATTCCAGAAATTAAAGAGGTGGTTGCAGTAGAAAATTAAAAATATAATTAGAATATGACAAAAAAAAACAAACTACTTTTTACAAAATATAAAAAATTGTTAATTAATAAATTAAGCAGTTTTAAGTATGTAACTAAATTTAAAAAAAACAAGAATAATAATTTAAAAAGTTTTTTTTATACTAGTTTAAGTGGTTTAGTTATTATTATAATTTTCTTCTTTGTTCCAATATTAGTAAATTCATATAAAAATTTATTACTAAATAACAAAGAGGTTAACAATAAATCAAAAATTAATTTCGAAAAAACATTAAGTGGAAAAATATTAGAAGAAGATAGTGATTTAACTAATACTACTGAAATTTTTGAAGATGTATTTGAATTCGAAAATATGCCAACAGACGTTGTTAGACTTAGTGCTATGACAATTGAGCAACTATTTAAAGATACAAATTACAGTTTAGATGATGTAAGAAAAAACAAACTTGTTAAACCTATCAATTTATCTCTTTTGCCAAAAGAGATGAAAATGATTGAAAATACAAAAAAAAGAAAAAATTTATTTATCCAAATAATTCTTCCTTTAATTTTGGAAGAAAATAATCAAATTAAATATGATAGAAGAAAACTTTTTAGCATTTTAAATAAAAATAATAATTCTAAAGCTGAAATAAAGTGGCTAAAAAAGAAATTCAAACAGTATGGAGTTAAAAATAAAGATTTATTAACTCTTAAAATTAGGATGGATGAAATACCCACTTCGTTAGCAATAGCACAAGCTGCAAAAGAAACTGGTTGGGGAACTTCAAGATTTGCATTAGAAGGTAATGCTTTGTTTGGGCAATGGACATTTTCAGGAGAAGGTATTAAACCAAAGTCTATTGATAAAGATAAAAGTCATAAAATAATGAAGTTTCAAATACTTCAAGCATCAATTAGAGCCTATCAAAGAAATTTAAATACACACTCAAGCTATAGAAAGTTTAGAAAATTAAGAGCAGTATCAAGAGACAATGAAGAAGAATTAGATAGTTTAATTTTAGCCGAGAGTTTAGATCAATATGCAGCAACAGGAAAAGAGTATACAAAAATATTAATAAAAATTATTAAACAGAATTCGCTAAAAGATTTTGATAAAGTAAAATTATTACCAACAAGCAAAAAGTTAAAAAATTTAATTTAATTTTCTAAAATTACAAACTGAACTCCAAACCATCGCC
>CACFWQ010000041.1 GCA_902570055.1 uncultured Pelagibacteraceae bacterium
ATATCAAAAAGCCTCGTTTCCTGATCAATAGTTCCGCCCCCTTCTATAAGATCAACCTGTCTATTTGCCTCATAATCAATTGCCATTTGCATAAATTTAATTGAGTTTACATTTTTTATTTCACATCTAGTGCCATATTCTTTATTTCCCTTTTTTCTCACAGAAACATTAACATCGGCTCTTAAAGAACCTTCTTGCATATTACCGTCACAAGTGCCTAAATATCTCATAATTGATCTTAGCTTTTTAATATAAGCATTTACTTCCTCTAGTGATCTTAAATCAGGTTTGCTTACAATTTCCATTAATGCAACTCCAGATCTATTTAAATCGACAAGGGTATTTTGTGGATCAATATCATGGATGCTTTTACCAGCATCTTGCTCTAGATGAAGTCTTTCAATGCCAACTATCTTTTCTCCAGAGGGTAAATCTAGAACAACAGAACCTTCTCCAACTATAGGGTTTTTATATTGAGAAATTTGATAACCTTGCGGTAAATCAGCATAAAAATAATTTTTTCGATCAAAAATTGATTTTTTATTTATTTTAGCATTTAACCCTATTCCAGTCTTTACAGCCTGCTTTATGCAAAACTCATTTATCACTGGTAACATTCCAGGAAATGCTGCGTCAACTAAACTTACTTGTGTATTTGGTTCAGCGCCAAATTTAGTTGGCGAATTAGAAAAAAGTTTTGATTCTGATAAAACTTGAGCATGCACTTCTAAACCTATAACTACTTCATACTCGTTGTTGTTTCTTTTTATCAAATATTTAGATTGATTTTTTACCATCATATCCACCAATCATTTATTTTATTTTTAAAATTAATTTGTTTTTCCATAGAGTAAGCAATATTAAGAATATTTTGTTCGTCAAAGGCTTTTCCGATTATTTGAAGTCCTAAAGGGTATCCTTTTGAATCAGTTCCTGCTGGTATTGATATGGCTGGTAAACCAGCTAGATTAACTGGGACTGTAAATATATCATTTAAATACATTGATACTGGATCATCAGTTTTTTCACCGATTTTAAAGGCTGAACTTGGTGTTGATGGTGTTAATATGGCATCAACTTTTTTATAAACTTCATCAAAGTCACTTTTAATTAACCTTCTTACTTTTTGAGCTTTTAAATAATATGCATCATAGTATCCCGAAGAAAGTACATAAGTACCAATCATAATTCTTCTTTTCACTTCGTTTCCGAAACCGGCTGATCTTGTCTTTTCATACATGTCAATTAAATTTTCTCCTATTGATCTAAATCCATATTTTACTCCGTCATATCTTGCTAAATTTGATGATGCTTCTGCTGGAGCTACAATATAATAAGCGGGTAAAGCATAATTTGTATTGGGTAACGAAATATCAACTATTTCACCACCTGCTTCTTTAATAATGTTTATTCCTTTTTGCCATAAATTATCAATTTCTTTTGGCATATTATCTATTCTATATTCTTTGGGTATCCCAATTTTTTTTCCTTTAATATCATTTGTTAAAAGTTCACTATAATTTTTTCTTTCAAAGTTAATTGAGGTAGAATCTTTTAAATCATGGGAGCTAATAATTTCTTGAAGTAAAGCACAGTCTTTAACATTTTTTGCCATAGGACCTGCCTGGTCGAGTGATGATGCAAAAGCAACTATTCCGTATCTTGAGCAACTTCCATAAGTAGGTTTAAGTCCTACTGTACCAGTAAAAGAAGCTGGTTGTCTTATAGAGCCACCTGTATCTGTGCCAATGGTTACTGGTGTAATATTAGATGCAAGAGCTGCAGCAGATCCTCCTGAAGACCCTCCAGGAACTAAATTCTTATCAATGGGGCTTTGGACATTTCCAAAAAAACTAGTTTCATTGGATGAGCCCATAGCAAACTCATCGCAATTTAATTTACCCAGAAGTATTGCTCCCTCATTCCAAAGATTTTGAGTGACAGTTGATTCATAAGTAGGAACAAAATTGCTTAATATTTTGCTTCCTGCTGTAGTTTTTACTCCATTTGTACAAAATAAATCTTTAACAGCTAAAGGCACACCTGGTAACTTGCATTTAAAATTGGGTTTATTGTCAAATTCTTTAGCCTTATTGACCGCTGATTCAAAATCTTCAGTAATATAACAATTTAAAGTTTTTGATTTTTCTGCTCTTTTAACAAAACTTTTAGTTACATCTTCTGAAGAAATCTTTTTTTGTTTAATATTTTTAATTAGTTCTGTTAAATTCTGTGAAATTATATCATCCATTATTCAACAACCTTTGGTACAACAAAAAAATCTTTATTTTTTGCTGGTGAATTTTTTAGTATTTGATCACGTATATTTTTTGATTTAACTTCATCTTTTCTTAATTGAAGAGTTGTTTCAGCAATAGATGTTAGAGGTTCAACTTTATCTGTATTTAGTTTGTTTAGTTTTTCTATAAACTTAAATATTGAATTTAAATCTCCAGCTAATTTTTTAGCCTCTTTTTCTTTTATAGAAATTCTAGCTAATTTAGCTATATGTTTTACTGTTTTAAGATCAATTGTCATGTGATAGTTAAGTATAAAACAAACTAACACTTAAGTTTGAAAGATACAATATGATCGCTATAGAAGAATTCAAAAAAAAAATTAGTAAAAAATCAAGATTATTAGG
>CACFWQ010000042.1 GCA_902570055.1 uncultured Pelagibacteraceae bacterium
GGATCTAATCTTTGTTTTAATTGATCTTTATAAATTTCAAAATCTTCTATTTTTTTTCTTGCTACACCACTTTTTATGGCTGCTCTTGCAACAGCTACAGGTATAACACTTATTAATCTAGGATCAAAAGTTGATGGAATTATATATTCTTTTCCATATCTTGGTCTTTCTCCTCCCATGGCTGCGACAACTTCATCAGGCACATCCTCTCTAGCAAGTGCAGCAATAGCATTTGCTGCAGCAACCTTCATTTCTTCATTTATAGTTTTTGCTCTAACATCTAAGGCACCTCTGAAAATATAAGGAAAACCAATTAAATTGTTTACTTGGTTTGGATAATCAGATCTTCCTGTTGCAATAATAGCATCTTTTCTTACTTCATTAACTTCCTCAGGTGTTATTTCAGGATCAGGATTTGCGCATGCAAAAATTATAGGTTTTTTTGACATTTTTTTAACCATTTTTTTTGTAAGAACACCTTTAGTCGACAAACCTAAAAAAACGTCTGTATTTTTAATAGCATCTTCAAGAGTTCTATTTTTTGTTTCTGCTGCATAAATTATTTTCCATTGATTTAAATTATCTCTTCCTTTGTGTATGACTCCTTTACTATCAAGCATTGTAATATTTTTTTTTGGAACACCACTTCTAATTAACAAGTTTGTACACGCCATTGCAGAAGCACCAGCTCCATTAACAACAATTTTTATTTTTTTTATGGACTTTTTAGATATATCTAGAGCATTAATAAGTGCAGCTAGCGTAATAATAGCAGTACCATGCTGATCATCATGAAATACTGGAATGTCTAGTTTTTCTTTTAGTTTTTTTTCTATAATAAAACAATCTGGTGCAGCAATATCCTCAAGATTAATTCCACCAAAACTTTTTGAAAAGTTTATTATACTTTTAATAATTTCTTCAGTATTTGAACTGTCTATTTCTAGATCAATAGAATCTATATCTGCGAAACGTTTAAATAATACTGCCTTACCTTCCATTACAGGTTTAGATGCTAATGCACCTAGATTTCCCATTCCAAGGATTGCTGATCCATTACTTATAACTGCTACCAAATTACCTTTAGTAGTATAGTCATAAGCAGCATCAGGATTTTTGGCTATTTCTCTAACTGGTGCAGCTACACCTGGAGAATAAGCAAGAGCTAAGTCTCTTTTAGATGTCATAGGCTTTGATGAAATAATTTCAATTTTTCCAGATTTGTTAGTATTATGAAAATCTAATGCTTCTCTATCAGAGTAATGATCAATTTTAGTTTTTTTCATTTAGTGTAATAAGATATACAATTGAAGCGATTTTAAGACTAATATGATTTATGAACCTGTTTAAGTCAACAACCACATTCGGTTTTTTTACAATAATCAGCAGGATACTTGGTTATATAAGAGATATATTTATAGCAATTTTTCTTGGATCAGGGCCTTTAGCCGATGCTTTTTTTGTTGCCTTTAGAATTCCCAATACTTTTAGGAGATTATTTTCCGAAGGTACATTTAATGCAGCATTTGTACCAAGCTACGCATCAGAATTGGCAAGTGGAAAAGATCAATCTGAAAGATTTGCAACAAACATATTTAGTTTATTAATTCTTAGTTTGTTTTTTTTAGTTTTGATTATTGAAATATTTATGCCTTTTTTTGTATTTCTTATTGCACCAGGTTTTAGTGGGGAAGAAGAAAAAATGAATTTAGCAATAGACTTAACAAGAATAACTTTTCCATTTTTATTATTTATTAGTTTAGCATCTTTTTTTTCAGCTATTTTAAATTCTCATAATCGATTTGCAATTGCTGCTGCTGCACCTATTATTTTAAATATTTTTTTAATCTCAGTTTTAATTTATGGAAATATTTTAGGGGACAAACTGATTTATTATCTTTCTTATGCTGTAACTATAGCTGGGATAACTCAATTTGTGTTTTTATATTATTTTGTTCGAAAATTTTATTCTCCAAAATTTTCATTAAAAATTTCAATTGATAAAAAAACTAAAGAATTTTTCTTGAAATTATTACCAAGTATTTTTTCGTCTGGTGTAACTCAAATAAATATTTTAATTGGTACAATTATTGCCTCATTTCAAGCTAGTGCAGTTTCATATTTATATTATGCAGACAGGATTTATCAAATTAATCTTGCGATAGCAGGTATTGCAATAGGTACAGTGATATTACCTCAGTTATCAAAATTAGTTGAAAGTAAAAATAACTTAGAAATTGAATCAATACAAAATAAAGCTTTAGAATTAAGTTTATTTTTAAGTATTCCTGCTACATTTGCTTTATTTATAGGTTCAACTTCAATTGTTTCAGCTTTATTTGGTTATGGGTCTTTTACTGAAATAAGTGTTAACAATTCAGCATTAGCTTTGTTTTATTTTGCTTTCGGCTTACCTGCGTTCGCTTTAATAAAAGTATTTTCAAGTTTCTTTTTTGCAAGACATAATACGAAGACACCTTTTTATATTTCTTTGTTTTCAGTACTTTTAAACATAATTATTAGTGTTTTATTATTTCAAAAAGTTGGGTTTATAATTATACCAATTGCTACTTCAATATCTTCATGGTTTAATGCT
>CACFWQ010000043.1 GCA_902570055.1 uncultured Pelagibacteraceae bacterium
GAGTTGGGAATTTTTTCAGCAATGTGGAATGAACATTGTTCATACAAGTCTTCACGTATGCATTTAAAAAAACTTCACACTGAAGGAAAAAATGTTATTCAAGGTCCTGGTGAAAATGCGGGTGTTATTGACATTGGAGATGAAGATGCAATTGTCTTCAAAATAGAAAGTCATAATCATCCTTCGTTTATTGAACCTTATCAGGGAGCTGCTACAGGTGTTGGCGGTATATTAAGAGATGTTTTTACTATGGGTGCTCGACCAATTGCAAATTTAAATTCATTACATTTTGGTTCACCACAAAATAAAAAAACTAAAAATTTATTAAGAGGAGTGGTAAGTGGGATTGGCGGATATGGAAATTGTATGGGCATACCTACAATTGGTGGACAAACTTGTTTCGATGAATCTTATAATGGAAATATTTTAGTAAATGCTATGACACTTGGTTTAGTTAATAAAAATAAAATATTTTATTCTAAAGCTGCTGGGGCTGGAAAGCCTGTAATTTATGTAGGATCTAAAACTGGTAAAGATGGAATTCATGGGGCTAGTATGGCATCAGCTATATTTGATGAAAAAATTGAAGAAAAAAAACCCACAGTTCAAGTTGGAGACCCATTTACTGAAAAATTATTACTTGAAGCATGTCTAGAGCTTATGGCAGATAAATCGATTATATCAATTCAAGATATGGGTGCTGCTGGATTAACCTCGTCTAGCGTTGAAATGGCTTCAAAAGGAAAGTTGGGAATCGAACTTGATCTTAATAAAGTTCCTTGTAGAGAAGAAAAAATGACACCTTATGAAATTATGCTTTCTGAAAGCCAAGAACGAATGTTAATCATTCTTGAAAATGGTCAAGAAGAAAAAGCAAAAAAAATATTTGATAAATGGAATTTAGATTTTGCAGTAATTGGCAAAACAACCAATAGTAAAAAAATTGAAATTTATTTTGATAAAAAAAGAGTTGCGGATATTCCAATTGATTTTCTCTCAGAAAATGCACCTTTGTATGACAGAAAATGGAAAAAATCTAAACTTCCGCAAAAGTTAAAATTTAAAAAAGAAATTTTTAAATCACTAAAAGTTATGGATTGTTTAAAGAAAATTTTAGAAAGTCCAAATATATGTAATAAGAAATGGATTTGGGAGCAATATGATCATACTGTCATGGCAGATACTATCCAAAAACCTGGGGGTGATGCTGGCGTGGTAAGAGTTCATAAAACAAATAAAGCAGTAGCGGCTACAGTGGATTCGTCTGCTTCTTATTGTTATTCACATCCACTTAGTGGTGGTAAACAAGTAGTTTGTGAAAGTTGGAGAAATTTAATTTCTGTAGGTGCCGAGCCCATTGCTATAACAAACTGCTTAAATTTTGGAAATCCTGAAAAAAGAAAAAAATATGAGTGAATTTGTTGAATGTGTTCAGGGTATTAATGAAGCTTGTAAATTTTTACATTTTCCTATCGTTTCAGGAAATGTTTCTTTTTATAATGAAACAAAAAATACTGGAATTAAACCCACTCCAACTATTGGTGGAGTAGGTTTAATTAAAGATTATAAAAATATGATTACAATGGACTTTAAAAAAAAAGATAATTTTGTAGTTGTTTTAGGAAAAACAGAAGGCCATATAGATCAAAGTATCTTTGCAAAAGATATATTGGGAGAAAAAAAAGGACCCCCTCCAGAAATTAACTTGTTTAACGAGAAAAATATTGGAAAAACTTTACTTCAACTAATTAATAATAAACTTATTGAGTCCGCACATGACATTTCTCTTGGCGGTATTATTGTTGCAATTTCAAAAATGTGTATTAAAGGAAATAAGGGTATAAAAATTGGTAAATTTAAAGGTCTTATAAATAAGTTTGAGTATTTATTCGGTGAAGATCAGGGTAGATATATAGTTGAAGTAAACAAAGATAGTTTAAAAAAAGTTACAGAGATATTAAACAAAAATTCAGTGCATTATGATGAGCTTGGAATTTTAACAGAAAAAGATATAATTATAGATGAAAAAACAATTCTTTCTGTTGAAGAATTAAAAAAACTTCATAACTCTTGGTTAAAGAAGTATATGATATAACAATGGCAATGAATTTAAAAGAAATTGAAAAGTTAATCAAAGAAGCTTTACCTGATGCTTTAGTTGATATTCAAGATTTGGCTGGAGATGGAAACCATTATTCGGCAACAGTAACTTCGTCCCAATTCTCTGGAAAAAGTAAAATAGAACAACATAAAATGGTATATAATTCACTTAAAGGAAAAATGGGAAATGAATTACATGCTTTAGCAATTAAAACGAAAGAATAATATGGATCAACAAACTAAAGATTTTATAAATAACGAGATTGGTAGCAATGAAGTATGTCTTTTTATGAAAGGGACACCTGATGCTCCACAATGTGGTTTCTCAATGGCGGTTTCCAATATACTTAAAATATTAGAGATTAATTTCAAAGGAGTTAATGTTCTAGAAAATGAAAATTTAAGAC
>CACFWQ010000044.1 GCA_902570055.1 uncultured Pelagibacteraceae bacterium
AATTAAAAACTTCTGGTTTTAGGAAAGCTGAAATTGCAACAAAAACTGCAGCCAAACCTACTAAACTATGAAAACCAGCTACTAATTCGGGCATAGCAGTCATTGGAATTTTGAAAGCAATAAAGGCTCCAATAGATCCACCTATTAAAAATAATATTAGAACGTGGACTAAACCTGTAGAAAAATTTCCTATGGATAAAAATGTTACAATAATTGCTATGGTCATGCCTGCCATACCAAAATAATTTCCTTGTCTTGATGTTTCGGGAGAAGATAGTCCTCTTAGAGCTAAAATAAATAATATCCCTGAAATTAAATAAAATATTGAAGCTAAATTTGCTGATATCATAATTATTTTTTCTTCTTTTTCTTATACATTTGCAACATTCTCTGGGTTACCAAAAAACCACCAAAAATATTTACTGCAGCTAATATTATTGCCAAAAATCCAAAAATATTTGAAATTTCAAAAATATTTTCTGAAACCGCAGACAAAGAAGCAATTATAGCACCAACTATTATTACTGATGAAATTGCATTAGTTACAGACATTAATGGAGTGTGAAGAGATGGAGTTACACTCCAAACTACATAATACCCTATAAATATTGATAATATAAAAATACTAAATCTAAATATAAAAGGATCTATTTCCATGCTACTTTACGAGTGTTGCTTTAATTATTTCATCTTCTAAATTAATATTTATTTTATCATTTTTTTTATCATAAAGATTAACAACAAAATTGTACAAATTTTTTGCGTACAAAGTTGATGCGGAGGTTGGTAGTTTATTTAATATATTGCTATCACCAAGAATTTTAATACCATTTTTTTCAACAATTTCATTTACTTTTGTGTATGCTGAATTGCCACCTTGTAAAGCTGCTAAATCATAAATCACAGATCCTGGTTGCATGATATCAATCATTTTATCTTTTATTATTAGTGGAGCCTTTTTACCTGGAATTAAAGCTGTGCATATTACTATATCAATTTTTTTTAAAGTTTCAGTTAATAATTCCTCTTGTTTTGTTTTAAAATCTTCTGAAGCCTCTTTGGCATATCCTCCTTTTGTTTCCAAATTTTCAGATCCTTCAACAACTAAAAATTTTGCCCCTAAACTTTCAACTTGCTCTTTGGATGCCATTCTTACATCAGTTGCAAATACAATCGCTCCCATCCTTTTTGCTGTAGCTATAGCTTGTAATCCGGCTACCCCTGCTCCAACAACTAAAACTTTAGCGGCTGGAACCGTTCCTGCTGCTGTCATCATCATTGGTATGGCTTTCTCAAATTTTGCAAAAGACTCAATCACTGCTTTATAGCCAGCTAAATTTGCTTGTGACGAAAGTATATCCATAGATTGAGCCCTGGTTGTCCTAGGAAGCAATTCTAAAGAAAAAATATTTACTTTTTTTTTTGATAAATTTTCTAATTTTTTTTTATTTTTGTGGGTATCAAATATACCAATTAATGCTTGATTTTCCTTTAAATAAGAAATTTTTTCATCAGATAGCAATCCTAATTGAAGAATTATATTTGAATTTTTGATTAATCCTGCTTCATCCTTTATTATTTTTGCACCATATTCTTCAAAATGATTATCTTGAAAACCTAAATGTGATCCATAATTTTCTGCTAATATTATTTCAAAACCCAGGTTTATATATTTTTTTGCTATTTCTGGGGTTATTGCAATTCTTTTTTCAAATTTTTTATCTTCGGAAACTGAACCGATTTTCATGATATTTTATCAAAGTAAAAATGTTAAACTCAACACCATTGCAACAATAATTACGATTACTGCTATCAATGTAAATTTAAAAAAACTATACCATGTTTCTTCATGGTTATCATTTTTCATAGATTATTTTTGCCTAGCTTTAAATTTTGGATTCTTTTTATTGATTATATAAACCCTGCCTCTTCTTCTAACTAATTTAGAATTAAGGTCTCTTTTTTTTAATGATTTTAATGAACTTTTTATTTTCATAAATCTAAAAGCCTGGCAACGACCTACTCTTCCATGTCTTAAGACAAAGTACCATCGGCGCTGAAGGACTTGACTTCCGAGTTCGGAATGGTATCGGGTATTGCCCCTTCGCAATAATCACCAGGCGAATGATTTATACCTAAAAAAAAAATATTGTAAACAACGAATTTCTATATTTGAGCTTTGGAACGATTTTTTTGTAAAAAAACACTTATATAATCTTTAATATCTATCTTGCCAAAATATTTATAAACTTTATTAGATAAGCTCATATTGTTTAGAGTTGAAGCATATCTTTCGCCAGCTCTTGGTGGTAGATATTTAATCTTAAAACTAAACATTTTGGCAATCTGATTTATGCTATAACTTTTTCTATTTGAAATACTATAATGCCTACATCTTTTATTTTTCCAAGCTAGGTAACAAATATTTATTGTGTCATTTATGTGAGTAAATCTTCGAGTTTGTGTTCCTGGTTTTACAATAGTTAT
>CACFWQ010000045.1 GCA_902570055.1 uncultured Pelagibacteraceae bacterium
TTAAGTCACTTTTAATTTGTGCAATTACCTTATCCTCATCTATTCCTTTTGAAACATTTATTATAGATCTTTTTTTACCATTAATTTGGATAACAAGATTAACACTATTAGTTGTAAGTAATTTCTTATCTGCTTTTGGCCATTTTGTTTCATTATTATCCTTCAAGTCTTCCAAACATTCAGATGCAAAATGAGGTATTAATGGAAGCATTAAATATAATATTTTTTTGTAGTTTGTTAATAAATCATTTGAATTGGCCAATTTGTCTAATTCTTTGTTAATAAAATTGTATGCTTCATAAAAATTTGCAACAATTACATTGTAATTAAATTTTTCTAAATTTTTTGTAACTTTATCTATTAGTTGATTAGTAAACTTTGAAAGTTTACTTGATTCTTCGTTAGAATTATTTTTTAAATTAATTTTTTCTTTTATCTTGTTATGTAGTAGCCAAAGTTTTTGTACAAATTTATATGAAGCCAACATTCCTTGATCTGACCATTGAACATCTTTTTCTGGAGGACTATCAGATAATATAAATAGTCTAACTGCATCAGCGCCATAATTTTCAATTATTTCTTCTGGATCAATGGTATTTCTTTTTGATTTAGACATAGATTCCGAATGGCCAACAACTACTTTTTTCGTAGGATTATTTTTCAAAAAAAATTTTTTACCATCTTTAGTATCTACTTCATTTGGACTAAGCCATTTATTATTTTCATCTTTATATGTTTCATGACAAACCATTCCTTGAGTAAATAATCCCTGAAATGGTTCTTTTAAATTAAATTTTTTATTTTTATAATTTAATGCTCTCGTAAAAAATCTTGAATATAATAAATGTAATATTGCATGCTCAACACCTCCAATATATTGATCTACAGGCATCCAATATTTTATTTCATCATAATTAAAACCATATTCCTTATTTTTTGGAGAACAAAATCTAATAAAATACCAAGAAGAATCAACAAAAGTGTCTAAAGTATCTGTTTCTCTTATTAAATCTTTACCATCTATTTTTATTTCCTTCCATTCCTTAGCTTTATCTAAAGGGTTTCCTTTGCAGTTTAAGTTTATGTTTTCAGGTAATTTTACCGGAAGATTTTTTTTAGGAATAGGAAAAACATTTCCATTTTTATCATAAGCCATCGGTATGGGACAACCCCAATACCTTTGTCTTGAAACCCCCCAATCTTTTAATCTAAAATTTATTTTTTTTTTCCCTAATTTTTTTTTTTCAAGTATCTCAATAGTTTTAATAATTGAGTCTTCTGGAACTTTAAAACCATTTAAAAATTTAGAGTTAATAATAATTCCTGGTCCAGTATAGGCTTCTTTTTTAACAATAAAATTATCATCTTCATTAATGGGCCTTACAACAGTTTTCACATTTAAATTATATTTATTTGCAAAATCTAAATCTCTTTGATCATGTGCTGGACAACCAAATACTGCACCAAATCCATAATCCATTAAAACAAAATTTGCAAAATATACTGGGACTTTTTGTTTTTCATCTAGTGGATTAATGGCATATAAATTTGTTTTAAAACCAATTTTTTCTCCTAGAGCAATGGATTCTTCGGTTGTTCCTGTTTTTGAGCATGCTCCTCTGAATTTAATAAATTCCGGGTTATCCAAGAAATATTTTGAGAGTGGATGATCAACGGAAACAGCTAAAAAAGAAAACCCAAATAAAGTATCAGGTCTGGTTGTAAAACATTTAATTGTATTAATTGGTAATTTTCCTTCAATTTTAAAATCAATTTCACAACCAAAAGATTTACCAATCCAATTTTTTTGCATAGTTTTAACTTTATCAGGCCAATACTTAAGTTCATCAAGTCCTTCAAGAAGTTCATCAGAAAATTTTGAAATTTTAAAAAACCATTGATTTAATTTTTTTCTTTCAACTGGGGCTCCAGACCTCCAACCCTTTCCATCAATTACTTGTTCATTTGCCAAAACAGTTTGTTCAACTGGATCCCAATTTACATAATTGTCTTTTCTATAAACTAAACCTTTCTCATAAAGTTCTAAAAAAAAAGTTTGTTGATGTTTATAATATTCTTCAGAGCAAGTAGATATTTCTCTACTCCAATCCAAAGATAAACCCATTTTTTTTAATTGTTGTTTCATGACCGATATATTTTTCTCTGTCCAGGTTTTTGGATCTAAATTATTTTCTCTTGCTGCATTTTCTGCAGGCAAACCAAAGGAATCCCAACCCATTGGATGTAGAACATTAAATCCTTGCATCGATTTAAAACGTGCCAAAACATCACCTATAGTATAATTTCTTACATGTCCCATATGAATTTTTCCAGAAGGATATGGAAACATTTCTAAGCAGTAAAATTTCTTTTTATTTTTATCAGAATTATTTGAAAAATATTTTTTTTCTTCCCAAATCTTTTGCCAT